>NZ_DATFAV010000353.1:0-16124 GCF_035254145.1 Caulobacter sp. | reverse complement strand
CACAACTTGTTCAACCTCCCCCAGACCCCCTCCGGGCGGCTGAAAGATCAGTGGCTCACTAGGCGGCGACGCGCTGCGCTAGCTGACCGCTACGCGCCTCGCCGCCGGTCCGGGAACAAAGCGTAGAGGGGTCAATATTGGACGCCGATCGGGGGTCAGTTTTGAACGCCGTTTGACACACTGCCAACATATTGGATAATCCGGACCGCTTTGCGATCAAGCCCGCTGAAGATCGAAAGCTTCTTGGCGAAGAGCAGAGCGCCAAGGTTGGTGATGTCCCACCGCTCGGCCGTCTCATGGCGGATAAACCGGTCAGCCGCCAAGCGTTCAAAAATGCCGGCTCTATTGTCGGGCAGGCGCTGATTTGAAAGATCAAAGTACGCTGCGTAGTCCAGGTTCTGGAGAACGTCGTCGCCGCTGACGAAGCTCAACGCCACGCCGTGTTCCCAATTGAAGGGTCGGAGCTTCGCCCAAAGCGCCGCTTCGATTTCCTTATGGTCGGCCAACTTCGGCGTGGCGCTGCCGAGGCGCACATAGGCCGTTCGATCATAGGCTACGGGATTGGTCGTAGCGGCGGGGATGGAGAGTACGATCAGCCGGCCTTCGGGATGCTCGAGTTCTTCGAACTGGAGGTTTGGACAGGGATCAAGCATTTGACCCAGCCAAATTTGCAGCCCCTGGTTTGCGACCTTCATTGTTTCGGGATGGAAGGCCGTGCCGACGACGTTCTTCGTTTCATCGTCAACGCCCCAGATCAAATAGGCCGTTTCACGGTCCGCTAACCGCGCGCCGTTTGCCAGGCCTGAGATCGTCAGAGCGATCCGCTCGGGGTTGATATTGTTGGCTTTGAACTCGAACCAGTTCGCTTCCGCGGTCTGGCGCCGGAGATCCTCGACAATCGCGAACAGTCGGGCGGGGTTCAAAGCCAGATCTCAACGTGAACAAGGGAAAGGCGCTGTGCGATTAGCACGGCATTGCAGTGCTCGGGAGCCATCATAAAGAAAGTCCGGCTAGAGCTTCTGTCGCGGCCCGGCGATTCAGATGGCCATAGTGCCTCTCGATCATCTCTGCGCTCGTATCGCTGATCTGCCCAACGGTCAGCAGGGGAAGGCCGGCATTGACGAGATCGGTGATCGTGCTGTGTCGTAATGTGTAGGCGGTAACGCCAGCGGGCAGCTCCGCCTTTCTAGCGGCGGCGGCGACCGGAGTCTTCCAGGTGTCACGGTCCCAAGAAACGCCATTGGCGCGAACGAAAAGCGGCGCGCCTGGTGGTCGCCCGGCCGCCTGCTCGGAAAAGAGTTTCGTGGCGGCGGCGGGCAAGAGAATCCGACGCGGCTTGCCGCTTTTGTCCTTCCCGATGGTCAGTTCAGCGGTCCGCGCGTCAAAATCTGATGCCAGGAGGCGAGCAACCGCGCCGGGGCGAAGGGGCAAAAGGCAAAGAGCCCTGACGAACGGTTCGATTTCCGCCTCGATGTTTTCCAGAAGGCGACGCCGCTGATCGCGGTCCAGGTAGAGCGTCCTTTGCCGATCCGCGTTTCGAATGGGCAGCAGCGCCTCGTGCCACGCGGCCTCCGTATTCGGCGTGCCGGGCGCTAGAATCTTATTCAACGCTGCCCGCAGCATCGCCATGTCCCGATTGACCGACGCTGGCGCACGAGGACGTGTAAGCTGATCGCCAGACTTGCGGCGGGTGACGAGCGCGGGCCGGTCCTCCAACCGCTGGCGCCAAGCCTTGAGGTGGCTGCGCCGCAGCTTGGACAGCTTCACCTTCGCTATTGGGTCGGAATAGACGTGCCGTTTGAAGCGCCCATCGGCTTCGGTATTGATCTCGGCATATTGCTCGCATGCATCGCGCACGGTTTCGGCTGCCAGCTCGACGCCCCCTCCGGCCTCCACCATAGCCGTGAAGTCCTCGGCTTCCTTCTTGGCGGCAACAAACCGATCACGCCCGGCCAGAAAGCCAAAGTCACCAATAGCCTTCAGGCGATAGGCCTTGATCTCTTCGTCATAAGCGCGAGCAACCCAGGTGCCGGCACCTTCTCGGACAGACGGCCTGTAACCCAGAAAACATCCGGGTCGGATGCGTTGCCAGTACGGCTCACGCCTGGGCGCGAGCGCGTCTCGGTCCTTCACCTTGCTTAAATCGACCGCCATCTCGCCTCGCCGCCATGGTCAAGCCGTACGGAAAATACGGAAAAAGTACGGAAAACAGGGTGGGACGACGCTGGAGCGTTAGAGACAAATAGTCAATAAAAACAGAGCCAAAGAAATCCCAGCAAATCCCAATTTGCCCCATTTCTCTGCCCTCCGAAGGCAAAGGTCACACGTTCGAATCGTGTCGGGTGCGCCATTTTCCCGCGAAATCGACGACTTATCGAGGCGCGCCGCGTGGTCTGGGCGGATCGTTTCTCCCGGAAGCGGGCCGAAGCAGGCTCTCTAGATATCCCCGAAAGCGCGCTGCTTCCCATATCCGCAAGCAAGCCAAGCTCTTCAGTCGCGCGTGAATGGCAAGTACGCGCCAATTGCCGCCGCTGGCTCATCTCCAGAAACTAGCCTCCAGAGTGATGTTGGACCCAGGTCGGTTCTCGTTCCCCCGTCCTAGAAAATCATCGCCCATAACCCTCGAGGCACGAGGCCGTGCGAACGCTCAAGCTCTTCCGGCGATCGCTTCAGGCTCCTGAAAACGGCCCTCACGCCGACGCCTCATCGTCGGGCTTGGATGATCCCTTCCAGCTTCGTGGCGAGGGCGACCGTATTGGAGATGGTGCCGTACTTGCGGACGTTCTTATGCAAGAGCTCGAGCCGCTGGTCGCTCTCATCGGTGTCGACGATCAGAACGTAGTCGACCGAGACGATCAGCGGCGGGGCGTCCTGGCGTACGGCGTGCAGCCGCACCTCGACCCCGCGAAGATTAAAGTCGAGCATCGGGGTGACGCGCTCGATGCCCTTGATCATGCAGGCGGCGATCGCGGCCAGAAAGAGTTCGGCGGGATTGAAGGCGTCCGAGCGGCCGGCGAGGTCGGTGTCGAGCACCACCTCGGCGGCCTTGGCCTGAGCCACGGAGCCGTGGTTGTCCACGCGTCGGGCCGTAACGCGATACTCAAGCATGAGCGTCCTCCTGTCGCGCGCAGAGACTAGCCCCGCGCCGGATGACGTCCATGATCGAACGCAAAGCGCGCCCTCCCCGCTCCCCCGTCGCCTTTAGGGTCGGCCCGACAGGTCGACGATCTCTCCGTCTTCCTTGATGAAACTGGCGGGGTGGCGATCGAGGAGATCAAACACCACCTCCGACGGCCGGCAGAGCTTGACCCCGCGCGGCGTGACCACCAGCGGCCGATTGACCAGGATCGGATGGGCGATCATGGCGTCGAGAATCTGGTCCTCGCTGACGCCATCGGTGGTCAAGCCAAGCTCTTCGGCCGGCGTGCCGCGCGTACGCATCAATTGACGGAAGGTCAGGCCGGCCGCGCCGGCCAGGTCGCGCAGCTGCTCATGGGTCCAGCCGGTCTGCAGGTATTCGATGACCGTGGGCTCGTAGCCAGCGGCGCGGACCATGGCCAGGACGTTGCGGGAGGTTCCGCAGCTCGGGTTGTGATAGATCACCACCGGGAATTCAGGGTCGCTCATGGGTCACCGTCTTACGCTTTGAAGGCTGTGTCGCCGCGCGCGGCGGCGACCTTGCGCACGGCCTTGCCGCGCTCGTACCAGGGCTTGGAGGCGTTCACGATCGCCACGATCGAGAGCATCACCGGCACCTCGATCAGGACCCCGACCACCGTCGCCAGGGCCGCGCCCGACTGGAAGCCAAAGAGACTGATGGCGGCGGCGACCGCCAGTTCGAAGAAGTTGCTGGCCCCGATCAGGGCCGAGGGCCCGGCCACGCAATGGGCCTCGCCGCTCAGGCGGTTGAGCAGATAGGCCAGACCGGAATTGACATAGACCTGGATCAGGATCGGCACGGCCAGCAAGGCGATGACCAGCGGCTGCTTGAGGATCTGCTCGCCCTGGAAGCCAAACAGCATGACCAGGGTCGCCAGCAACGCCACGATCGACAGCGGCTGCAGCACCGACAGGAAGCGGCTCAAGGCCGCCTCGCCCTTGGCCAGCAGGGCCTTGCGGATCAGCTGAGCCGCCAGGACCGGCACGACGATGTAGAGTCCGACCGACAGGGTCAGGGTCGACCAAGGCACGGTGATGGCCGAAAGCCCTAGCAGCAGGCCGACGATCGGCGCGAAGGCCACGATCATGATGGTGTCGTTCAGCGCCACCTGGCTCAGGGTGAAGTTCGGCTCGCCCTTGGTCAGGTTGCTCCAGACAAAGACCATGGCCGTGCAGGGCGCGGCGGCCAGCAGGATCAGGCCGGCGATGTAGCTGTCGATCTGGTCGGCGGGCAGATAGGGTCGAAAGAGCTGGCTGATGAAGATCCAGCCCAGCAGCGCCATCCCGAACGGCTTGACCAGCCAGTTGATCAGCAGGGTCACCGAGATCCCGCGCCAGTGACGGGCGACCTGCCCCAGAGCCGCGAAATCAACCTTGATCAGCATCGGGACGATCATCAGCCAGATCAGGCCCGCCATCGGCAGGTTGACCTGGGCGATCTCGGCGGCGGCGATAAGCTGGAAGGCCGGGGCGAAGACATGGCCAAGCGCGACGCCGGCGACGATGCACAGCCCCACCCAAAGCGTGAGGTAACGTTCAAAGATAGACATCCGGGGTCCTGGTCGGAGGCCGCGCGCGGCGTAGTGAACCTAAGCCGCGCTCTCGTCCGGCGCGATCGACTTGCCGATCTCCTCGAGGCGCTTTTGCAGCGACAGGCGGTCGAGCGAAGCCATTGGTAAGGCGCAGAAGAGCGTGATGCGGCTATTGAGCTGGCGGTAGGCCTCGGCGAACGCCAGGGCGATTTCGGCCTCGGAACCGCCAGCGTCGCCCGGGTTGGGAATCCCCCAGTGGGCGCTCATCGGCTGGCCTGGCCAGATCGGGCAGACTTCGCCGGCGGCGTTGTCGCAGACGGTGAACACGAAATCGAGCTCGGGGGCGTTGGGATTGCTTTCCAGCGAGAACTCATCCCAGCCCTTCGAGCGCAAGTGGTCGGTCTTGTAGTTGAGGCGCTGAAGGAGACTGATGGCGTGGGGATTGACCTCGCCGCTCGGCATGGAGCCGGCGGAATAGGCGACGAAGCGCCCCGCTCCGACCCGGTTCATGATGCTTTCGGCCAGGATCGATCGCGCCGAATTGTGGGTGCAGAGAAAAAGCACGTTGTAGGGACGGGTCTGGGCGGTCATGGCGTCGTCTCCAGGGGCGCAAGGCAGGTCCCGTCGCAGTCGGCGGCGCGGGCCAGGATGTCGCCGAGCGGGGCGCAGACCTCCGGGGCGCCGCCGCAACAGTCGTCCATCAGAAAGGTCAAAAGCTCGGTCATCGCCCCATAGCGGGCGGAGTAGATGATCGAGCGACCCTCGCGCCGGGAGTCGATCAGCCCGGCGTGGCTGAGGATGTTGAGGCCCGACGACAGGGTGTTGGGCAGGATGCCCGTGGTGCGGGCGATCTCGCCGGCGGCCATACCGCCCTGCCCGGTCTTGATCAGCAGGCGGAAGATGGCCAGCCGCCCCTCGTGAGCCAGGGCGCTGAGCGCGGTGACGGCGGTTTTTGATTCCATAATTCCAACATACTCGAATAATGAGAAGGTTCAATGACGCCGCCCGCCCTTTCGTCGGCGAGGTCAGGCTGGCCTGGCGGACTTGGCCGGACGCGTCGACAGCGGCGCCAGCAGCGCGAGCGCGGTAAGGCAGGCCAGGCACGCGGCCGCCAGCGCGGCGCTGGCCGAAACGCCCATCGCCAGGGCGAAGGCGAACGGCGCGAGCGCCTGGGCCAGCCGACCGGGCATGGCGATCAGCCCCAGGCGCGCGCCATAACCGCCGGGCCCGAACAACGCCAGCGGCGCGCTGCCGCGGGCGATCGTGAAGAGCCCGTTGCCGGCCCCATAGAGCGCGGCGAGCGCCATCAGACCCGCTGGGCCGCTCACCACGGCCAGACCGGCGCCGATCGGCAGCAGCACGACGGCGATGCGGGCGGCGTTCAGCGGATGCAGCCGCCGGGCCAGGCCCCATTCGACTAGTCGCGCCAGGACCTGGGCCGGCCCAACCAGGGCGGCCGCGGCGAGCGCCTGGCCTGGCGTGGCGCCCAACCCCTTGAGCAGCAGCGGCAGGTGAGCGCCCAGAGCCGCGCCGACCGCGCTCATCGCCGCGAAGGCGCTGGCCAACAGGAGCACCGCCGAGAGGGGCGGGTCGGTATGGACCAGCGTCGGACGATCGGCCGCCTCGTTGGCCTCTCCAGGCCCCGCGGGCAGTCTAAGGTGCAGCGGCAGGGCCAACAGCAGCTGAGCCCCGCCCCAGAGCAGACACGCCGCGCGCCAGCCGTGATGGTCAGCGACAAAGGCGGTCAGGGGCCAGCCTATGGTGCTGGCGAAGCCTGCGATCAGGGTCACGCCCGTGATCGGTCCGCGCGCGGCCGCGCCAAACCAGCCCACGAGACCGGCGAAGGCGACGTCGTAGAGGCCAAGCGCCATACCCAGGCCGATCAGCGCCCAGGCGCCAAACAGCATCCACGCCCCTTGCGCCAAGGCCAGGGCGATCAGGCCGGCGGCCAGGACGAGGTTGGAGAGGACGAGCACGCCGCGCGCGCCATGGCGATCGACGCGCCGGCCGATCGCCGGCCCGAGCGCCACGGTGACCAGGAGCGCGCCGGCGTAGGCGGCGAACACCGTCGGCGTGGCCAGGCCCAGATCCTTGGCCATGGGCGCGGCCAGCACCGCTGGCAGATAGGCGCTGGAGGCATAGCCCAGGGTCTGGGTGACCCCCAGCCGAAGCACCGCGCGGCGCGGGGTGATCACGCCTCGATCAGGCGCTCGACGGCGACCACGTCGCGCCAGACGCCATCGAGCTGGCCATGGCGCTGATGCACGCCGACCTCACGGAACCCCTGGCTGCGCAGAAGGCCCAGGCTGGCGCTATTCTCGACGAAGACGCGCGAGAGCAGCTTGTGCAGGCCCTGGCCCCTGGCCGCCTCGATCAGGGCGGCCATGGCGTGCTTGCCGACGCCCGTTCCGCGATGACCACGTTCGACATAGACCGAGAACTCGGCGATGCCGGCGTAGCAGCAGCGATCGGAATAGGCGAAGGTCGCCGCGTAGCCGACGACCGCTCCGGCCGTGTCGGTGACCACCACGACCGGCAGGCCGCTGGCCAGCCAGGCCTCCGCCGCCTCGACCCCGCGCGGGCTGGTCTCGAAGGTGGCGATGCGGTCCTCGATGCCCTGGTTGTAGATGCTGACCATGGCCGGGGCGTCGGCCAGGGTCGCGGCTCGCGCGTTGAACGCGCTCATGCCACAGCCTCGGCCGTCTCGTGTTCCATGGCCTTGGCGCCGAGCCAGTGTTCGTGGGTCTGCCGACCGGCCGCCTTGCGCTCGCTATAGCGGTCGACCAGGTAGTCGGCGCGATCGCGGGTCAGGAGGGTGAACTTGTAAAGCTCCTCCATCACGTCGACGACGCGATCGTAATAGCTCGACGGCTTCATGCGATCGTTCTCGTCGAACTCGCGATAGGCCATGGCCACCGACGACTGGTTGGGAATCGTGATCATCCGCATCCAGCGGCCCAGCAGCCGCAGGGTGTTGACCGCGTTGAACGATTGCGAGCCGCCGCTGACCTGCATGACCGCCAGGGTCTTGCCCTGGGTCGGGCGCACGCTGCCGATCTCCAGCGGGATCCAGTCGATCTGGGCCTTCATGATCCCGGTGATGGCGCCGTGGCGCTCGGGGCTGCACCAGACCTGGCCTTCGGACCATTCGGAGAGCGCCCGCAACTCCTGGACCTTGGGGTGGTCGGGCGGTGTTGCGTCGGGGAGCGGCAGGCCGGCCGGGTCGAAGATCCTGGTCTCCGCGCCCATCGCCTCCAACAGGCGCTGGGCCTCAAGGACCAAGAGCTTGCTGAACGAGCGCTCGCGCAGGGAGCCATAGAGCAGCAGGATGCGCGGCGGGTGGGTCGAGACCTTGGCCGGCTCGAGCTTTGCGAGGCTCGGCCGGTCGGCGAAGGCTGGATTGAGGGCGGGAAAGTCGGTCAAGCGGCGGGTCCCTTCATCACGAAATCCCTAGAAACATGGTGGTGTGCGGCTAAAAAAACTCAGGCGGCGCTGTCTTGCGCGCAGCCCAATCCCAGGCCGACGCAGCAGTTTTCGGTCAGGTAGGCGGCCAGAGCGTTCACCCGGCCATAGTCGGCCGTGCAGATCAGCTCGCGCCCCCGCTTGGCCTGGCGCACCAGGCCCGCCCGGGACAGGGCCGTCAGATGATGTGACAGGGTCGAGGCCGGGATCTCGGTGAGACGCACCAGGTCGGTGACATTGGCCCCCGCGTCGCCGGCCCGGACCAGCAGCCGAAAGAGGCGCAGGCGGACGGGACTTCCCAGGGCCGACAGCCCGGCGGCGGCGTCATCTTCGGTGAGTAGCGACATGACGTCACTATATTTCTAGAGATATAGTGACGTCAAGCGCCGGGCTTGAGCGACGCGGCGCGGCGGGCGCGGGCTGGCCGATGGGGGCGTGTGCTAGTGGCCAGCGCCACGTCCGTTCAGCTTCCGCCCAAGCCGCGTCCAGGGCTCTAAAGCGCGCGCCAGCCGATCAACTCGACCTCGGGGGTCAGGTAGCCTGGCCGCACCGGCTCTTCCTGGGCCAGGGCCGTGGACAGATAGCGAGCATGGTTGTCGCACAGCACGGTGGCGACGCGGGCGTCGGGGCGGTTCTCTAGCACCTTGATCGCGGCCACGAGGTTGGCGCCGCTCGAGATGCCCACCCCCAGGCCTAGCTGCCGGGCGACCTTCTGGGCCATCAGGATGGCGTCGCCGTCGTGGACGGCGATCACCGGAGCCAGCTCGTTGAGCTTGACGATGTCGGGGATGAACTCGTCGGAAACGCCCTGGATGCGGTGATGGCCGACCTTGTGACCGGTCGACAGGGTCGGCGACTCCGCCGGCTCGACCGGATGGACGGCGGCCGAAAGACCCCGGTCGCGGAACAGGCGGCCAAAGCCCATGACCGTGCCGCCGGTGCCGACCCCGGCCACGAAGGCGTCGGGGGCCAGGCGATGGCCGGCCATCTGGGTCAGCAGCTCCTCGGCGGTGCCGTGATAGTGGGCCCGCCAGTTATCGTCGTTGGAGAACTGGCGCGACAGGAAGGCGCCCTTGGCGCCGGCATAGGCCTCGGCCATCTTCACCGAGCCAACGAAACCGCCCTCGTCCTTCGAGACCAGGCGGATGGTGGCGCCGTGGCTGGTCAGAAGGGCCCGGCGCTCCAGACTCATCCAGTCGGGCATGAAGATGGTCACCGGATGGCCCAGGGCCCGGCCCAAGGCGGCGAGCGCGATGCCGGCGTTGCCGCTGGTGGCCTCGACGATCTCCTGGCCTGGCGCGAGCTCCCGCCGCTCATAGGCCGCGCCGATGATGCTGCAGGCCATGCGGTCCTTGATGCTGCCGGTCAGGTTATAGAGCTCGGCCTTGGCGTAGATCGTCGCCGGCCGGCCGCGCCAGGTCAGGTCGATGGCCAGGAGCGGCGTGCGGCCGACCAGGCTCGCCATCGCCCCGAGCGCGGCCAGGGCCTGGTCACAGCAACGCCCCGGCGAGGCCTGGGGCGGGGAGGCGAAACGGTGGGCGGCGGCCAGGTCGATCGAACCCGCGAACATGACAAGTACCTTGCTGTGTGCATGACCAGGGCGCGGCGGCGGGTCGGCGCGAGCGCGCCTCCCGCGCCTCCCGCGCCAAGGCCGTAAACCCTGCCGATCAGGCCATCAAAAGTCTTCCCCAATTTTCCCACGATTTGGCGCTTTGACGGTGGTTTTCTCCCAATGGATTTAACGACCGTAGATCGGACCCGAGCGATCAGCCCCCATGACACCCAGTTTTAGCGACAAGCGCGCGCCACTGAGATTCCCGGCCCCGCTCTAGTCTTTCGCAGAAAAACCCACGCTAGGCGACGAAAGCCAAATTTTCTCCACCAGAGGCGGGTGGGCGCGGGCCAGTTTGGGAAGACACCACAGCCGGGCCTATGGAACAGTTCATGACGATGAGGGGTGACCGGGGCCTTGAGACAACCACAGCACGGGGCCCGGCGCGCATCGGACGACAACGACAACTTTGAGATTAGTTACACGATCGACGACGGTACTGGGGGCGTTTGAAATTGTCGCAGACTGCAGCACCGGCTCACGAGTACATGGCCAATGCCGCCGCGCTCGACAGCCTTCTGACCACAAGTCCGGCCGATTATTTCTGGCGCTTCGCGCCGGAGCTGCGGAGCTATCTGTCGCGGCGGCTCGACAGCAGCGAGATCGACGACGTCGTGCAGGACGTGATGTTGAAGCTCCACACCCGCGACGCCCGCTGGGATATCCGCTTTCCAAAGCGCTATTTCTACCAGGTGGTCCGCTCGACCCTGGTTGATCTCTACCGCCGCAATCGCTCGCGCTGCGTCCATCACCATTGCGAGCTGTCGCCCGAGACCCATCCGCGCGACGAGCTCTCGCCGATCCGCATCCTGCAGGCGCGCCAGGAGATGGCCGCGGCCCGCGACGCCCTCGCCCAGCTGCCGGCCCGCACGCGCGAGATTCTGCTGGCCGTGCGGGTCGAGGGCCAGAGCCTCAAGGCCGTGGCCGCCCGACACGGCATTTCGACCAGCGCCGTCGAAAAGCATATCACCCGCGGCCTCAACGCGCTGTCGGCCCAGCTCTATGACGAGGACGAGGCGTTCGGGGAGGACTGGGGGGCCAGCGCGCGCATGCGCCGCCTGGCGCTGGCTTCCGCCCCGCGCCTGAGCTAGCCGCGGCCTTTGGGCGTCAGGCGCGCAACCGGCCCAGAAAGGCGCGGGTGCGCGCCTCGCGCGGGTCGGCGAAGAAGCTGGCCGGCGGCCCGGCCTCGAGGATCTTGCCCTCGTCCATGAAGATCACCCGGTCGGCGACGTCGCGGGCGAACCCCATCTCGTGGGTGACGACGATCATGGTCATGCCCGAGGCGGCCAGGCCCCGCATCACCTCCAGCACCTCGCCGACCATTTCCGGATCGAGCGCCGATGTCGGCTCGTCGAACAGCATGACCTTGGGGGCCATGGCCAGGGCCCGGGCGATGGCGGCGCGCTGCTGCTGGCCGCCCGACAGTTGGACGGGGTGCTTATCGGCATGGCCGGCGATGCGGACCCGCTCGAGCAGGGCCATGGCCCGGTCCTTGGCCTCGGCGCGCGACAGCCCCAGCACCCGCATCGGGGCCAGGGTGCAATTGTCGAGCACGGTCAGGTGGGGAAAGAGATTGAAGGCCTGGAAGACCATGCCGCTGGCGCGGCGGGCGGCCGCGGCTTGCCGGCCGCGGGCGGCCAGATCCTGGCCATCGACGCGGATGGTCCCGCCCTGATGCGGCTCCAGGCCATTGATCGTGCGGATCAGGGTCGACTTGCCCGAGCCCGAGGGTCCTAGGACGACAACCTTCTCGCCGGCGGCGACGGTAAGATCCAGGCCACGCAGCACCGGCTGGTCGCCGTACCACTTCTGGAGATTGTCGATCTCGATCATCGACTGGCTCATGCGGGACTCCGGGGGGCGATCTGAAGGCGCCGCTCGAGGGCGGCGGCGGCGCGCGACAGGCCAAAGCACAAGAGCCAGAACGACAGGCCCACGAAGATGTAGGCCTCCGGCTCCAGCCCCTGCCAGGCAAAGTCGCTGACGGCGTTGCGCAGCACGCCAGTGATGTCGAGAACGCCGATCACATAGAGGAGACTGGTGTCCTTCAGAAGGCCGATGAAGCTGTTGACCAGGGCCGGGGTCGCCGTGCGCAGGGCCTGGGGTAGGACGACATCGACCAGGGCGCGCCACGAACCAAGGCCCAGCGCCCGGGCCGCCTCGCGCTGGCCTTGGGACACGGCCATCAAGCCGCCGCGCACGGCCTCGGCCATGTAGGCGGCCTCGAACAGGGTGATGGCGACCATGGCCCGGCCGAGCTTGTCGAGCGGCAGGGCCGGCGGCAGCAGCAGCGGGGCCAGCACCGCGGCGGCGAACAGCACCACGATCAGCGGCGCGGCCCGCACGGTCTCGACATAGGCGCTGGCCAGCAGGCGAATGACCGGCAAGGGGCTTTGGCGGGCCAGGCCCAGGAGCACGCCGAGCGGCAGGGCGAAGATGGCGCAGACCGCGCCGACGATCAGGTTGAGGGCCAGGCCGCCCCAATAGGCGCTGGGCACGCTGGGCAGCAGGCGCGCCCCGCCCATCAGGGCCAGGCAGACCACGGCCCCTAGCGGGGCGGTGGCGAGGGTGAGGCCGGCGCGGCCCGGGATGGCGAGCGGCGCGAGCCCGGCCACCAGCGCCAGGACGGCCAGCAGGACGCGGACGCCGTGGCCGGGGGGATAGAAGCCGGTCAGGATCTGCGGGGCGCGGGCGGTGATCATCGCCCAGCAAGCTCCGGCCGGATCGCAGGCGGCGCGGCTGTCGCCGGTCCAGGTCGCATCGAGGATCAACCAGCGCAGCGCTGGCCCGGCCAGCACTAGGGCGACCGCGGCGGCCAGCGCCCACGCGGCCCACCGGCTCCAGTGACGCTTGCGTCCGCCGGGGCTCATCGCGCCGCCCAGCGCGCCTGGCGCGCGGCCCAGAGGTTGATCAGTCCGCTGATCGCCAGGCTGAGGGCCAGGTAGAAGACGAGGATCAGGCCCAGGGTCTCGATCGCCTGACCGGTCTGGTTCAGCACCGTGCCGCCCAGCAAGGCGACGAGATCGGGATAGCCGACGACGATGGCCAGAGAGGCGTTCTTGGCCAGGTTCAGATACTGGCTGGCCAGTGGCGGGGCGGCCACCCGCAGGGCCTGTGGCAGGGTGATAAGCCCAAGGGTCTGGGCGGGCGACAGGCCCAGCGCCTGGGCGGCCTCGGCCTGGCCAGGGGCGACCGCCGCCAGGGCCCCGCGCACGACCTCGGCGATGTAGCCGCCGGTATAGAGACCTAGCGCCCCGACCAGGGCCAGGAGCGGTGGCGAGACGACCTGGCCGCCGACGAAGCCAAAGCCCTGGGCGCGGGGGACCTCCAGGCCCGAGACCGATAAGACGAGGCCCAGGCCACAAAAGCCCAGCCAGCCAAAGCTCAGCACCTGGGCCGCGCGGCGCGTGGGCGCCAGGCGCCAGATGGCGACCAGGGCCGCCAGGGCGAGCGCCGCCCCGGCCAGCGCCCCGCCCTGCCCCCAGCGCCAGTCAAGGCGCGGCAGGTAGAGACCGCGGTTGCTGACAAAGCCCAGACCAGCCAGGTCGAGGGCGGCGCGGGGCGGCGGAGCCATGGCCAGTAGGCTGTAGAGCACCAAGAGCAGCACGGGCAGCGGGATATTGCGGAAGAGCTCGACATAGCCGCGGGCCAGGATCCGGACTGGCGCGGACCTCGCGCGCAGGGCCACGCCGAAGGCCAGGCCCAGCAGGCTGGCGAGGCCGGCGGCCAGGCCCGTGACCTTGAGCGTGTTGAGCGCCCCGACCAGCAGGACCTTGGCGTTGCTGTCGCGCGGCGAATAGGCGATCGGCGTCTCGGCGATGTCGAAGCCGGCGGCGCGGCCCAGGAAGTCAAAGCCGGAGGCCAAGCCACTGGCGCGCAGATTGGCCGCGCCGTTGCGGGCCAGCATCGCCAGAAGAGCGACGACGGCGGCCAGGGCCAGGCCCTGCCAGGCGAGGCTGGCCAGGCGCTGACCGGTGATCGGGACAGCGGGCGGGCGGCTCATCGCATCGGCGGGGCGTAGAGGAGGCCCGGCGGGCTGGCGTTCCACAGGGCGTTGAGGCCGCGCTCGATCTTCAGGGGCGTCGTGGGACCCAGGTTGCGCGCGAAAACCTCGCCGTAGTTGCCGACCTGCTTGATGATCTGGAAGGCGAAGTCGTCGGAGAGGCCGATCATCGCCCCATAGCCGGGCTCCGCCCCCAGCAGGCGACGGATTTCGGGGTTGTCGCTGTGGGCGCGCAAGGCCTCGGCGTTGGCCGAGGTCACGCCCAGTTCCTCGGCCAGGATCATGGCGTTCAGCGTCCAGCGCACGACATTGCCCCAGCCGTCGTCGCCCTGGCGCACCACCGGGCCCAGGGGCTCCTTGGAGATCACCTCGGGCAGGATCAGGTGGTCGTCGGGGCGGGCCAGGGTGGCGCGGGCGGCGGCGAGGTTGGAGAGGTCGGCGGTATAGACGTCGCACTGCTCGCGGCCGTAGGCGGCGCGGGCCTTGTCCTCGGTGTCGAACACCACCGGCTCGTAGGTCAGCTTGTGAGCCCTGAAATAGTCGGTGAGGTTCATCTCGCTGGTCGAGCCGGTCTGGATGCAGATCCGCGCGCCGTTGAGCTGGGCCGCGTGGGTCACCCCCAGGGCCTTGCGCACCAGGAAGGCCTGGCCGTCGTAATAGTTGACCCCCGCGAAATCGAACTTGGCGTCGCGCGAGAAGGTCGCCGAGGTGTTGCGCCAGAGGACGTCGACCTCGCCGGCCTGCAGCACGGTCAGGCGCTCGGTCGAAGAGGTTGGCGTGAAGCGGGCGGCGTCGGCGCGGCCGAAGATCGCCGCGGCGGTGGCGCGACAAAAATCGGTGTCGAAGCCGCGCCAGCGGCCGGTGTTGTCGGCATAGGCAAAGCCGATCAGCCCCTGCTGGACGCCGCAGACCAGATAGCCGCGGGCCCGCACGGCGGCCAGGGTCCGCCCCTGCCCGGCCCCGGCCGCGCCCAGCGCCACGGGCGCGCCCTCGACCCCGACCGCCTTGGGCGGCGGACCATCGACGGCGCTGCCCGGATCGCCGCAACCAGTCAGGGCGGCGGCGAGCAAGCCAGCGGCGAGAACCGCCGCCAGCCCCCTAGCGGGGCGCGCCATCGCCGCTCTCGTAGCGATCGCGCAGGTCGAGCGCCCGCGAGCGCAGCGGCTGGGAGACGCCATCGACATAGATGGCGGTCGGCAGGCTGCGCGGCTCGAGCGGGTCGCCGTCCCAGATCACGAGGTCGGCGGCCCGGCCCGGCTGCAGCGAGCCGAGCTGGTCGGCGAGGCCGAAGATCCGGGCCGGGGCGATGGTGATCGCCTCCAAGGCCGCGGCGTAGGGCAGGCCCTGGGCGACGGCCGAGCCGGCCTCGTAGCGCAGTTCGCGAACCCGGTGGGCCGGATCGGGGCTGACGATGGCGATCTCGACGCCGGCCGCGCGCAGCTTGGCGGCGTTCTGCAGGCTGGCGCCGACGATCTCGAAGGTGCGCGGCAGGTCGGCGGTGGCGTTGAGGATCACCGGAACCTTGGCCGTGGCGATCTCGCTCGCCACCCGCCAGCCCTCCTCGGCCCCGTTGAGGATCACCCGCAGGCGCTGCTCGCGTGCGAAGGCCAGCACCTGGCGGATGTCGGCGGCGCGGTGGACGGTGACCAAGAGCGGCTCGCGACCGTCGATGACCGGGATCAGCGCCTCGAGATCGGCGCGCGACAGTTTCAGCTCGCGCAGATCGCCGCGATCGTAGGCGGCGCGGTTTTGCTTGTAGAGGCGGACCTCGTCGAGGCGGGCGCGCAGGAGGCCGATCTCGGCCCCGCGCGAGCCGCCCGCGCCGTTCTCGCCAAAGCGCATGGCCACGGCCAGGCGCGGCTTGACCAGGAGATCGCCGGCCAGGCGGATGGCCAGGACCTGGCCGTCGAACAGCGCGCCGTCGCCGTCATCGGCCCCACCGCCCTCGCCGTCACCGCCGGGGGCCGGCACGACGATGGCGCGGGTGACGCCGCCCAGGCGCGCGACCGGCACGAGCGTGGTGTCGGGGTTGAGGCCATATTGCGGATCGAAGGCCGCGCCGAGATCGGCCGACGCGCTCTTGGCGTCGTCCGTCCCCTTGACCGAATTGACCTCGCGTACGCCCAGCACGGTGTTGGGGGCGAAAAGACCGGGGGTGACGATCGCGCCCTTGGCGTCGATGACGCTGGCCCCCGCCGGCGGGGCCAGACCCTTGCCGACGGCTAGGATCTTGCCATCGCGGAGGATCACCGTGCCGTCGGCGATTTCGCCGGCTGGCCCCATGGTCAGGAGCCGGGCATGGACGATGGCTGTGGCGGGCGCGGCCAAGGCCGGCGCGGCCAGGCCCGAGGCGGCC
>NZ_DATFAV010000352.1:0-12988 GCF_035254145.1 Caulobacter sp. | reverse complement strand
AGGTCCAGGTGCTGGAGGCGCGGTCCTTCGCCGGCGGCCGCTGCCAGACGGCGCGCAAGGGTTTCAAGCACACCGACCTGATCGGCCACGAGCAGACCTGCGAGTTCGACGAAGGCCACTATATCAACCACGGCCCGTGGCGGATCCCGTACCATCACCGCTCGACCCTGCACTACACCAAGCAGTTCGGCGTCCCGCTGGAGAGCTTCGTCAACGACAACGACGCCTCCTACATCTATTTCGAGAAGGGCCAGGGGCCGCTTGCCGGCAAGCCCGTGCGCAAGGGCGAGGTCGCCGCCGACATTCGCGGCTACACCGCCGAGCTGGTCGCCAAGGCCGCCAGCCAGGGCCAGCTGGACGCGCCCCTGTCGGGCCTCGACCGCGAGCGGTTCATCGCCTACGTCGTCAACGAAGGCCGCCTCTCCAAGGATCTGGCCTACAAGGGCACCGAGGGGCGCGGTTTCGCGATCCACCCCGGCGCGGGCGTCGATCCCGGCCCCGGCAAGGAGCTGCCGCCGTTCGCCTTCAAGGACGTGCTGGACAGCAACGCCTGGCGGGTCCTGAGCTCGGTCACCGGCTACGAGCAGCAGCGCACCATGCTCCAGCCGATCGGCGGCATGGACCAGATCGCCAAGGCCTTCGAAAAGCGGGTCGGGCCGATGATCCGCTATTCGACGGTCGTGCAGAAGATCAAGCAGTCGCCCAGCGGCGTCACGGTCTCGTTCAAGGGCGCGGACGGCAAGGTCGGCGAGGTGACCGCCGACTACTGCCTCTGCACCATCCCGCTCAGTGTGCTCAAGCAGATCGATGTCGACGCCTCGGCCCCCTTCAAGGCGGCCATGGAGGGGGTCTCCTATGCGCCGGTCAACAAGATCGGCCTGCAGATGAAGACCCGCTTCTGGGAGGAGAAGCACCACATCTACGGCGGCCACATCTATAACGACATCGCCGGGATCAATTCGATCACCCTGCCCTCGTACGGCTGGCAGGGACAGAAGGGCGTGCTGCTAGGCTACTACGCCTTCGGCGGCGAGGCGGCCAAGATCAGCGCCAAGAGCCCGGCCGATCGCGCGGCCTTCGCCGTGGCGGCCGGTCAGAAGATCTTCCCTGAATACGCCGAGAACTTCGAGAACGCCTTCTCCTTCAGCTGGCACCTGGCCGAGCACAATCTGGGCGGCTGGGCCGAATGGGGCGAAAGCGGTCGCAAGGACGCCTATCCGGTCCTGTGCCAGCCGGACGGCCGCCTCTACCTCGCGGGCGAGCACCTGAGCTACCTAGGGGGCTGGCAGGCCGGCGCCATCGAGTCGGCCTGGCAGCAGATCGCCAGGATCCACGCCCGCGTGCAGCAGGCTTGAGAGGAGAACGTGACGGCCCGGGACCGCATCAAGGGCCGTCACGCGCAGACAAGGGACCTCCGAGGAAACGTATGACCTTCGCTTATCGTCTCGCCGCACTGGCGCTCGCCATGGGCGTCGCCACGCCGGCCCTGGCCTTGGCCGAGGCGCCGCAATCGCTATTCATGGACAACTGCTCGGCCTGCCACCAGGCCACCGGCAAGGGGGTCAAGGGCGCCTTCCCGCCGCTGGCCGGCTCGCCGCTCGTCCAGGGCGACCCCAAGATCGTGATCACCACGGTGCTGAACGGCCGCGCTGGCATGCCGGCCTTCAAGGACGACCTGTCCGACGCCGATCTCGCCGCCATCCTGACCTATGTCCGCTCGTCGTGGGGCAACAAGGCCTCGGCGATCAAGCCCACCGACGTCGTCGCCGCCCGCGCGGCCGCCAAGGCCGCCGCCAAGGCGCGCGGCCTGCAGGCTCACTGATTTTTCGAACTCAACGGGAGACAAACATGAAACGCCTGATCGCCCTCACCGCCGGCCTCTGCGCCCTCGCCGGCGCCGCGCATGCCCAGGACATCGTCCGCGGCGGCGACCCCAAGTCGCCGATCGCCAGCGTCGTCACCGTGCCGGCCGGCTACGACACCATCTATGTCAGCGGCATGACCCCGCCGGTGATCGACGAAAAGGCCACGGGCGTGGCCAAGTTCGGCGACACCAAGACCCAGACCCTGGGCGTGCTGGGCCGTATCGAGGCCGCCCTGAAGACCCAGGGCGCGACCATGGCCGACGTCGTCATGATGCGCGTCCTTCTGGTCGGCGACCCGGCCAAGGACGGCAAGATGGACTTCATGGGCATGATGGAAGGCTACAAGACCTACTTCGGCACCGCCGCCCAGCCCAACAAACCCGCCCGCATCACCAGCCAGATCACCTCGCTGGTGCAGGACGGCATGCTGGTCGAGATCGAGGTCCAGGCCGTCAAGAAGAAATAGGCCCGCGATAGTCGCCCTCGCCGTTCGCCTGGAACGACGGGGGCGCAACGGGGCGCGCACGGGGGGCTAGACCCTCGCTGTCTGGGTCGCGAGCAGCTCGTCCAGTTGCCGGAATTGCTCGGGCATCGCGTCTTCCATGCCGACAAACGACTCGTCGAGCGCCTCTTTCGAGGGATAGAGCTCCTGCAGGACCAAAAGCGTCCTGTCGCCCTCCTCCTCTTCGAAGGTCACCGTGGTGATCGCGCCCTGTTCGCTTTCGTCATTGGTCCAGACCAAGCGCGAAGGCGGCGTCACCTCCAGGTATTTGCCATAGAAGGTCATGGCGTTCTCGGCGTCCTTGCCGAACGTGACGCTGTAACCGCCCCCGGTCCGGGAATCCATTTCGCACGCCAGCATCGGCACGCCGCCGGATTTCGGCGCCCACCACAGCTGGAACAGTTCGGGCTTGGTCCACGCGTCGAACACCAGGCGGACCGGGCCGTCGAAGATCCGGGTCACCACCAGTTCGCGCTCGGATCGCCGTTCGACCGTCGTGCGGCCGTCACTCACGCGTTCGCCCATCGGCTTTCTCCCTGCGTTTCATAGCCTCGATCACTTGGTCCAGCGCGTCGAAGCGCGCGCTCCAGATCCGGTGTCGTTCTTCGATCCAGGCGACCTCCTCGTCGAACCCGCGTCGCCCCAGCCGGCAGGTCCGCACCCGCCCGACCTTCTCCGTCGTCACCAGCCCCGCCTGCTCCAGGACCCCGACGTGCTTCTTCATACCCGTGAGGGTCATGTGGAACCGGTCGGCGAGTTCCGTGATCGAGGCGTCCGCGCGCCCCAGCTGCTCCAGAACCCCACGGCGAGTGGCGTCCGAAAGAGCGGAGAAAGAGGCGTCAAGGCGGTCGGCTATATACTGAACCATAAGGTTCACTATTAGCTTGAGAAACGGCGTCATGCAAGAGGCGCGGAGCGTGGATCAGCGTCTCCGCGGCGGAGCCATGCCCATGGGATTTCACCGCTCTGGGAAATTATTTTCGTGACAACGTTGTCAAGGCGAATTCAAACAGCTATATGGAAATCAGCCCTTCGGGGCGTTTCCTCCCAATGACTCGGCCGCCCCCTTCTCCTGTGGAGGGCGGCCGTTCTTTTGTCTGGCGCATGGTGCTATGCGTCGGCCATGAGCCTATCGCGCAATTTCCGTTCAGCGGTGCGCTTGGTCGCCTTGCTGAACCTGGCCTATTTCGCCATCGAGATGGCGGTGGCGCTGCGCATCGGATCGGTCTCTTTGCTGGCCGACAGCGCCGATTTCTTCGAGGACGCGGCGGTCAACTTCCTGATCCTGGCCGCCCTGGGCTGGAGCGCCACGCGTCGCGCCAAGGTCGGCGGGGTGCTGGCCGCGATCCTGCTGGCCCCGGCGGTCGCTTTCCTCTGGACGCTCTGGCGAAAGTTCGGCGATCCGACGCCGCCCGAGGCGCTGTCGCTGAGCGTCACGGGCCTGGGCGCCATGGCGGTCAACCTGTTCTGCGCCTTCACCCTGGTCAGCCATCGCGGCGCCGCCGGCAGCCTGTCGAAGGCCGCCTTCCTGTCGGCCCGCAATGACGTGGCGGCCAATATCGGAATCATCGCGGCGGGCTTGCTGACCGTCGTCACACGGTCGATCTGGCCGGATATCGTCGTGGGCCTGGCGATCGCCGCCATGAACCTGGACGCCGCCCGCGAAGTCTGGGAAGCGGCCCGGGAAGACGCCAAGGACGCCCACAGCTAGGCGGTGAAGATCCGCCCTTCCCGGGCCTCGACCGGCCAGGGCGTCAGCCGCGCCCCGGCGCATGGGCCGCCGACACAGGCCCCCGTCTCCACCTCGAACACCGCGCCGTGCCACGAGCAGGCGATCAGGTTCCGGTCGGGGCTCAGGTACTGGTCCAGCTGCTGGGCGAGCGGCAGGCCGGCGTGCGGGCAGCGGTCGACATAGCCGAACACCGCCTCGCCGCGGCGCACCACAAAGCCGTGGAAGCGCGCCTCGCCGATCTGCAGGACATAGTTGCGAGCCGCGCCGTCGGCGATCAGGTCCAGCGGGCCGAGATTGACCCCGGCCGGCGTAGACCAGACCCGTCCAGACGCCGCGGCCTCCTGACTCAAACCCGCTCGACCGTCTGCTCGATGGCGCCGAAGATCGAGTGGCCCTTGGCGTCCTTCATCTCGATGCGGATCGTGTCGTCGCCCAGCAGGAACGGTGTCTTCGCCGCGCCGGTCAGGATGGTCTCGACCGTGCGCAGCTCGGCCAGGCAAGAATAGCCGACGCCGCCCTCGCTGATCGGCTTGCCGGGACCGCCGTCCGCGCCGCGATTGCTGACCGTGCCCGAGCCGACGATGGTGCCGGCGCTCAAGCTGCGGGTCTTGGCCGCGTGCGCCACCAGGGTCCCGAAGTCGAAGGTCATGTCGACACCCGCGTCGGCGCGGCCGAAGTCCTTGCCGTCCAGCTCGACCAGCAAGGCCCCGTGCAGCTTGCCGTCCTTCCAGGCCGCGCCCAGGGCGTCGGGCGACACCGCCACCGGCGAGAAGGCGCTGGCCGGCTTGGACTGGACGAAGCCGAAGCCCTTGGCCAGCTCGCCCGGGATCAGGTTGCGCAAGCTGACGTCGTTGCAGAGCATGACCAGACGGATGGCCGCCAGGGCTTCCTCGCGGCTGGCGCCCAGCGGCACGTCGCCGGTGATCACGGCGATCTCGCCCTCCAGATCGCAGCCCCAGCTGGCGTCGGCCAGCGGGATCGGATCGCGTGGCGCCAGGAAGCCATCCGACGCGCCCTGATACATCAGCGGGTCGGTCCAGAAGCTCTTGGGCATCTCGGCGCCGCGCGCCTGCCGCACCAGCTGGACGTGGTTCACATAGGCGCTGCCGTCGACCCACTGAAACGCGCGCGGCAGCGGGCTCAGCGCCTCGTGCTCGTGGAAGCGCTCCTGGGGCACGGCGCCATGCTCGAGGCTCTCGGCCAAGCCGCGCAACAACGGCTCGCAGCGCTCCCAGTCGTCCAGGGCCGCCTGCAGGGTGGGCGCGACCGTCCCGGCGTCGGTGAACCAGGCCAGGTCGTTGGAGACCACCACCAGCCGGCCGTCACGGCCGCCCTTGAGAGACGCGAGCTTCATCAGCGCTTCCTTATGTTCGTTCTTGTTCGGGCCGACTTCCCTACGGCAGCTTCGCCTTGGGGAAGCCCGTCCAGCAGGCGTCATAGTCACCCTGAAGCGCCGAAGTCTCCAGCGCGAACTTCGTCGGCCGGATCACCCAGCGACTCTCGAACATGAAGGCCATGGTTCCGTCGATCTTGTGAGGCGCAAGCTGCGCCTCCGTGGCCTTGCGATGGCTTTCGACGTCGGGGCCGTGGTCGCTCATGCAGTTGTGCAGAGACGCGCCGCCCGGAACGAAGCCGCCCGACTTGGCGTCATAGGCGCCGTGCACCAGGCCCATGAACTCGCTCATCAGGTTGCGGTGGAACCAGGGCGGGCGGAACGTGTGCTCGGCCACCATCCAGCGCGGCGGGAAGATCACGAAGTCGCAATTGGCCACGCCGGGCGTATCGCTGGGCGAGGTCAGCACCGTGAAGATCGAGGGATCGGGGTGGTCGTAGCTGACGGTGTTGATCGTGTTGAACCGCGAGAGGTCATAGCGATACGGCGCGAGATTGCCGTGCCAGGCCACCACGTCCAGGGGGCTATGGTCCCACTCGGCGGCCCACAGCGATCCCTGGAACTTCTGGACGACCAGGGTCGGGGCATCGATGTCCTCGAAGGCCGCCACCGGCGTCTCGAAGTCGCGCGAATTGGCCAGGCCGTTGGCGCCGATCGGCCCCAGCTCGGGCGGGCGGAAGGCCGCGCCGTAGTTCTCGCAGACGTAGCCGCGCGAGGGTCCGTCGACCTCGACGCGGAAGCGCACGCCGCGTGGGATCACCGCGATGTGGCCCGGACCGGCGGTCAGGACGCCAAACTCGGTGACCAAGGTCAGCACGCCCTGCTGCGGCACGATCAGCAGTTCGCCGTCGGCGTCGTAGAACACCCGGTTTTTCATCGAGGCGTTGGCGAGATAGACGTGGACCCCGATGCCCGACAGGGTCGCGGCGTCAGCGTTGCCGGCCAGGGTGACGAGGCCGTCGATGAAATCGGTCGGGACGGTCGGGATCTCCAGCGGATCCCAGCGCAGGCGGTTGGGCGTCACCGGGCCGGCGAAGGCCGAGATCAGCCTATCCTGAGCATAGGGTTTGTAGACGCCATGCTCGGCGCTGGGTCGCAGGCGGTAGAGCCAGCTACGGCGGTTCTCATGACGCGGCGCGGTGAAGGCCGTGCCCGACAGCTGCTCGGCGTAGAGGCCGAACGGAACCTTCTGCGGCGAGTTCTGCCCCACCGGCAGGGCGCCGGGATGGGCCTCGGTCTCGAAGTAGGAGCCGAAGCCGGTTTGGTAGCGGAGGTCCATGGTTGGAGTCCTTGGATCATCAAGATCTGTCATCCCGGGCGAAGCGTAGCGCAGACCCGGGACCACGGCACGCGCCGGCGCTTCCGACGGTCCCGGCTCAGCGCGCTTCGCGCTTGGCCGGGATGACAGTTTCAAGCCCTACGCCTCGACCGTGATCACCCCACGGCGGATCTGGTCCAGCTCGATGCTTTCGAACAGGGCCTGGAAGTTGCCGTTGCCGAAGCCCTGGTTGCCCTTGCGCTGGATGATCTCGAAGAAGATCGGGCCGAACAGGTTTTCGGTGAAGATCTGCAGCAGCAGGCCCTCTTCGCCCACCGCCCCGTCGATCAGGATGCGGTTCTTGCGCAGACGCTCCAGATCCTCGCCGTGGCCGGGGACGCGCTTGTCGACCAGCTCGTAGTAGGTCTCGATCGTATCCTGCAGCTTGACGCCCCGGGCGCGCAGCTTCTCGACCGTCCCGTAGATGTCGTCCGTGGTCAGGGCCAGGTGCTGGATGCCCTCGCCGTTGTACTCGCGGATGAACTCCTCGATCTGGCTCTTGTCGTCCTGGCTTTCGTTCAGCGGGATGCGGATGGCCTTGTCGGGCGCGATCATCGCCTGGCTGAACAGGCCGGTCGCCTGGCCCTTGATGTCGAAGTACTTCTGCTCCTCGAAGCCGAAGACCTGGTTGTAGAAGGTCGACCAGGTGCGCATCTGGCCCCGGCGGACGTTGTGGGTCAGGTGGTCCAGCAGATCCAGGCCGACGTTGTTCTTGGCCTCGGCCAACGCCGCGCCCGGGACCTGCTCCCAGCTGTCATAGATGGTGCCGGCGTCGCCATAGCGGTCGACGAGGTAGAGCAAGGACCCACCGATGCCTTCCAGCACCTTGGCGTCCTCGCCCAGCAGCGAGCGGGAGGCGTCAGCAGGCTTGGCGCCGCGCCTGAGGGCCTCGGCGTAGGCTGCTTCCGCGTCCTCGACACGGAAGGCCATGCCGTTGGCCGACGGACCATGCTCGGCGCGGAAATCGGCGACCTGGCCCGAGGTCTCCTCGTTGACGATCAGGTTGATGCGGCCCTGCTTGTAGCGGGTCGCGGCCTTGGTCGGATGCTTGCTGGCGGCGACGAAGCCCAGTTGCTCGATCAGCGCCTTCATGGCGGCCGGATCGGGGCTGGTGAACTCGACGAACTCGAAGCCGTCGAGGCCCAGGGGGTTCTGGTCGGTGACGAGGGTCATGAGCGGCTCTCCCTAGAACTTCTTATCGCGCCAGCGCCGCCGGCAGGGCGGCGATCAGGGCGTCGTTGTCGGCCGGTCGGCCGATGGTGATGCGGACCCAGCCGCCGGCGACCGGCGTTGGGCGAATGATCAGGCCTTCCTGCAACAAACGCGCGGCGGTCGCCTCGGCGCCGGCCGGAGCCCGCAGGAAGACGAAGTTGGCCTCGCTGCGCGTGTGCTCCACGCCCAGGTCGTCCAGCGCCGCCTCGACGCGTCCGCGCTCGGCGATGGTGAGCGCCACGGTCCGGGCCAGGTGCTCCTGGTCCTCCCAGGCGGCCAGGGCGGCGGCCTGGCTGACGGCCGTGACGTTGAACGCCGGCCGAAGGCGGTCGAGATAGCCGACCAGCTCGGCCGACGAGGCTACGCCGTAGCCGACGCGCATGCCGGCCAGGCCGTAGGCCTTCGAGAAGGTCCGCGCCGAGAGCCATGGGCCGCCCCAGGCGTCCAGCAGGGCGAAGGTGTCGAACGCCTCGTGATACTCGCGATAGGCCTCGTCGACGAAGACCAGGGTCGAGCGCGGCGTGACGGCCAGGATCTCGGCGATGTCCGACGCCATCAGTGCGTTGCCGGTCGGGTTGTTGGGCGTGCACAGCACCAGCAGCTTCGGCCCCTGGGCGGCGGCGGTCTTGAACGCCTCGACGTCGAGATCGAAGCCGGCCAGGCGCGGCACGTCGACGATGCGCGCCTCCGCGCAGCGGGCGAAGATCTCGTAGGCGGGGAAGGTCGGGCTGGACAGCAGGATCGCGTCGCCCGGATGCAGCACGGCGCGGAACAGATAGTCGATCAGCGCTTCCGAGCCCGGCGAGACCACCACCCGCTCGGGATCAACCGCCAGTCGGGCGCCGATCGCCGCGCGCAGGGTCTCGCAATAGGGGTCCGGATAGAGCTCGGGCTCGGCGATGGCGGCCGCCACGGCGGCGGCGACCTTGGGACTGGCGCCCAGAAGGTTTTCGTTGCTGGCCAGCTTGGAAAAGCGCGCGCGGCCGGTGCGTCGCCCGGCTTCCGCCAGGCTCATGCCCGACCGGTAGGCCTGGACGCCGTTCAGAGCGTCCCGCACCGGCGGCGCGGGCGACGGGGTGACGGGCTTGCGATCCAGTACCAACATGCGGCCGCGCTCCAACTTCGAAAGAGGCGGCAGCTTATCGCGGAGCAAAAGTCAGAACGTGGCGATGATGACCGATGATCGACGCTCGACGGTCACATCCTGCCAATGATCCTGATCAATTCCATGTAAAAATGATCAGCTCAGATAGTCCAATGGCAGGGCCGTGGAATCCTTGATGGTGTCCAGCACGAACGAGGAGCGGATGTCCTTCACCGCCGGCATCTTCAGCAGCCGCTTCATGGTGAAATCGGCATAGGCGTCGAGATTGGGCACGGCCACCTTGAGCAGATAGTCGTAGCCGCCCGTCATGACGTAGCAGCCGACCACCTCGGGCTCGCGCAAAACGGCCTGCCTGAAGGCTTCGGCGGCCTCTTCGCTGTGGCGATCGACCTGAACCTCCACATAGGCCAGCACATCCAGCTTGGCCTTGCGGCGGTCCAGCAGGGCGACATAGCCGCTGATCAGGCCGGACGCCTCCAGCTGCTTGACCCGGCGCAGGCAGGGACTGGGCGACAGCCCTACCCGCTCGGCCAGGTCGACGTTCGAGATCTTGCCGTCCTCCTGCAGGATCTGGAGAATCTTCCGATCGGCGCGGGTGAGCTTCATCGTGACCGGATTGGGCTGAAAGTTGGCAGATGGCGCCAAGCTATACCGCCTCGGCTTCGGAAGCGCAGCCTCCGTGTTCAGTGCGGCGCCGCCGGCGGCGTGTCGTCGCGCAGCCTGGCGCGGAAATCGTTCAGCCGCGCGCGATAGCCCTCGGCGTCGCCGAATTCCAGGAACTCGTAATAGCGCCGATGCGGGTCGGTGACCTTCACGGCGTGCTTGATCGGGCACCAGTACTGCTCGGTGCGGCTGGCCACCTCGCGCACATAGGCGATCACGCCGTTGGCGTAGCCACAGAAGGTGCAATTGAGCCGCTCGATCACATTCAGATAGCCCAGGCGGTCACGGTCGAGCGCGATGTAGTCGCGACGCCGCACTCTCGGAATGCCGTAGGCGCGAAAGCAGATCGCCTGATAGGCGCTGACCCAGACGTCGACGATCACCAGCGGGATGATCAGCGAGTAGATCACCGGCGCGGTCAGGGCGACGGCGAGCGAAGTGCGGCCAAAGAACTTGACCAAGTCCAGCCGCAGCCGACGATGCCGGACCGCCACGCCCATCTCGAATTCGCCGATCTTCTCGGAAAGGGTCCAGCCGAGCGCCCTGCGCCGCCGCTCGATCTCGCGGTCGAGCTCGGCCTGGAGGCCGACGATCTGGTCGGCGATTTCCTTCATGCGCTGGGTCATGGGCGGCCTTTCCAGATGGCTTGCGAGCGATAGGCGCCGGCGCCGCTAAAGCAAAACGCCCCGAGTTTCCTCGGGGCGTTCATGTCTATTCGCCTCCCTTGCGGGGATCGGCCTTTCAGTTGGCCAGGCGGCGCAGGAACGACGGGATCTCGAGGTCTTCGCCGTCTTCGGTCTGCGGCGTTTCCAATGGAGCCAGTTGCGGGCGCGCGCTCTGGGTCGTGCGGGCCTGCGGCTGCGGCGCCGACGGCTGCTGCTCGTAACGCTGGCGGCCGCCGCCGAACATCGAGAGCCAGCCGCCTTGCTTCTGCGGACGGCGCTCTTCGTAGAAGTTGTTCTCCGGGAACAGCGGTTCGTCGGCCACCTCGTCGACCGCCGGATCGACGATGCGGGTCACCTGCCGGGCCGCCGGTTGGGTGATGCGCGGTTCTTCAGCTACGGTTGGCTCGTCATAGTAGAGCTCGGCTTCCGGCTCCGGCTGGGGCGCGGACATGACGATCTCGGGCTCGGGCGCCGGCGTGGGCTCCGGAGCCGGGGCGAAAGCCACCGGGCGTTCAGCCGGACGGGCCGCTTCGTAGCGAGCGGTCGGGCGAGCCGGCTCCGGCTGCGGCGCCGGACGGGCGGTGTCGGCGATCAGCGGCTGGGTCGTGGTGTTGCGGGTGACCGGCTTGGGCTCGATTTGGGCGATCGAGGCGCCGTCCATGCCGGTGGCGACCACCGACACGCGGATCACGCCTTCCAGCGACGGATCGAAGGCCGCGCCGAAGATGATGTTGGCTTCCGGATCGACCTGGTCCGAGATCGCATTGGCGGCCTCGTCGACTTCCAGCAGGGTCATGTCCATGCCGCCGGTCACGTTGACCAGCACGGCCTTGGCGCCCTTCAGCGAGACTTCGTCCAGCAGCGGGTTGGCGATGGCGTTCTGGGCGGCCATCAGGGCGCGGTCTTCGCCAGCGCCTTCGCCGGTGCCCATCATCGCCTTGCCCATCTCGGTCATGACCGTGCGGACGTCGGCGAAGTCGAGGTTGATCAGGCCCGGCAGGACCATCAGGTCGGTGATCGAGCGGACGCCCGAGTGCAGCACCTGGTCGGCCATGCCGAACGCCTCGGCGAAGGTCGTGCGTTCGTTGGCGACGCGGAACAGATTCTGGTTCGGAATGACGATCAGGGTGTCGACGTAGCGCTGCAGCTCCTGGATGCCGCTGTCGGCCAGGCGCATGCGGTGACGGCCTTCGAAGTGGAAGGGCTTGGTCACGACGCCGACGGTCAGGATGCCGCGCTCGCGGGCGCACTTGGCGATGATCGGGGCCGCGCCGGTGCCGGTGCCGCCGCCCATGCCGGCGGTGATGAACACCATGTGCGCGCCGTCGAGGTGCTCGCCGATCTCGGGGAAGCTCTCTTCCGCGGCGCTCATGCCCACTTCGGGATGCGCGCCAGCGCCCAGCCCTTGCGTGACCTGCACGCCGAGTTGGATGCGCCGGTCGGTCTTGGCGAACTGGAGCTGTTGGGCGTCCGTATTGGCCACCACGAACTCGACACCCTCGAGACCCGCCTCGATCATGTTGTTCACGGCGTTGCCGCCAGCGCCGCCGACGCCGAACACCACGATACGCGGCTTCAGCTCAGTCGTACGCGGCGCGGAAAGAGAAATTGCCATGGGACCCTCGCGTCCTTACGCCGAAATCGTCAAACTAGACCTCGGCGACACCCAATCGCCGGGGATGCCTCGACGATCGTGTTAACAGAACAACCACCATCGTTAATCGGCAGTTAACTGCATAATCTGAGTCGTGGTCGGGTCGAGCGCGGCCGTGGGATAAATTGTGGTCTATCAACAGAAACTCATTGAGCCTTTCGCCTGAAAACGGAATCGTTCTCGGGCAAGAAAGAGGCTCCAAATCAAACATTTACAGCGCGAGATCAGCCGAAACCGGTTCCCACTTTCGGCCTCGCGCTCTAAGCGAACCAAGGGCTCGGGAGCTATCCACAGGCGCGTGCGACCGAACGACGCTGATCTAGAAGTCCGACGAATATCGGCCGTTTCGAGCAGCAAAAAGGCCCGGCTAGAAGCTCGGCCGGGCCTTCAAGGTTAAACAGTAGAGTTAATCACGCTTAAAACTTGAAGCTTGGCGAACTGTCCAAGCTAAAGGTTGTCGCGCAGCCAGGCGGCCGCCTTAGCCATGGGCGAAGCGTTCGGATCGAGCGGGCGCTTGCGGACCGGACCGCCGGCCAGGGCCTTGGACGAAACGGCTTCGCGCGGACCAAAGGCGGTGCGGTGCAGAGTGCCGGCGGCGGCGCAGAACGCAGGGCCCGAGGCGGCGTCGGCCAAATGAGGAACCCTACGCGGACGCCCCAGGCGCACCGGACGGTCGAAGACGCGCACGGCCACTTCGCGCACGCCGGCCAGCTGGCTGGCGCCGCCCGTCAGCACGATGCCCGCGCCCGGCTCGACCGGCGCGCCGGAGGCCTTCAGGCGCTCGCGCAGCAGCTCCAGCGTCTCTTCGACGCGCGGCTGAATGATGCCCTTGAGCAGGCTGCGCGGCGCGATCACAGGGCCCGCGCCCGGATCGTCGCC
>NZ_DATFAV010000351.1:0-38541 GCF_035254145.1 Caulobacter sp. | reverse complement strand
GTCGGCTCGAAGAGACGACGGAGGGGAAGGGGCAAGTTCAGCAGGACTTCACCCCTCCGGCCTTTCGGGCCGCCTCCCCCGCTGGGGGGAAGATTTAATGCTGGCTAAGCGCCCGCCAGCCGATGTCGCGGCGATAGAAGCCGCCTTCCAGGCTGATCGTCCCCAGCGCGGCGTAGGCGACGTCGCGGGCCTCGTGCAGGGTGGCGCCCAGGGCGCAGACGTTCAGCACCCGGCCGCCCGAGGCCACCAGCCGGCCCTCGAACTCGCGGGTCGTGCCGGCGTGGAAGACCACCGCCTCGTCGCCGAAATCGGCGTCGGCGCCTTGGATGCGTCCGCCGGTCTTGGGCGCGTCGGGATAGCCCTCGGCGGCCAGCACCACGCAGATCGCCGCCTCGTCGCGCCACTTGGGCGGCGACGCCGAGGCCAGCTCGCCCTTGGCCGCCGCCAGCAGGATCGGCACGATGTCGCTTTCCAGGCGCAGCATCAGGGTCTGGCACTCGGGGTCGCCGAAGCGGGCGTTGTACTCGACGAGCTTCGGCCCCGCGGGTGTCAGCATCAGCCCGGCATAGAGCACGCCGACATACGGATTGCCCTCGGCGGCCATGCCCTCGACGGTCGGGACGATCAGCTCGCGCCAGGCCTGGTCGATCAGGGCCTGGGTCAGCACGGGCGGCGGCGAATAGGTGCCCATGCCGCCGGTGTTGGGACCCTCGTCGCCGTCATAGGCGCGCTTGTGGTCCTGAGCCGCGCCGAACAGTACGGCGGTCTTGCCGTCGCAGATGGCGAAGAGGGAGGCCTCCTCGCCGTCCATGAACTCCTCGATCACCACCCGCGCGCCGGCCGAGCCGAAGCGGCCGCCCAGCATGTCGAGCACCGCCGCATCGGCCTCGGCTCGGGTCGCGGCGATCACCACGCCCTTGCCGGCGGCCAGGCCGTCGGCCTTGATCACGAACGGCGCCGTCAGGGTGTCGAGGAAGGCCCCGGCCGAGGTCGCGTCGGTGAACACGCCGTAGGCCGCCGTCGGCAAGCCGTGGCGCTGGCAGAAGTCCTTGGTGAAGGCCTTGGAAGTCTCCAACTGGGCCGCCCGCTGGCTGCCGCCGAAGCACGGGATTCCGACCTGCGCCAGCTTGTCGGCCAGGCCCACCTCCAGCGCCGACTCCGGGCCGACCACGACCAGGTCCGCGCCGATCTCGCGCGCCAGGGCCACAAGACCATCGGCGTCGGTGGCCTTGACGTTCCGCAGCTCGGCGACCTTGGCGATGCCGGGGTTGCCGGGCGCGGCGACGAGGCGGCCGCACAGGGGCGACTGGGCGATCTTCCAGGCCAGGGCGTGCTCACGCCCGCCGGACCCGACGAGGAGGATGGTCAGCTTTTCCATGAGCGCGGGGTGTGACGCGCGGGCGAGGCGGGGTCAAGCCATGGCTCGCCCCGCCGCCCCCATTCGCATGCCGGGGGACCTTTCCCGCGACCGCCCGCTTGGCGTTTCGACTCGCGCCTTTCGCCTCCTGTCCGCGGCGCCGCCCGCGCGTCTTAAAAATGCTCTCGGCTTGTGGCGCGATGATCAGCGTCTTTTCGGGTAACGTCCCGATCTTCCCGCCGACTCCGTGGAGCCCCCCCTGGCCGACCTTGTTGTTCCAACCGATGGTCATGATCTGGATCGCGGGCCCGAGCCCGCGCCGGAGACCCAGCCGCTCGCCGGCGTCCGCGTGGGCGGGATTTCCACGCCTGTCAGGGCGCTGGCCTTCACGGCCCTTGGCTGGCTGACGATCACGGTCTGCGCCGCCTGGTTCACCCGGCGGTTCGCGGCCGAGCGCCATCGCGAGCTCGGCGTTGTCGACTCGCTGGTCTGGCAGGGCGGGATCTATGCCGCCTGGCTTCCCGCGGCCGCCGCGGTCTGGCTGCTGATGCGCCGGTTCGGGACCGGCGCGATCGGCCTGCTGGCCCTCTACCAGGCCGGCGTGCTGATCGTACCGCTGGAGGCCCTGGTCTCGGCCGCGATCGACGCGGCCCATGCGCCGGGGCCGAGCCTGGCGGTCCGCACCCTGACGCGCCTGCCGATCTGCCTGCTGCTGTACACGGCGATCATCGCCATCGGCCTGGCGGTGGACCAACGCCGGCGGGCCGCCGACGAGCGGGCCAGGGCCCAGGTCCTGGAAATCGCCCTGGCCGAAGCCCGCCAGGCCCTGACCCACGCCACCGCCGTCCCCGCGCTCGCCCAGGAACGGCTGATCGTGATGAGCGGCGCCCGGCGCGTGCCCGTCGACATCGCCGAGGTCGAATGGTTCGGCGCGGCCGACAACTATGTCGTCGTCCACTGGTCCGACCGCGAGGGCCTGCTCCGCAGCACGCTCCAGACCCTGGAGGCGCGGCTGGATCCGAAGCTCTTCGCTCGCTGCCACCGCTCGACCCTGGTCAACCTGGCTCGGGTGAAGGCCTTCGCCCCGCTCTCGGACGGCTCCTGGCGGCTGACCATGGAGAGCGGCGCGGAACTGGTGACCAGCCGCAGCTATCGCGGCGACCTGCTCAAGCGGTTGGGACTTTAGCCGTTCAGGCCGCGTCCAGGTCCAGCGAATAGCCGGCCGAGCGCACCGTGCGGATCGGGTCGCCGTCCGACGAGCCGTTCAGCGCCTTGCGCAGGCGGCCGATGTGGACGTCCACCGTGCGGGCCTCGACATAGACGTCCGAGCCCCAGACCGCGTCCAGCAGCTGCTCGCGGCTGAACACCCGCCCCGGGTGCTGCATCAGATAGTCGAGCAGGCGGAACTCGGTCGGACCCAGGTGGATCTCCTTGCCGCTGCGCTTCACCCGGTGGGCGACGCGGTCGATGACGATGTCGCCGACCGTGATGCGATCGTCGGCCAGGCCCGGACGGATGCGGCGCATCACGGCGCGGACGCGGGCGGTCAGCTCGACCATCGAGAACGGCTTGACCACATAGTCGTCGGCGCCGGTGTCGAGGCCGCGGATCCGGTCGCTCTCCTCGCCACGCGCCGTCAGCATGATGATCGGCACGTTGCGGGTCTCGGCCCGGCCGCGCAGTCGGCGGCAGACCTCGATGCCCGAAACCTTGGGCAGCATCCAGTCCAGGATGACCAGGTCCGGGGCGCGCTCGCTGGCCAGGGTCAGGGCTTCCTCGCCATCGCCGGCCACGGCGACGCGATAGCCTTCCTTGTCGAGGTTGTAGTGCAGCAGGGTGGCCAGGGCGTCTTCGTCCTCGACCACCAGAACATAGGGAGTCACTTCCGGGCCGCCTTCTTGTTACTGCGCAACGACGTCGAGCTTGGGACGCTGGGAGACCAGTTCCTCGCCCGTCAGTTCGAAATGGATGATCTCGGCGATGTTGGTGGCGTGGTCACCGATGCGCTCGAGGTTCTTGGCCACGAACAGCAGATGGGCGCAGGCGTTGATCGTGCGCGGATCCGCCATCATGTAGGTCAGCAGTTCCCGGAAGATCGAATTGTAGTGCTCGTCGACCTCCTCGTCGCGGCTCCACACGCCGATGGCGCGCTGCAGGTCCGAGGTGGTGTAGGCGTCCAGCACGTCCTTCAGCCGGCTCTGCACCAGCTTGCCCATGCGCTCGATCGAGCGGGTCAGGGCGGTCATCGGGTCGGCCTCGGTCAGGATCAGGGCGCGCTTGCCGATGTTCTTGGCCATGTCGCCGCAGCGCTCGAGGCTCATCGAGATCTTAAGCGCGGCGACGGCGTGGCGCAGATCCACGGCCATCGGCTGGCGCAGCGCGATCAGGCGAAAGGCCTTGCGCTCGATCTCGCCCTGCAGGGCGTCGAGGCGCTCGTCGCCGGCGACCACGGCCTGGGCAAGCGGGCCGTCGCGGCGGGCGATGGCGGCGATGCAGTCGGCGACCTGGCTCTCGGCGATGCCGCCCATGCGGGTCACTTCCGCGGTCAGGTGGGCCAGCTCTTCGCCGTAGGATTTGACGGTATGTTCGGTCATGTCGGTGTCCCTCCCCGCCGGATCAGCCGAAGCGGCCGGTGATGTAGTCCTGGGTGCGGCTGTCGCGAGGATTGGTGAACATCTCCTCGGTCGGGCCGCTCTCGACCAGCTTGCCGAGGTGGAAGAAGGCCGTGCGCTGCGAGACGCGGGCGGCCTGGGCCATCGAGTGCGTGACGATGACGATGCAGAACTGGGTCCGCAGCTCGTCGATCAGCTCTTCGATCTTGGCGGTCGCGATGGGATCGAGGGCCGAGCAGGGCTCGTCCATCAGGATCACTTCCGGCGACACGGCGATCGCGCGGGCGATCACCAGGCGCTGCTGCTGGCCGCCCGAAAGGCCCGTGCCGGGCTGGTGCAGGCGGTCGGCGACCTCGTTCCACAGGCCGGCCTTCTTCAGGCTGCTCTCGACGATGGCTTCCAGCTCGTCCTTGCGCGTGGCCAGGCCGTGGATGCGCGGGCCATAGGCGACGTTCTCGAAGATGGTCTTCGGGAAGGGGTTCGGCTTCTGGAACACCATGCCGACGCGCGAGCGCAGCACCACCGGATCGACGCTCTTGAGGTTGACGTCGGCGCCGTCGATCTCGATCGAGCCCTCGACGCGGGCCGAGGGGATGGTGTCGTTCATGCGGTTGATGCACCGCAGGAAGGTCGACTTGCCGCAGCCCGACGGGCCGATGAAGGCGGTCACCGACTTGGCCGGGATGTCCAGGTTGACGTCGAACAGCGCCTGCTTCTCGCCGTAGAACACCTTGACGTCGCGGGCCTTGATCTTGGGCTCGCCGACCGGGACGGCGGCGTTGCCTTGAGGCACGGTGGTATGGATCACCGGCGTATGGGCGGTGTCGTCGGGGCTTTGGACGGTCATGGCGTGTCCGCGCAGGAGAGGAGTGGCGAGAGGGTTCAGGATCTGGGTCATGTGAAACCTACCAGCGGCGCTCGAAGCGGCGGCGCAGGATGACGGCCGCGGCGTTCATGACGATCATGAAGACAAGGAGAACGATGATGGCCGCGGCCGTGCGCTCGTGGAAGGCCCGCTCGGAAGCGTTCTCCCAGATGAACACCTGCACGGGCAGGACGGTCGCCGCGCCGGTGAAGCCCTCCGGCACACCGGGCACGAACGAGACCATGCCGATCATCAGCAGCGGCGCGGTTTCGCCCAGGGCGTGGGCCAGCGATAGGATGGCGCCGGTCATCACGCCGGGCATGGCCAGCGGCAGCACGTGGTGGAAGACCGTCTGGGTCTTGCTGGCGCCGACGCCCAGGGCCGCCTCGCGGATCGAGGGCGGCACGGCCTTCAGGGCCGAGCGGGTGGCGATGATCACGGTCGGCAGGGCCATCAGGGCCAGCACCAGGCCGCCGACCAGCGGCGAGCTGCGCGGCACGTTCAGCCAGTTGATGAACAGGGCCAGGCCCAGGAGGCCGTAGACGATCGACGGCACGGCCGCGAGGTTGTTGATGTTGACCTCGATGATGTCCGTCCAGCGGTTCTTCGGGGCGAACTCTTCAAGGTAGGTGGCGGCCAGCACGCCGACCGGCACCGCGATCAGGGCGGTGATGACCAGCATCATGGCCGAGCCGACCACCGCCCCCAGCACGCCGGCCTGCTCGGGCTCGGTCGAGTCGGAATTGGTGAAGAAGGCGAAGTTGAAGCCCGACTTGATCGCGCCGGCCTTCTTCAGCTGGTCCAGCCAATCGAGCTGCTGGTTGTCCAGCTTGCGGTCGCCCTCGGCGGTCGAGCGCTTGATCTCGCCCTTGAAATAGAGGTCGGCGTCGGCCTTCAGCGAGCCGGAGACGTCGATCGTCTTGCCGATCAGCGACGGGTCGGCCTTGATCTTGTTCAGCAGCTGGAAGCCGAAGTCGCGCGACACCAGATCCTGGACCTTGGTCGAGACCGTGCCCAGATCGTCGTCCTGCACGCCCAGCTTCTTCATCAGCGCCTCGGCGACGATGTAGTCGTAATTGACGCCGGAGAGGTCGGAACGGTCGATGCGGTCGGGGTTCAGATAGACCGGCACGCTGAGGGTGTGGGCCTCGAAGGTCGTGTAGCCCTGGGCCACGATCCGGCCGACCAGCACAACCAGGAACACCAGGGCCACGATGATCGCGGCCAAGCCCTGGGCCTTGAAGGTCCGTTCGGCGGCGTGGCGCTTCTTCAGCCGGGCTTGCATGGCTGCCGAAGCGGCGGAGCGCGGGGCGGCCGCGCCGAGGGTCGCGTCAGTCATATTGTTCCCGGTACTTCTGGACGATGCGCAGGGCGATGATGTTCAGGCACAGCGTCACCACGAACAGGGTGAGGCCCAGGCCGAAGGCCGACAGGGTCTTGGGGCTGTCGAACTCCTGGTCGCCGGTGAGCAAGGTGACGATCTGGACAGTGACGGTGGTGACCGTATCGAGCGGGTTAGCCGTCATCTTGGCCTGCAGGCCCGCGGCCATGGTCACGATCATCGTCTCGCCGACGGCGCGCGACACGGCCAGCAGCATGGCGGCCATGATGCCCGGCAGGGCGGCCGGCAGGACGACCTTCTTGACCGTCTCCGACTTGGTCGCGCCCATGGCGTAGCTGCCGTCGCGGAGCGACTGCGGCACGGCGTTGATGATGTCGTCCGACAGCGAGGAGACGAACGGGATCAGCATGATCCCCATCACCACCCCGGCCACCAGGGCCATCTGGTTCTGGACTTCCATCAGGTACTGGGCGATCGGGCCAGGCGGCAGGGCCGCGCCCAGGGCGTTGAAGCCGGCGCGGAACAGCGGGCCCACGGTCAGGGCGGCGAAGAAGCCGTAGACCACGGTCGGCACCCCGGCCAGGATCTCCAGCAGCGGCTTGACCACGCCGCGCACCGTGCGGTTGGCGTATTCCGACAGATAGATCGCCGAGTAGAGGCCGACGGGCGCGGCCACCAGCATGGCGATGAACATGATCAGGAAGGTGCCGGCGAACAGCGGCACGGCCCCGAAAGCGCCCGCCGAAGCGACCTGGTCGGCGCGCATGGCGATCTGCGGGCTCCACTCCGTCCCGAACAGGAACGACAGCGGCGAGACGCTCTGGAAGAAGCGCCAGCTTTCCCAGACCAGCGACAGCACGATGCCCAGGGTGGTCAGAACGGCCGCGACCGAGCAGCCGATCAACAGCACGCCGATCCAGCCCTCGACCCGGTTGCGGGCGCGGAATTCGGTGGAGATGCGCGGGAAGGCGATCAAGAAGCCGGCCAGGGCCAGCACCGCGGCGGCGGCCAGCATGCCGACGTTCAGCAGGGTCCCCACGCGCTTGGCCTCGGCGACCTTGGCGTCTAGGGCGACCTTCAGTTCGCCATCATAGGTCACCTCGCTGGGGGCCTGCTTGGCGGCGATCGCGTGGGCGTCGCTGTAGAAGACCGCCTGACGGTCCGGCTCCAGGGCCTGGACGGCGGCGGGGCGGGTGGACTGCAGGATCGCGTCCTCGACGCGGCCGCCGAACATGGCGCCCAGCAGCAGCAGCAGGGCGGCGGGCACGCCGGCCCAGAGAGCGGCGTAGGTCCCATAGTAATCCGGCAACGAGTGAAGGACGCGCGGACGCCCCGCGGCGGCGGCGACGGCGCGGCGGCGGCCAGCGGCGAAAGCCGCGCCCGAGAACAGCGCCAGGACAATGAGCGAGAGCCAGGTCAGCATGCGTTCGGCTAATCTTGCGCGAAGCGCGCGGGGCGCGCGCCTTTCCCCGGGACCGATCTTGCCGCCCCGGCGCGCTGCTTATGCGACGTTTCCGTGACAGTTTGACGACAGTGGCCGGGAGTGGCGCTCACGCCCCAAAGGGCAGCGGGCGCGCGATATGTCGCACGGCGCCTGAGCGCGGCCTTTCTCAAAGTGATTCAATGGATTATCCGAATACTCATTTTAAGTCGCGCACGATAAGATCGTTAACGTCAATTCATTCAGGACTCGTTGACCTCATCCGTTGCTTTTTTCGGGCGCGGCGAAGTTCGCCTGGAGCAAGGGGAAATGATGTTCAAGCGTTCAAGCGCCCGGGCGGCCCAGACCCTGGCCGCTCTCGATCGGTCGTTGGCGACGATCGAGTTCGACACCGCGGGCCAGATTCTGTCGGCCAATGCGAATTTCTGCCGGGCCATGGGCTATGAGCTGGGCGAGATCATCGGACAGCGCCACAGCCTGTTCGTCGATCCCGACTACGCGGCCAGCGCGGCGTATAAGGCCTTCTGGGACAAGCTGGGTCGCGGCGAGTTCGACGCCGGCGAATATCTTCGCCTGGGCAAGGGCGGCGCCGAGGTGTGGATCCAGGCGACCTACAACCCGATCGTCGACGCGCGGGGCCGCGTGTCGCGCATCGTCAAGGTCGCCACCGTGATCACCGAGGAAAAGCGCAAGACCGCCGAGGAGCACGGCAAGATGGACGCGGTCGGCCGCGCCCAGGCCGTGATCGAGTTCACCCCCGACGGCCAGATCATCACCGCCAACGACAACTTCCTGGCCGCGCTGGGCTACAGCCTGCCGGAGATCCAGGGCAAGCAGCACCGGATGTTCGTCGAGCCGACCTACGCCGCCTCGCCCGACTACGCCGCCTTCTGGCGACGGCTGAACGCCGGCGAGTTCGTCGCCGCCGAGTTCAAACGCCTGGGCAAGGGCGGCCGCGAGGTCTGGATCCAGGCCTCGTACAATCCGATCTTCGACCACGCCGGACGCATCACCAAGGTGGTCAAGTTCGCCACCGTGGTGACCGGCCGCGTCCACGCCATCAACCAGATCGCCACGGGCCTGGAGCGCCTGGCCGCCAACGACCTCACCTATCGCATCGCCGGCGAGATCGATCCGCAGTTCACCAAGGTCCGCGACGACTTCAACACCGCCATGTCCGCCCTGGACGAGGCCATGGGCATGGTCGCCAACGCCACCCAGAGCGTCAGGGCCGGGGCCCAGGAGATCTCGAGCGCCTCGGAGGACCTGTCGCGCCGCACCGAGCAGCAGGCCGCCGCGCTCGAGGAGACCGCCGCCGCCCTGGACCAGATCACCGCGACGGTGAACCGCAGCGCCGAGGGCGCGCGCCGGGCCTCGGCCGCCGCCGACGGCGCCCGCGCCGACGCCACGCGGTCCGGCCGGATCGTCGGCGACGCGGTGTCGGCGATGGAGGAGATCGAAAAGTCCTCGGGCCAGATCACCAGCATCATCTCCGTCATCGACGAGATCGCCTTCCAGACCAACCTCCTGGCCCTCAACGCCGGGGTCGAGGCGGCCCGGGCGGGCGAGGCCGGCCGAGGCTTCGCCGTCGTCGCCCAGGAAGTTCGCGCCCTGGCCCAGCGCTCGGCCGAGGCCGCCCGGGAGATCAAGACCCTGATCGCCAGCAGCACGGCCCAGGTCGCCCACGGCGTGCGCCTGGTCGGCGACACCGGCGAGGCGCTGTCGACCATCGTCGACAAGGTCGGCGAGATCTATGGCCTGATCCACGAGATCGCCCAGTCCTCGAACGAGCAGGCGACCGGCCTCTCGGAGGTCAACACCGCCGTCAACAGCATGGACGAGGTCACCCAGCGCAACGCCGCCATGGTCGAGGAGGCCAACGCCGCGTCCGCGACCCTGAAGACGGAAGCCGTTGAATTGACCGCCCTGATGGCGCGGTTCTCGACCAGCGCCGGCCGTGGAGCCTCCCGCGTCGCCGCCCGCGCGCCCGTCCGCGCTCCGATCGCCCATCACCGAGGCTCGGCCGCCTTGGCGATCAAGGCCGACGAGTGGGCCGAGTTCTAGATCAGGCCTCGGCGGTCGCGGCCGGCGGCGCTGGCGTGGGCGGAGGCTTGGCTCCCGCCTTGGCCATGGGCAGGTAGATCCCGAAGGTCGCCCCCTCGCCCTGGACGCTCTCGACGGTCAGCCCGCCGCGGTGCCGGTTCATGATGTGCTTGACGATCGCCAGGCCAAGGCCGGTGCCGGAGCGCTCGCCGCTCTTCTGGCCCTCGACGCGGTAGAACCGCTCGGTCAGGCGCGGCAGGTGCTCGCGCGCCAGGCCTGGTCCCCGATCGGTGACGCGCAGGACCGCATAGCGCTCGGCCGGGTCATGGTCGGGGGTCAGCAGCGACATGCGGGCGGCGGTCGGGTCGCGTGGGGCCGCGGCGGCTTCCGCGCCCATTCCGGGGAAAATCTCCACCCGCACCGCTCCGCCCTTGGGCGTGTACTTGATGGCGTTGTCGACGAGATTCTGGATGACCTGAATGATCTGGTCACGGTCACCCTCGACCACGGCCCCGCCACGCGGCGGCAGGACCGGATCGAAGCTGACCGCCTTCTCCTGGGCCTGGGGCGCCAGGGCGTCGATCACGTCGACGGCGGCCATCGCCAGGTCCACCCGGCCCAGCGGCGCGATGTGTTCGTTCAGCTCGATCCGCGACAGGCTCATCAGGTCGTCGATCAGCCGCGACATCCGCTCGGCCTGGGCCAGCATGATGGCCAGGAACTTGTCGCGGGCCCCTGGATCGTCCTTGGCGTGACCACGCAGGGTCTCGATGAAGCCCGACAGCGAGGCCAGCGGCGTGCGCAACTCGTGGCTGGCGTTGGCCAGGAAGTCGGCGCGGGTGCGCTCGCTGCGGCGCGCGTCGGTCTCGTCGCGCAAGGCCAGCAAGGCCAGGCGCGAGCGGCCGGGAGTGTCCTTCAGCGGCCGGGCGTGGGCCAGCCAGGCGCGGCCCTGGGTTCCGCCCGTCTCGAACTCGATCATGCCCTCGACGCCGCCGAACAGGGCCTCGTCGACCGCCTCCAGCACGCGCGGATTGCGCACGGCGGTGACCAACAGGGCGCCCTGGTGCTGAATCTTGAACAGCTCGCGCGCCGCGGCGTTGGCGAACAGGAAGCGGCGTCCGGTCAGGTCGTCGGCCTCTTCGGCGGCGATCACCATCAGCGGGTCGGGCAACCGGTCGAGAATGGCCGCGAAGGGCGGAATCTCCTCGGCCGCCACGGTCGGCGCGAAGGCGGTCCGAGGCGTCGCCGGGACGTCGGAGGCCTCGGACCGCCGCGACAGCCAGAAGCCCGCCCCGCCGGCGACTGCGGCCACGATCACGGCGGGGATCGGCTGGGCCAGACCCGCGGCGGCCAGGGCCAGTATCGCTCCGGGACCGACCAGGACGGGCCACAAGGCGCTCGGGCGGCGGCTTTCGGATCCGTCCGGGGGCGTGTTCGCCAGCGGCATGAGGAGGCTCACCGTTTTCGAGCGAGAGGCGATTCGTCGATCCAGATATGGCGCCCCGCCAAGCCATGCGATAGACGGTTGGCGCCTTAGTACGTGTCGCGGGCGGGACTCACCGCATTTTCGCCGCATCGTGACCCGAATTAGGTGCGCCGGTTTCTATCGAGGTGTCGTTCGTAATGCAGCGCAAGGTCCTGGTCGCGACGGTCGCGGCCGCTCCTCTTCTGGCCCTGGGTTTCGCCGCGTCGGCGGAGACCTCGGTCTCCACCGCACGCACGACGCCGATCGCCACCAGCACGGCCACGGGCACGGCCGCGGACGACATCAAGATCACCGCCGACGGCTCGATCAAGCCGACGACGGCGGGCGCGATCGTCACGATCGACAGCAACAACAAGGTCACCAACGCCGGCACGCTCTCGACCAACGGGGTCAATGACAGCGTCGGCGTGCTGATCATCGGCGGCAAGACCGGCGGCCTGACCAACTCGGCCACCATTTCCCTGCTCGAGGACTACACCCCCACCGACAGCGACTCGGACGGCGACCTGGACGGTCCGTTCGCCCAGGGCTCCAACCGCATCGGCATCCGGCTGACCAACGCCGGAACCTTCACCGGCGACATCGTCAGCGACGCCGCCGGCGTGATCAGCGTCGAAGGCAACAACTCGGCGGGCGTTCTGCTCGAGGGGCCGATCGTCGGGAACGTCACCAACCTGGGCAGCATCAGCGTCACCGGCGACAACGCCTATGGCGTGCGGATCGCCGCGCCGGTGACCGGCAAGGTCACCCTGGGCGGCTCGATCAATGTCCAGGGTTCTGGCGCGGTCGCCCAGGCCATCGATTCGAACATCAACGGGCCGCTGGTTCTGCAAGGAGCCACCAGCGCCACCGGCTATCGCTATACCTCGCGCCCGACCACGATCGACGCCCTGAACAAGCTCGACGCCGACGACCTGCGGCAGGGCGGCTCGGCGGTCCGCGTCGCCGGCGACGTGACCGGCGGCGTTCTGCTTCAAGGCGCCAACTATTCGACCAAGGTCGGGACAGACGGCAACACCGTCACCACCACGACGACCTCCAGCAACAGCGGCTCCTCCAGCATCAGCGTGTCCGGCTCGGCGCCGGCGCTGCAGATCGGCTCGACCAGCCAGAACGTGACCCTGGGCGCGGTCGGAACGGGCGATAACGCCTTCGGCCTGGTGGCCAAGGGCGCGATCAGCGCGGCGGGCGTCTATAACGGCGTCTCGGCCACCGGCCTCTCCATCGGCGCCGGCGGCGGCCGGACGACCACCCTCGTCGGCGGTCTTCGCAACGACGGCCAGATCTCGGCCACCAGCTACGAAGCCGACGCGACCGGCGCGATCCTCAACAGCGGCGCGGTCGCCAGCCAGTTCCTGAACCGTGGCGCCATCGCCGCCAGCGCTTCGTCCTACGCCGCGTCCGGCGTCACGGCCTCGGCCCGCGGCGTGGTGTTCGGCGAGGGTTCGAACACGACCACCCTGACCAATTCCGGCTCGATCAGCGCCTCGCGCACCGGCGAGACCGGCGACGCGGTGGCCATCCTCGACCAGGCCGGAACGCTGAAGACCATCACCAACACCGGCTCGATCCGCGCGACGCTGACCGCTCCGGCCTACAAGGCCGACGGCACGGTCGCGACGGTGACCGCCGGCGGCAAGACCATCGCCCTGGACCTGCGGGCCAACAATTCGGGCGTGACCTACACCCAGTCGGGTCCCGCCAGCTTCACCTCGACCAGCACCTTCCCGAGCGCCGACACGGTCACCAACGCCGACACGACCACCACCACGATCGCCCCCACCACCATCGGCGACGTGATGTTCGGCGGCGGGAACGACACCCTGAACCTGTGGAGCGGCGCCCTGGTGGGCGGCATGTCGTTCGGCGCGGGCCAGGACCGCCTGTCGATCGACGGCGGCGCCACGGCGCTGGGCAATCTGACCGACAGCGACGGCAAGCTCGACGTCTCGGTCGCCAACGGCAGCCTGGGCATCCTCAACACCGGCGCGATCAACGTCACCAGCCTGAACGTCGGGTCCAGCGGCAAGCTGCTGTTCTCGGCCGATCCGGCGGCGGGGACCAACACCAAGCTGGTCGTCTCGGGCGCCACCACCATCGCCACGGGCGCGGAGATGGGCATCCGCCTGGCCAATCTGGTCAAGCAGCCGACCACCTTCACGGTGATCGAAGGCTCCAACATCAATGTCGGGACCATCGGCAACAGCCTCCTGGCCCAGTCCCCCTATCTGTACGTGGCCACCAGCCGCGCCGACGCCAACAACGTCTATATCGACGTGCGCCGCCGCTCGGCCGCCGAGATCGGCTTCAACAAGGCCGAGGCCAGCGCCTACGACGCCGTGTTCACGGCCCTGGGCGCCAATTCGGCCTTGGCCGGAACGTTCCTGAACCAGAACACCCGCGACGGCTTCCGGGACCTCTACGACCAGATGCTGCCCGACCAGGGCGAGGGCCTGTTCGCGGCCCTGCAATCGGTCAACCAGCAGGTCTCGGCCGCGACCATGATCCGTCCCGATCCCGGCGATCGCTATGGACCCGACAGCATCTGGGTCCAGGAGATCACCTCGCTGACCCGCCGCGACACCGACCAGACCCTGGGCTCCGACACCCAGGCCTACGGCTTCGTGGCCGGCTACGAGGCGATGGGCGACGCGGGCGGCGCCCTGGGCGTGACCCTGGCCTATCTCAGCCTCGAAGAGCACGACACCGTCGCCAAGGTCGGCGAGCAGACCACCGCCTCGTTCGTCCAGACGGGCGCCTACTGGCGTCGCTCGATGGGCGGCCTGCGCCTCAACGCCGGCGGCGGCGTGGGCTACGGCTTCTTTACCGGCGACCGTCGCTTCATCGCGCCGGACGCCAATGGCGATGGCGTCGCCGACCTGGTGCTGAAGAACACCGCCGACTGGAACGGCCTGACCGCGAACGCCTATGCGGGCGCGGCCTATGAGCAGAAGTTCGGCCGCTTCTTCGCCCGTCCCGAGGGCCGGCTGGACTATGTCTGGCTGCGCGAGGGCAAGCGCGCCGAAAGCGGCGGCGGCGACGGCTTCGACCTCAGCGTCGACAAGCGCACCTCCAGCAACCTCAGCGGCGAGCTGGGCGTGGTGTTCGGCGCCGACTTCGGCAAGGCCGTCTGGTGGCGTCCCGAAGTCCGGGTCGGCTATCGCCAGACCCTGGCCGGCTCGGTGGGCGACACGGTGGCCCGCTTCAAGGGCGGCAACCCGTTCACCCTGGCGGCGCTGGACGACAAGAACGGCGCGGTCACCGCCGGCTTCGCCCTGCGGGCGGGCACGCCGATGTCGTACCTGGCCCTCGAGGGCGGGGTCGAAGCGACCAAGAAGCAGAAGCGCTACAACCTGCGCCTGGCCGGTCGCGCCATGTTCTAGAGCGCGTTAGGTTTAAGTGTGAGCGGTTAAACCGCTCGAACGCGCTCTAAGTATGAGATCTAGAGCCTGTTTATCCGATTCAGATGATCCATCTGAACCAGAAGGCTCTAGAGCGACGGGCGAAGCTCCGGGCTTCGCCGTCGTTTGGCGCGTCCTCCGCGAAGGACGCGCCGATTATCCGTGAACGGATCTTTAATAGTTAACCGTCTGTCTTGACGGCGGTTTCGTTGCGCCTGTTCGGCAACGAACCGCCGCGCCTTTCAGAAAATCTCATGGCCGGCACTCCCAATCTCTATTTCAGGGCTAGGGATAATGGTTTTCCCTAGCTCGGCAGGTCGGCCCGCGTGCGGCGCCGAGAGGGGACTAGACATGATCACCAAGACGAAGATCGCCTTTCGCGCCGCGCTGATCGCCGGCGTATCCCTGCTGGCGACCGCCGGCGCGGCCTCGGCCCAGACGGCGCCGACGCCGGACGAGGCCGCCGCCCGCATCGCCGCGCTCGAAGCCCAGTTGGCCACGTTGCAGCAGCAGGTCGCCGACCTTAAGGCCGCCACCGCCGCCAGCTTCAAGGATGTCCGCGCCACCCAGAGCGCCACGACCGTCAGCATCGCCGGCGGCAAGCCGACTATCGCCTCCGGCGACGGCGCCTACACCGCCACCCTGCACGGGGTGATGCAGCTGGACACCGCACACTACTTCCAGGACAAGGGCCTGCCGGCCGTGATCGGCAACGCCCGCGACCTGAACAACGGGACCAATTTCCGCCGCGCCCGCCTGGGCGTCGACGGCAAGTTCGCCAAGGTGTTCGACTACTCGATCCTGCTGGACTTCGGCGGCTCGGGCACGGACGGCTCGGGCGTGCTGCAGGAGATCTACCTCCAGTACAACTACGCGCCGTTCAAGGTTCGCGTCGGCGCGTTCGCCCCGAACCTCGGCCTCGAGGACGCCGCCTCGACCAACGGCTCGCTGTTCCCGGAGCGGGCGTCGCCCGCCGAAGCCGCCCGGGGTCTCGCCGGCGCCGACCGCCGGATCGCCCTGCAGGGCCAAGCCGTCGGCGAGCGCTGGATCCTGTCGGGCGCGGTGACCGGCGCCAAGGTCGGCGACGGCCAGACCTTCGACGAGCAACTGGGCTATCTGGCTCGTCTGGCCGGTACGCCCTTCAAGGGCCAGGACTGGCTGGTCCATGTCGGCGCCAACGCCAGCGTCGTCGTCACGCCCGCCCAGACCGCCGCGCTCAGCGGCGCCTATCCGATCAATATCCAGGACCGTCCCGAGCTTCGCGTCGACGGCCAGCAGCTGATCGGCACGGGCGCCATCGACGCCAAGGGCGCGCGCCACTACGGCCTGGAACTGGCGGCCCAGAAGGCCAACCTCCTGATCCAGGGCGAGTATTTCGACTACAAGGTCGACCGCCGCAATCCGGCCGCGGGGGTCAGCGATCCCAAGTTCACCGGCTGGTATGTCGAGGGCGGCTGGGTGCTGACCGGCGAGGCCCGCAAGTACAACGCCGCCAACTTCGCCTTCGACGCCCCGGCGATCACCAACCCCTTCGACCCGAAGAAGGGCAAGTGGGGCGCCTGGGAGCTGGCGGCGCGCTATTCGGTGCTCGACCTGAACCACCACGAAAACGCCGCCCTGGCGGCCGACCGCGTGCGCGGCGGCGAACAGACCATCTGGACGGCGGGCCTCAATTGGTTCCCCAATTCGGTAACCAAGTTCTCACTCGACTATCTGGACGTGGACATCGACCGCAAGGATCCGGCCGGCGGCCTCGTCCCGCTCAGCCAGAGCTACCAGGCGGTCAACTTCCGCAGCCAGTTCGCGTTCTAGTCCCATGGGCCGCCCGCGCCGCAAGGCCAAGATCACGGGGTTGGGCGGCTCTTCCATTCTCCTCCATCCGCCGCGCCTCTCCGCGCCGCGTCGTCAGACCCTCCAGAAAGGATCGTGCTCATGAGCGACATCTTCCAATCGCCTAGCCGCCGGGGCCTGCTGGCCGGCGCCGGCGCGGGGGCGGCGACCCTGATGGCGGGCGGCCTCGCCCAGGCTCAGAGCAAGCCGGTCACCCTGCTGAACGTCAGCTACGACCCGACGCGCGAGCTCTACAAGGACATCAACGCCGCCTACGCCAAGTACTGGAAGGAGAAGGTCGGCCAGACCCTGGTGATCAACCAGAGCCACGGCGGTTCGGGCAAGCAGGCTCGCTCGGTGATCGACGGCCTGCAGGCCGATGTCGTCACCCTCGCCCTCGCCTACGACATCGACGAGATCGCGGCCAAGGCCAAGCTGCTGCCGGCCAACTGGCAATCACGCCTGCCGCAGAACTCCACGCCCTACACCTCGACGATCGTGTTCCTGGTCCGCAAGGGCAACCCGTGGAAGATCAAGGACTGGTCGGACCTGGTGAAGCCGGGCGTCGACGTGATCACCCCCAACCCGAAGACCTCGGGCGGGGCGCGGTGGAACTACCTGGCCGCCTGGGCCTGGGCCCTGAAGCAGCCGGGCGGTAATCCCGCCAAGGCCGAAGCCTATATCCGCAGCCTGTTCGACCACGTGCCGGTGCTGGACACCGGGGCTCGCGGCGCGACCACCACCTTCACCCAGCGCGGCATCGGCGACGTGCTGCTGGCCTGGGAGAACGAGGCGTTCCTGGCCCAGGAGGAGCTGCCAGGCAAGTTCGACATCGTCTATCCGTCGCTGTCGATCCTGGCCGAGCCGCCAGTGGCTCTGGTCGACAAGAACGTCGACCGCCACAAGACCCGCACCGTGGCCGAGGGCTATCTGAATTTCCTCTACAGCCCGCTCGCCCAGGACCTGATCGGCAAGAACCACTATCGGCCGCGCAGCGCCGCCGCGGCGGCCAAGTACGCCAGCAAGTTCAAGCAGACCCCGCTGGTCACCATCGACGACACCTTCGGCGGCTGGAAGAAGGCCCAGGCCACGCACTTCGCCGACGGCGGCGTGTTCGACCGGATCTACCAGCCCAAGTGACGCCTCTCCGAAATCCGCCCGTTCCGGGAAGCACGGGCGGATTTCCGGGACAGCGCGGCGGCCGGCCACACCGGCTTCCTCTCCTGGTCGCCGCGTTCAACGGCGGGAGCTTCAGCCAAGCTCCCGCCGTTTCGCCGCCCGCGGGACCTGAAACCTATGTTGGGAACTCGACACGATCGAGTACGTTGAGCGTCCACGGGGCGGTGGAGCTGATCACAGGCATGGACGACTACTCGGAATCGCGACGCGCCGGCGACCGCCTGGCCGCCGGGCACGGCATCGACGACCCTTTCGCGGCGGCGATCCGCGCGACCCGGATGGCGATGATCGTCACGGACGCGACCCAGGCCGACAATCCGATCATCTTCGCCAACGACGCCTTCCTGAAGCTCACCGGCTACGACCGCGACGAGGTCATCGGCCGCAACTGCCGCATGTTGCAGGGCCCCGAAACCGACGCGAAGGCCGTCCAGGCGATCAACACCGCCATCGCGGCGGGCGAGGACATCGCCATCGACCTGCTGAACTATCGCAAGGACGGCTCGACCTTCTGGAACGCCCTCTATGTTTCGCCCGTGCGCAACGCCGCCGGCGAGATCGTCTATTTCTTCGGCTCGCAGCTGGACATCACCGACAAGAAGGCGACCGAAGTCCGGCGCGACGATCTCGAGCAGATCGCCGAGGACCGCACCCACGAGCTGACCCAGGCCCTGGAGCAGAAGACCGCCCTGCTCCACGAGGTGGACCACCGGGTGAAGAACAATCTGCAGCTCATCTCCAGCCTGCTGCTGCTGCAGAATCGGCGGGTGTCGGATCCGGCGTTGAAGGCCTCGCTGAAGGGGATGCTGGGCCGCGTCAACGCCATCGCCACCGTTCACCGCCGCCTGTTCCAGAGCGAGGACGTCGAGCGCTTCGACGTCTCGGCCTTCATCCGCGACATGGTCGCCGACCTGATGGGTTCGGCCGGCCGCGACGACATCGCCATACAGCTGGACCTGGAGCGGGTCGACATTCCCGCCGCCAAGGCCGCGCCTCTGGCCCTGGTGGTCAACGAGCTGCTGACCAACGCCCTGCGCCATGGCTTCCCCGAAGGTCACGGCGGGCGGATCTTCGTCGGCGTCAGCCGCATGAACGGCGATTTCAGGATCGAAATCACCGACAACGGCGTTGGTTTCGACAAGGACGGTAAGGCGTCGGGCTTCGGTCTAACCATCATTCAGCTGCTCTGCCAGCAGCTGAAGGCCAAATGTGAGACCACCGACGCGGAACCTGGCGCTCGCGTTGTCGTTCTGCTGCCAGTGAACGGCGCGCATTGAAGTAGGAAAAGCGTTTCCATGACCGGGCGTGCGCTCGAAGTTCTGATCGTCGAGGACGAGATGTTGCTGGCCATCGAGCTGGAGCATCTGGTCGAGGAGGTCGGCTGCCGTCCGCTGGGTTGCGCCATGAGCTCGGACGAGGCCGTCGCCCTAGCCCAACAGCTCCATCCCGACCTCGCCCTCGTCGACGTCCATCTCAGCGACGGCCCGACCGGCGTCGAGGTGGCTCGCAAGATCTCGCAGGACTGCGGCGGCGTGGCCCTGTTCATGACCGCCAACGTCAAGCGCCTGCCCCAGGACTTCGCCGGCGCCTGCGGCGTGATCGGCAAGCCCTATTCCGAGCACGGGGTGAAGACCGCCCTGTCCTACCTGGCCTACTGCCTGCAGGAAGGTCACGCGCCGGGTCCGACCCCGGTGGGCCTGACCCTGGCTCCGGCCTATGTCGAGCTGTGGGGATTGGACCAGACGCTGCCGCGGACCGCCTGATGGCCACGCCGTCGGTCGCCGTGGCCGTGGGAACGGTCGCCGCCCTGCTGTCGATCACCAGCTTCGCGCCCCAGATCGTCAAGATCTGGAAGGAACAGGACGCCTCGGCCGTCTCTCTGCGGACCTATGTCGTCACCGTTACAGGATTTTCGTGCTGGGTCCTGTACGGAATTCTGATCCGCGCCTGGCCTGTGATCGCGTCCAATATCGCCTGCCTGCTGATGTCGGGCGCGGTGCTCGCCATGAAGTGGCGGTTCGAGCGGCGAAGCCAGGGCTGAGCGTTTTTGATGACAGGGGGGGCGGGGTCCGCTATCGAAGCGCGCCCAATTTCCCTTCGAGGACAGCCGACTTGAACGACGTCGCCGAAGAAGCCGCCGAAGAAGCAGGGTGGGCCACCGCCAAGACCCTGGCCGAGGCCCTGCCCTATATCCAGATCTACGACCGCGAGACGGTCGTGATTAAATACGGCGGCCACGCCATGGGCCAGGAAGAGGTGGCCAAGGTCTTCGCCGCCGACGCGGTGCTACTGAAGCTGCTGGGCGTCCACCCGGTGGTGGTGCACGGCGGCGGTCCCCAGATCAGCCGCATGCTGGACAAGGCCGGCGTCAAGTCGACTTTCGTGGACGGCCTGCGCGTCACCGACGAAGCCACCATGGAAGTGGCCGAGATGGTCCTGTCGGGCGCGATCAACAAGGAAATCGCCAACTGGATCACCCAGGCCGGGGCCGAGGCCGACGTGCGCGGCGTGGGCCTGTCGGGCAAGGACGCTCGCCTGATCACCGCCGAGAAGGTCACCCGCACCCGCAAGGATCCGGACAGCAACATCGAGCAGGTCGTCGACCTGGGCTTCGTGGGCGAGCCGACCAAGATCGACCCGCACATCATCCAGGCCCTGTTGACCTCCGAGACCGACTACATCCCGGTGATCGCGCCGATCGGCGTCTCGGCCGCCGGCGAGACCTTCAACATCAACGCCGACACCGTGGCCGGCGCCCTGGCGGGCGCGCTGAAGGCCAAGCGGATGCTGATGCTGACCGACATCAAGGGCGTGCTGGACGCCAATGGCGAACTGATCCGCCAGATGACGCTGGACGAGGCTCGCGACCTGATCGCCTCGGGCGTCGCCACCGGCGGCATGATCCCCAAGCTGGAGAACGCCATCCACGCCGTGGAATCCGGTGTGGAGGCCGTGGTCATCCTGGACGGCCGCCGTCCGCACGCCATGCTGGTCGAGCTGTTCAGCGAACATGGCGCGGGCACGCTCATCTCGCGATGAGCGGCGAACTTTCCCCCGACCTCGGGCACGTCGAGACCTGGCTGTTCGATCTCGATAACACCCTGTACCCGCTGGAAAGCGAGTTCATGGGGCTGATCGAGGTCAAGATGACCGACTTCGTGGAACGCGAGACGGGCCTTCCCCGCGAGGAGGCCCGCGCGCTTCAGCATCGCTACTTCCTGGAGCACGGCACCACCCTGGCCGGGCTGATGGCCAACCACGGGATCGAGCCCAAGCGATTCCTGGACGAGGTGCACGACGTCTCGATGGATCGACTGACGCCAGACGCGGCCCTGCGCGAGGCGATCGCGCGGCTTCCGGGGCGACGGTTGATCTTCACCAACGGCTCGCTGCGCCACGCCGAGCGCGTGCTGGGCCACCTGAACCTGCACGACCTGTTCGACGACCTGTTCGCGATCGAGACGGCCGACTACCTGCCCAAGCCGGCGCTGGCGACCTTCGACAAGATCACCAAGCTGCACGCTGTCCGCCCGCCCCAGGCGGCCTTCTTCGAGGACAGCGAGAAGAATCTGGTCCCGGCCGCGCGGCTGGGCATGACCACCGTGCTGGTCGGGCCGCATGCGGCCGCCTCGACCTCCGAACACGTCCATTTCCGCACCAACGACCTCGCCGGGTTCCTGAGCTCGGCCCGCCTGCAAGGAAGTCTCGCATGACCGCCGTCAGCCTCCCCCCCGTTTCTTTGGCGGATCTCCAGACCGAGATCGAAGCCGCCTGGGAAGCCCGCGCCGACGTCTCGGTCGCGACCAGCGGCCCGATCCGCACCGCCGTCGACGAAGCCCTGCTGCTGCTCGACAGCGGCAAGGCCCGGGTCTCCGAGAAGATCGACGGCGAGTGGGTCACGCACCAGTGGCTGAAGAAGGCCGTGCTTCTGTCGTTCCGTCTGAACCCCAACACCGTCATGCGCGCGGGCACGCTGGGCGGCGCGGTCGGTCCTTGGTGGGACAAGGTGGCCAACAAGTTCGACGGCTGGGACGCCCCGCAGTTCGAGGCCGGCGGCTTCCGCGCGGTTCCGGGGGCCATCGTCCGCCGCGGCGCCCACATCGGCAAGAACGTGATTCTGATGCCCTCGTTCGTGAACATCGGCGGCTTCGTCGACGAAGGCACGATGGTCGACACCTGGGTCACGGTCGGCTCGTGCGCCCAGATCGGCAAGAACGTCCACCTGTCGGGCGGCGTCGGCATCGGCGGCGTGCTGGAGCCCCTACAGGCCAACCCGACCATCATCGAGGACAACTGCTTCATCGGCGCCCGTTCGGAAGTGGTCGAAGGCGTGATCGTCGGTGAAGGCAGCGTGCTGTCGATGGGCGTGTTCATCAGCGCCTCGACCAAGATCGTCGACCGCAAGACCGGCGCCGTCCACATCGGCAAGGTCCCGCCCTACAGCGTCGTCGTCCCTGGCAGCCTGCCCGACCCGAACGGCGGCCCCAGCCTCTACTGCGCCGTGATCGTCAAGACGGTGGACGCCCAGACACGCTCGAAGACCAGCATCAACGACCTGCTGCGGGATTAGGAGCACGCTTAAATCCTCCCCCTAGCGGGGGAGGTGTCGGCCCGAAGGACGACGGAGGGGGAAGTTCTGCCGCCCCCGCCTCTTCCCCCTCCGGCCTTCGGCCACCTCCCCCATCAGAGGGAGGATTTTACTTCGTCGCTTCGTTCAGTTGCCTCTTGCTGTCGGCCGCGCCCTCCTTGGCGTCCTTCTTGAGGTCCTTGCCGGCTTCCTTGGCTTCCTGGCCGGCCTTGGCGCCCAGCTCCTTGGCCTGGTCGGCGACCTCGGCGGCCGTTTCCTTGGTGCTTTCCTTGATCGCCGTGCCGGCCTCCTTGACGTCCGGGTCGTTGGCGATCTCGTGGGCGGCGTCCTTGATGTCGGAGGCGGCGGCCTTGGCGCCCTCCTTGACCTCGGTGGCGTGCTCCCGCGAGCAGGCGGCGAGCGACAGGGCGGCCGCGCCGGCGGCGATCAGCATCAGCTGGGAACGCATGGTCGTGCTCCTGAGTTGGTCGGCTGGATAACGGAACGCCAAGGCGCAGGTTCCGACTCCGGCTTTTCGGGACGGCCGGAGACGTCTAAACCCCCGCCATGCGCATCGCCTTCCTCGGCACTCCCGACTTCGCCGTCACCTGCCTGGCCGAACTCGTCGCCTCGGGCCACGAGATCGCCGCCGTCTACTCCCAGCCGCCCGCGCCGCGCGGGCGGGGCCAGGACTTGAAGCCCTCGCCGGTCCACGCCTTCGCCGAGGGCCTGGGCCTGCCGGTTCGCACGCCGGTCTCGATGAAGACCCCCGAGGAGATCGCCGCCTTCAAGGCGCTGGACCTCGACGCCGCCGTCGTCGTCGCCTTCGGCCAGATCCTGGTGAAGGACGTGCTGGAGGCGCCGCGCCTGGGCTGCTTCAACCTGCACGCCAGCCTGCTGCCGCGCTGGCGGGGCGCCGCGCCAATCCAGCGGGCGATCATGGCCGGCGACGCGGTGACCGGCGTCCAGATCATGCGGATGAGCGAGGGGCTCGACGAGGGCCCGATCCTGATGTCGCAGCAGGTGGCCATCGCCGATGACGACACCGTCGCCAGCCTTCACGACAAGCTGGCCGCCACGGGCGCGCGCCTCCTCCCCGTAGCCCTGGCCGCGATCGAGCGCGGCGGCGTCCACGAGACGCCCCAGGCCGAGGAAGGCGTCACCTACGCCAAGAAGATCAAGTCGGCCGAGGCCCGCATCGACTGGACCCGACCGGCCGCCGAGGTCGACCGCCACATCCGTGGCCTGTCGCCCTTCCCAGGGGCCTGGTTCGAAGCGCCGTCCGAGAAAGGTCCCGTCCGCGTGAAGGCCCTGCTCTCGCGCGTCGAGACCGCGTCGGGCGCCCCGGGGACGGCGCTCGACGACGACCTGCTGATCGCCTGCGGACAGGGCTCCGTGCGCCTGCTGAGGGCCCAGCGCGAGGGCAAGGGCGTCCAGGACGCCCAGACCTTCACGCGCGGCTTCCCGATCCCGGCCGGAACGGTCCTGGCCTGATGCCCCGCTACCGCCTCCTCGTCGAGTACGACGGCCGTCCATACAATGGCTTCCAGGCCCAGGCCGTGCTGCCGTCCGTGCAGGGGGCGATCGAGGCGGCGGTGAAGGCGTTCAGCGGCCAGGACGTGCGTATCGCCGCCGCCGGCCGCACCGACACCGGCGTCCACGCCACCGGTCAGGTCGTGCATGTCGATCTCGAACGCGACTGGCCGGCGGAGACGGTAGCCAACGCGCTCAACGCCCACCTGACGCATGAGGCGGTGTCGATCCTTTCGGCGGAAGTGGCCGAGGAAGGCTGGCACGCGCGCTTCTCGGCCAACGAGCGGCGCTACCTCTACCGGATCCTCAACCGCCGCGCCCCGCCGGCCCTGGACAAGGGGCGGGTCTGGCACATGAAGAAGGAGCTGGATGCGGAAGCCATGCACGCGGCCGCCCAGCATCTGGTCGGGCTGCACGACTTCACGACCTTCCGCGACATGCACTGCCAATCCAAGAGCCCGGTAAAGACGCTCGACGTCGCCCGTGTGCGGCGCGTGGGCGAGGAGATCCACCTGGACTTCGAGGCGCGATCCTTCCTGCATCGCCAGGTTCGCTCGATGACGGGGACCCTGGTCGAGGTGGGCGCGGGGCGCTGGACGGTGGACGACGTCAAGACGGCGCTGGAGGCGAGGGATCGTCGCGCCTGCGGGCCGGTGGCTCCGGCGGATGGACTCTACTTGGTGGGTGTAGGGTACGGAGACTGAAATCAAATCCTCCCCCTAGCGGGGGAGGTGTCGGCTCGATGAGACGACGGAGGGGGAAGAGGCGTGGCCGCAAAAACTTCCCCCTCCGGCCTTCGGCCACCTCCCCCGCTAGGGGGAGGATTTGCTCACCCAAACGCCGCGAAGTAGCGGTTGATCAGAGCCTCGTAAGCCCCCGCCAGTTGGCGAACCTCGTCGACCGGGACCCGCTCGTCAACCTGGTGCATGGTCGAGCCGACCAGGCCGAACTCGACCACCGGGCACAGGCTGCGGATGAAGCGGGCGTCGCTGGTGCCGCCGGTCGTCGACAGCTCCGGGACCCGGCCGGTGGCGTCGCCGACGGCCGCCGTGATCACGTCGGTGAAGGCGCCCGGCTCGGTCAGGAAGGCCTCGCCGCTGATCTTGCACAGCGCCTCGACGCGGCCGGAGAAGCCCTCCGCCGCCTCGCGGCACTCGGCCTCGATCCATGCCGCCAGGTCCTTGCCCCTGTGCGCCGGGTTGAAGCGGATGTTCACCCGCGCCTTGGCCGAGGCCGGGATGACGTTGGTGGCGGTGTTGCCGACGTCGACCGTGGTCACCTCCAGGTTCGAGGGCTGGAAGCCCGTATAGCCCTCGTCCAGCACCCGGCTCTGCAGGCGCGAGAGGATGTCGACCATAACCGGGATCGGATTGGCCGCCCGATGCGGATAGGCGACGTGCCCCTGCTTGCCGTCGACGGCGATCCAGGCGTTGATGCTGCCGCGCCGGCCGATCTTGACCATGTCGCCCAGCACGTTGGCCGAGGTCGGCTCGCCGACGATGCAGTGGTCGATGATCTCACCCTCGGCGGCCAGGGCCTCGACGACCTTGACGGTGCCCTCCTCGGCCACGCCCTCCTCGTCGCCGGTGATCAGGAAGCTGATCGAGCCCGGATGCTCGGGCACGTTCGAGACGGCGGCGACGAAGGCGGCGATGGCGCTCTTCATGTCGACCGCGCCGCGGCCATAGAGCACCCCGTCCTTGATCTCGGCCTCGAACGGGCCGGCCGTCCAGGCCGCGTCGTCGCCGACCGGCACCACGTCGGTATGGCCGGCGAAGCACAGGTTCGGCCGCTCCGTCCCGCGCCGGGCGTAGAGGTTCTCGATCACGCCGAATTTCATCCGGCGGCAGGTGAACCCCAACGCTTCCAGTTGGCGCTGCAGCGTATCCATCGCGCCTTCGTCGGCCGGCGTCACGGACGGACGCCGGATCAGGGCCTGGGCGAGGCTCACCGGGTCGATATTGGCCGGGTCAATGCTGACGGAAACGGGCGCGGGGCTGGTCATGGTCCTGGCTTTAGGCTTCCCTCCCGCGCGACGCAAACCCGGCAAGGTTCTTCCAAGGTCCGCTCATGCCCAAGATCGACATCGCCGCAGCCCCCACCCGCGTCGGCACGGCCTATCCCGCGCCGTTCAACGCGCCGTGCCTGCAACGCCATCGCACCAAGCTGGGCGACGCGGTCGGCCTGACCCAGTTCGGCGTCAACCTGCTGCGCCTGCCGCCGGGCCAGTGGTCCAGCCAGCGCCACTGGCACACGGCCGAGGACGAGTTCACCTGGGTCGTCGAGGGCGAGGTCGTGCTGGTCGACGATGACGGCGAGACGGTGCTACGGGCCGGCGACTGCGCGGGCTTCAAGGCCGGCGTCGCCAACGGCCACCACTTCCAGAACCGCTCCGACCGCGACGTGCTGCTGCTGGAAATCGGCTCGCGGCGGCCGGCGGAGGATGGCTGCGACTATCCGGATATCGACCTGGTGCTGCGCGACGGCGAGGACGTCTACCGTCACCGCGACGGGACGCCGTACGAGACGGACCAGGGACGGAAGCGATGATGGAAATCCCTCTCTCATGGAGAGAGAGGGAGAAATCAGGCCGCCCGGCGGGCCTTTTTGACCTTGGCGATGGCGCGGTCGCGGCGCAGGCGCGAGAGGTGGTCGATGAACAGGACGCCTTCCAGGTGGTCCATCTCGTGCTGGATGCAGACGGCGAACAGGCCCTCGGCCTCCTCGACGACCGTCTCGCCCTGGTAGTTCATGTAGCGGATGGTGACCTTGGCGGGGCGTTCGACCTCGTCGAAATACTCCGGCACCGACAGGCAGCCTTCCTCGTAGACGAACAGCTCCTCGGAGCTGGCCAGGATCTCGGGATTGACGAAATAGCGCGGCGCCGGCTCCTCGCCGTCGCGGGCCAGGTCCATGGTGATCACGCGGACCGGCTCGCCGACCTGCACGGCGGCCAGGCCGATGCCAGGCGCGTCGTACATGGTCTCCAGCATGTCGTCCATCAGGGCGCGCAGCTCGTCGGTGACGGCCTCCACCGGGGCGGAGATCTTCTTGAGAACCGCCAGGTCGGCGGCGTTATCGACGGTGAGGATGCGACGGATGGCCATGATCCCCGTCAGGTAGGCGTGTCATTTCCGAGGGTCAAGGTGGGAGATTGCCCCATCTGGCCGCCGAGCTTGGTCAGCGGCCGAACGGCCTGCTCGACCGGCGCTGGCTCGGCGATCTCCTTGCCCTCGTGATCGACGGACAGGTCCTCGAAGCGGCGGGCCTGGGTCAGGACCTGGCTCTCCAGCGAGCCGACGAACTGGTTGTACTTGCCCACCGCGCTCTCCAGCGCCTTGCCCATGGCGCCGGCGTGGGCGCCCATGACCGAGACGCGCTTGTAGAGTTCGCGGCCGACCTCGACGATGCGCGCGGCGTTCTTGGCCTGGTCCTCGGCCCGCCAGCCATAGGCCACCGCCTTGCAGAGGGCGAACAGGGTGGTCGGCGTGACCAGCACCACCCGGCGGTCCATCGCCTCGGCCATCAGTTCGGGGAGGCGATCCAGCGCGGCGGCCAGGAAGCCGTCGCCCGGCACGAACATGGCCACGAAGTCGGGCGAGCCCTCGCCGGCGAACTGGTCCCAATAGGCCTTGGACGACAGACCCTGCATGTGGGCGCGGACGCTGGCGGCGTGGCGGACCATGGCGGCCTCGCGCAAGACCTCGTCGGTCGCCTCCTGGGCTTCCAGGAAGGCGTTCAGCGAGCACTTGGCGTCAATCACGAACACGCCGCCGCCCGGCAGGGTGACCTTGACGTCGGGCCGACGACGGCCCTCCTCGCTGTCGACGCTGAACTGCTCCTGGAAGTCGAAGCGACTGTTGAGGCCGGCGGCCTCCAGCACGTTGCGCAGGGTCTGCTCGCCCCAACGGCCCTGGACGCCGGCGCCTCGCCGCAGGGCGGCCGACAGCTTGCGGGCCTCGGCTTGGGTGGCGGTCGAGGCCTCCATCAGGGCGGCGATCTGGGCCTTGAGCCCGCCGCTCTCCTCGGCCCGCGCCTTCTCGACGGCGTTCACCTGGGCCTCGAACTTGGCGAGGGTTTCGGCCACCGGCTTCAGCTGGGCCTCCAGTCGTTGCTGGGCCAGGTTCTCGCGGCTACGGAAGGTTTCCTCGGTGCGCTTGATCAGGGCCTCGGCGACCGTGTTGGCGGTCATGGTCGCCATCTTGTCGGCCTGGGCGCGGATCAGTTCGCCCTGCGTCCCGGCCTGGTCTTCCAGCATCCGCATCCGCTCGCCGGCCTGGATGACGCGCTCGTTCAACTGCCAGGCCTGGGCCTCGGCCTTGGCGGCCCGGCGCTGCGAAGCCATGGCCCACAGGGCGCAGGCCACGGTCGCCAGGGCGAAGACGACGGCCAGCATCAGGAACGGATCGGAAAAGTTCATGCTCCGTTCCTAGCGGGAGTCGGCGGCGGCATAAAGGCCGCCGCCGACCGGATCAGTCGTCGCCGTCGGCGAGGTCGGCGATCATGCCGCTGATCGGCTCGCCGGCGAAGCCGGTGACGTTGTGGCCCTTGTCGACCACACCGACCTTGGCCGGGTGCGGGGCTTCGGTTTCGGCTTCGGGAGCCTTGTCTTCGGGCGTGCTCATGAAATCAGTCCCTCCACTGGCGCATCGGCGGCTCGCCGACGCGGCTGGCGCAACTTGGCGCGGAGAGACCGGGCTGTCAGCCGGATTCCGGCCCAATCCCCAGGAATTCCGTCAGGCTGGCCGCCGGGCGCGCAAGGCCTGGGCGATGGTGCCGTCGTCGAGCCAGTCGAGGTCGCCGCCGACCGGCACGCCGCGCGCCAGCATGGTCACCGGCACATTGGTCCGCGCCAGACGGTCGGCGATATAGTGGGCGGTCGTCTGGCCGTCGACCGTGGCCGGCAGGGCCAGGATCACCTCGGCGATCTGCCCCTCCCCGACGCGCGCGACCAGTTCTCCGATCCGCAGCGAGTCCGGGCCAACGCCATCCAGCGCCGAGAGCAGCCCGCCCAGTACATGGTAGCGCCCCCGGAACGATCCGCCGCGCTCCATGGCCCAGACCGAGCCGACCTCTTCGACCACGCACAGCAGTCGGCCGTCGCGGGCGCCATCGGCGCAGATCGAGCAGGGATCGGTGACGTCGAGCGAGCCGCAGACCGAGCAGGTGCGGACCTTGGCCTGGGCGTCGGCCATGGCGGCGGCCAGCGGCGCCAGCAGGGTGTCGCGCTTCTTGAGCAAGGCGAGGGCGGCCCGCCGGCCCGAGCGCGGTCCCAACCCCGGCAGCTTGGACAGCAGGGCGATCAGGCGCTCGATCTCGGGTCCGGCGGAGGCGGCCATTCTTTTCCTTAAAGAACCGCTTCCAACGGAAGCGGCGGGTCCTAGAACTTCATGCCCGGCAGGCCGCCCATCAGGCCCGCCATCGGACCGGCGGCTTCCTGCATCAGCTGGGCCTGCTTGGCGTCGAGCTTCTTCTTGGCGTCGGCGTGGGCGGCGATGATCAGGTCGGCGATGACCTCGCCCTCGCCCGGCTGCACCAGGCTTTCGTCCATCAGCACCCGGACCAGCTCGCCGGTCCCCATCAGGGTGACGGTCACCATGCCGCCGCCGGACGTGCCGTCGACCGTGCTCTCGGCCAGCCGCGCCTGGGCGTCCTGCAGCTTCTGTTGCATGGCCTGGGCCTGCTTCATCAGGCCGCCGATGTCTTTCATCGCTTGGTCTCCAAAACTTCAGTCACGATCCCCTCCCCTCGATGGGGAGGGGGCAGGAGGTGGGGTGACGCGGCGGTCGATGCAGCGCGTGATCGCTAGCGCAGCGGTCACCCCATCCCTACCCTTCCCCCATCAAGGGGGAAGGAAGAAAAATCAGCCCTCTTCCTCGTCCGGCTCCAGCGGCGGAGCTTCGGGGGTAAGGAGCTTGCGGATCTCGACGATCTCGGCGCCGGGGAAGGCCGTCAGCACCGAGGCGACGAAGGGATCCTTCTTGATCTCCTCCAGCGCCTCGCGCTCCTCGCGTTTCTGGCGCTCCATCAGGCTTTCGGCCCCGCCGCCGCCCTCGGCGGCGACCAGCCAGGGCTGGCCGGTCGCCTCCTTCAGGAAGCGGACCAGGCGTCCTGCCAGATTTCCAGGCGCGCCCGGAGCGGCCTCGAAGGTGATGGCGCCCGGACGGAAGTTGATCGGCCGGACATATTGCTCGACGTCGAGCCGCAGGCCGATATCGCGCCGGGCGGCGATCAGGGCCATGACATCGTCGAACGAGGCCAGGACCGGCATGGCCTGGGCGCCGGGCGCGGCCATGGTCATCGGGGCGTGGGCCGACGCCGCGCCGCCGGACGAGCCGCCGCCGCCCATGGAAGCGCCGCCGCCGGGGCCGCCGCCCCCAATCGGCGCGCCGTCGCGCAGGGCCTTCAGCGCTTCTTCGGGTCCTGGCAGGTCGGCGGCGTAGCACAGGCGGATCAGGGCCATTTCGGCCGCGGCCATGGCGTCGGGCGCGCGGCGGACTTCCTCGTGGGCCTTCAGCAGCATCTGCCACAGGCGCGACAGCGTACCGGCCGAGGTGTGGGCCCCGATCGCGGCCAGTCGCGCGGCCTGCTCCTTGGGCATCGACAGGGCGTCGGGTCCCAGCGCCTTGGACACCGCCGAGCCATGGCAATGGTCCAGCACGTCCAGCATGACCACCGCCGGGTCCGCCCCGAAGCCCCACAGGGCGCGGAAGCCTTCCAGGGCGTCCTTGGTCTTGCCGGCCATGACGTTTTCGAACAGGGCGATGGTCTGGCCGCGGTCGGCCAGGCCCAGCATGTCGCGCACCACCGTGGCGGTGACGGTCTGACCGCGCTCGGTCTGGACGATGGCCTGGTCCAGCAGCGAGAGGCCGTCGCGCACCGATCCCTCGGCCGCGCGGGCGATCAGGGACAGGGCGTCCATCTCGATCCGCGCGCCCTCCTTGGCCGAGATCCGGTCGAAGTGCTTGACCAGCACGTCCGGCTCGACCCGGCGCAGGTCGAAGCGCTGGCAGCGCGACAGGATCGTCACCGGCACCTTGCGGATCTCGGTGGTGGCGAAGATGAACTTGGCGTGCGGCGGCGGCTCTTCCAGCGTCTTCAGCAGCGCGTTGAACGCCGCCGTCGACAGCATGTGCACTTCGTCGATGATGTAGACCTTGTAGCGCGCCTCGACGGGCGCATACCGCACCCCGTCCAGGAGTTCGCGCATCTCGTCGACCTTGGTGCGCGAGGCGGCGTCCAGCTCCAGCACGTCCATGTGCCGGCCCTCGATGATGGCGCGACAGTGGTAGCCCTCGGTGGTCAGGTCGACCGAGGGCCCCTTGACGGTGTCGGTCTCGTAGTTGAGCGCGCGAGCCAGCAGGCGGGCGGTCGTGGTCTTGCCGACCCCGCGGACGCCGGTGAGCATGAAGGCGTGGGCGATGCGGCCGGTCGAGAACGCATTCGCCAGCGTGCGGACCATGGCCTCCTGGCCGATCAGGTCCTCGAAGGTGCGCGGGCGGTATTTCCGCGCCAGCACGGTATAGGCGTCGCCGGACTCCGTTTCGGCCGGGGTCTCGACGACGGGACGCGCGGTCTCGACAGGCGATCCAACCACGGGGCCGGTCACGGGGGAGGGCGCGTCGCCGAAGATATCGGCGGTGTTCTCGTCGCGCTCAGGCTTGTCGTCCATGGGGGCTTCGTCCCACGGCGGCGCGGAATCGGTCGAGAGGTCGTCGTGATCGGCCATGGGCTCGAGTGTAGTGGGGCGGAGGGCGCGGCAAAAGACCCGGTCCGGGCGCACCGGCCATCTGCTGACAGATTTCGCTGATTTTAGGGGAAGGTGGAGACCGGACAGCGACCCAGAGCTGATCTCGTTGTGGCTGCTGCCTCTCGGCCCTGACCAGGTTGGCGAGGACTCCGTCCGCGCCGGTCTCCGAGGTCTATATCGCGACTCATCGCCAAGGATGCAAGACGCATGACGTTGATGCGACGTCGTGACGAGCGTTCACGCGCGCGCTAGAGACCATGGTCATGCCTCTTTCGATCATCACCAACATCTTCGCGGGCAATCCGCTGAACCGCGCCAGCGAGCGGCGCGGGGACGAATCCTGGCTGGCGGAAAAGCTGGCTGACGCCGAATCCCTGGCCGTGGCGCTGTGGAACGGCAAGCCTCTGGTCGAGGACGTCCTCGACGCCGATGGCAAGCCGAGAGGCGTGCAGATCGCCTATCTGCGCGCCGACATGGCCCAGGACCTGGCCGGCGGCGCCGAGCGGCTGCTGTTCCTGGGCCTGTGGAAGGACATCGCCGTCTTCGCCGTCGACATCGAGGGGGCGGCCGATCCGGCCGAGGGACCGCTGCAGGGCCTGGGGCGGTTCGAGGAACTTCGGGGCGCGGCCGGGGCGATGCCGGCGGCCGACGCGGGGATCCTGGCCACCGCCAAGTCGATGTTCGAATGGCGCCGTCGCCACCGCTGGTGCAGCGTCTGCGGCCAGAAGACCGAGGTCTCCGACGGCGGCTGGAAGCGCGTCTGCCCCGCTTGCGACGCCGAACACTTCCCGCGCACCGACCCGGTGGCGATCATGCTGGCCGTGCACGACGGCAAGTGCCTGCTGGGCCGCCAAGCGGCCTGGCCCGCGGGCATGTTCTCGGCCCTGGCCGGCTTCGTCGAGCCCGGCGAGACCATCGAGGAGGCCTGCGCGCGGGAGCTGAAGGAAGAGGCGGGCCTCACGGCCACGGCCGTCCGCTACCACTCCAGCCAGCCCTGGCCCTGGCCCTCGTCGCTGATGATCGGCCTGATGGCCGACGTCGACAGCGGCGACGCCGCCCCCGACCAGACCGAACTGGAGGAGGTCCGCTGGTTCACGAAGGACGAAGCGCGCCAGCTGATCAGGGGCGAGACGGAGGGGCTGTTCGCCCCGCCGCCCCTGGCCATCGCCCATCAGCTGATCAAGGCGTGGGCAGAGGGGTAGGCCTAGAGATGCTCCCCCCGCGATACGGGGGAGGATCTAACGCTGCGCCTCACCTAAACGGCGGCTCGTCGAAGGCTCGCAGCTTGCGCGAGTGCAGGTTCGGGCCTTCGGCGTGCAGCAGCTTGCAGGCCATGACGCCGATCTGCAGGTGCTGACTGATCGCGCGCTCGTAGAAGGCGTTGGCCTGGCCGGGCAGCTTGATCTCGCCATGCAGCGGCTTGTCCGACACGCACAGCAGCGTCCCGTACGGCACGCGGAAGCGGTAGCCCTGGGCCGAGATCGTCGCCGACTCCATGTCGATCGCCACCGCGCGGCTCTGGTTGAAGCGCAGGGCCGAGAGGCTGTGGCGCAGTTCCCAGTTGCGGTCGTCGGTGGTGACGACGGTGCCGGTGCGCAGGCGCTTCTTCAGCTGGTCGCCGCTGTCGCCGCTGATCGCCTTGGCCGAGTCATAGAGGGCGCGCTGCACCTCGGCGATCGAGGGCACCGGAATCTCGGGCGGCAGCACCGCGTCCAGCACGTGGTCGTCGCGCAGATAGGCGTGGGCCAGGACGTAGTCCCCGATGGTCTGGGTGTCGCGCAGGCCGCCGCAATGGCCGATCATCAGCCAGGCCTGCGGGCGCAGCACGGCGAGGTGGTCGCAGATGGTCTTGGCGTTGGACGGGCCGACGCCGATGTTGACCAGCGTCACCCCCGAGCCGCCCGGCGCCATCAGGTGGTAGGCCGGCATCTGGTGCTTGCGCCAGGTCGACTCGGCCACCGCCAGCTCCGGATTGGCCGTGTTGGCGGTGATGGTCACCCCGCCCGAGCACGACAGGGCCGTGTACGGGCTGTCCTTGGCCTTCAGCTGCTCGATGCCCCAGCGCACGAACTCGTCGACATAGCGGTGATAGTTCGTGAACAGGATGAACTGCTGCACGTCCTCGGCCGGGGCGCCGGTGTAGTGCTTCAGGCGCGCCAGCGAGAAGTCGGTGCGCAGGCCGTCGAACAGCGACAGCGGACGCGTTTCCTCCAGCGCCGGGCTCCAGACGCCGTCGGCGATCTCGTCGCCGATGAAGGCCAGATCCGTGGTCGGGAAGAAGCGGGCGATGTCCTCGCTGCGGACGTCGGCCTGGTTCAGGTCGATCGTGGCGTCCAGCACGTAGGGATAGGGGATTTCCTGGCGGGAGCGGTCGACCTCGATCTCGACATCGAAGTCGTCCATCAAGAGGGTCAGTTGCTCGACCAGATAGTCCTTGAACTGGGCCGGCTTGGTCACGGTCGTGGAATAGACGCCAGGACGGCTGACGCGGGCGTAGGATCGGGCCAGCTTGGGCGGCAGGGCCTCGGGATCGTAGGTCAGCCGCAGCTCGGGATAGGCGAACGTGCCATCGAACCGCGTCTGCGGGTCGGGCCGTGTTCCGTTTTCGAGATAGGCGCGGAGGGCGTCGCGGAGAGCGCCGACGGCGCGTTCGTATTCGTCATTGAGCCGTTCGACGACGGCGATTGCTTTTTCTTGGTTTGACATGGCGCCTTATAGCGGCGTTTCGCGACATTGGCGAGACGTCGGACCCGCCAATGGGAATGATTTATTACTTATTCGAAGTGAGGAAGCCGCCGCGCTTTCCGTCTCTACACACTGAGCCTGTTTATCCAGCTTGGCGCGAAGCAACCATCGCCTGACCACGTCTAGGGCATGGACGAACCCGCGCCGGTCGGCCACAAGGGCGGAAATGCTCAAAGAGGGAGCGGATGGCGGCGCGAGCGATCTCGCGCGTCGTTCCCTCACAACCAGACATGCCGTCGACGCCCAAGACCGGCGCCAGGGGGACTGAATGAACAAACGTTTCGCCTTACTGATCGTCCTGGCCATGGTGCTGGGCGTCGCGGTCGGCTGGGCCATCAACCAGACGATGGACCCGACCCACGCCAAGGCCGCCGCCAATAGCCTGTCGCTGGTCACCGACATCTTCCTGCGCCTGATCAAGATGATCATCGCGCCGCTGGTGCTGACCACCCTGATCGCCGGCATCGCCCACATGGAGGACGCCGCCGCGGTGGGCCGGATCGGCGCCAAGACCATGGCCTGGTTCATCAGCGCCTCGGCCGTCTCCCTGCTGCTGGGCCTCTTGATGGTTCACCTGCTCAACCCCGGCCACGGCCTGAACCTGACCGAGATGCAGGTCGCGTCGGCCCCGACCGCCAGCACCGACGCCTTCACCCTGAAGGGCTTCCTGACCCACCTGGTGCCGACCTCGATCTTCGACGCCATGGCCAAGAACGAGATCCTGCAGATCGTCGTCTTCGCCCTGTTCGTCGGCACGGCCGTCGCGGCCCTGGACAACAAGGCCCCGCACGTCCTGGAATTGGCCGAACAGGCCGCCCAGGTCATGCTGAAGGTCACCGGCTTCGTTATGAAGCTGGCCCCGCTGGCCATCTTCGCGGCCCTGGCCTCGACCATCGCCACCCAGGGCGTCTCGATGCTGGCCGTCTACGGCAAGTTCGTGCTGGGCTTCTACGCCACCATGGGCGTGCTGTGGCTGCTGCTGTTCCTGGCCGGCGCCCTGGTGCTGGGCAAGCGGGTGCTGCCGCTGTTCGGCGTGATCCGCGACCCGGCCCTGCTGGCCTTCTCGACCGCCAGCTCCGAAGCCGCCTATCCGCGCATCCTGGACGGCCTGCCCAAGGTCGGCGTGCGCCGCCGCATCGTCTCGTTCGTCCTGCCGCTGGGCTATTCGTTCAATCTCGACGGCTCGATGCTGTACTGCACCTTCGCCACCATGTTCATCATGCAGGCGCATGGCGTGCACCTGTCGATCCAGCAGCAGATCTTCATGCTGCTGCTCCTGATGGTGACCTCCAAGGGCATCGCCGGTGTGCCGCGCGCCTCGCTGGTGGTGATCATGGCCACCCTCACCTACTTCGGCCTGCCCGAGGCCTGGATCGCCCTGGTCCTGGGCGTCGACCACCTGCTGGACATGGGCCGCAGCGCCACCAACGTCGTCGGCAACAGCGTCGCCGCCGCCGTGGTCGCCAAGTGGGAAGGCGAGCTGGACGAGATCGAACCCGAGGGCGAACCGGCGAGCGCCTAGCCCCTCTTTTGATCGCCTATCGAGACGGCCCGCATCCAAGCCGGAGGCGGGCCGTTTTCATGTCCAGTTCCTACTGTACAGTAAAAACTTGACACCGCCCGGGAGAGGACCAATCTCAACCGTGAGGGACTTTGAGGACGACGTCATGAGCAAGATCGCCAACATCGCGCGCGGCGCGCTGGTCGGGATCGCCATCGCGGGCTCCATGACCCTTGTCGGCGCCTCGGCCGCGCAAGGAACCGCTCCCGCGCCTGCGACGACGGACAAGCCGGCCAAGCCGCCCCGCCAGTGCTTCTTCCTGTCCGACTGGCGCGGCTGGTCCGCGCCCAACAAGGACACCCTGTACCTGAAGGTGCGCAACCGCGACGTCTATCGGGTGGATCTGGCCTACGGCTCCAGCCAGCTCACCTGGCCAGGGACGCACCTCGTTTCGATCGTGCGGGGCACGGACAGCATCTGCCATCCGCTGGACCTGGACCTGCGCGTCTCCGACGGTTTCGGCATGGCCATCCCGATCCGGGCCAAGGCCATCACCAAGCTGACGCCGGAAGAGATCGCGGCGATCCCGAAGAAGGACCGGCCGTAGGTCGGGGGTGGGGCGCTAGACTCTTCCCCTCGTCATCCCGGCCGGAAGACCGCGAAGCGGGCTGTAGATCCGGGACCCAGGGGCCGCCGCGCCGCCGCTCGCCCCTGGGTCCCGGATAGCCTCTTCGAGGCTTCCGGGATGACGAGAGGTTTGGAGCTCAGAAGACCGCGCTCAGCGCATGGCCGCCGCGTTCAGTAGGGCCACGATCATGGCGTTGGCGGGCGTGGCGATCCCGTGCGCCGCGCCCTTGCGGGCGATGACGCCGCGATGCTGGACACTCCGCAGAAGAACACCCTCTCCTTAAGGAGAGGGATCTCAAACCCTATTCCGCCGGCGTCAGGTCCGAGCGCTTCTTCATCATCTCGTCGAAGCTGGTCCACACGCCTTCGGCGCCATGCCACTGGCCCCGGGTCGCGGCCTTGGAATACTCGGTCGCGCGGGCCTCGAAGAAGTTGGCGTGCTCGACGCCCGACAGCAGCGACTGCAGCCAGGGCAGCGGGTTTTCCTTGACCCCGTACACTTCCGGCAGCTGCAGCTGGCGCAGGCGCCAGTCGGCGATGAAGCGGATATAGGCCTTGATGTCGTCCGGGGTCATGCCCTGGATCTCGCCGGCCTCGAAGGCCAGGTCGATGAACTTGTCCTCCAGGCCGACCACGTGCTTGCAGCAGTCGACGATGTCGTCGGCCACGGCCTTGGTCACCGCCCCCGTCTCCTTGTTGAAGGCGTGGTACAGCTTGATGATGCCGTCGCAGTGCAGGCTCTCGTCGCGGATCGACCACGAGACGATCTGGCCCATGCCCTTCATCTTGTTGAAGCGCGGGAAGTTCATCAGCATCGCGAACGAGGCGAACAGCTGCAGGCCCTCGGTGAAGCCCCCAAACATCGCCAGGGTGCGGCAGATGTCGGCGTTGGAGTCGACGCCGAAGGTCTGCATGTAGTCATGCTTGTCCTTCATGGCCTCGTATTCCATGAACGCCGAGAACTCGGTCTCGGGCATGCCGATGGTCTCGAGCAGCAGGGCGTAGGCCGCGATATGGATCGTCTCCATGTTCGCGAACGAGGCCAGCATCATCTTCACTTCGGTCGGTTTGAACACACGACCGTAGCGCTCCATGTAGTTGTCCTGCACCTCGACGTCGGACTGGGTGAAGAAGCGGAAGATCTGCGTCAGCAGGTTCCGTTCCTTGTCGTTCAGCTTGACGGCCCAGTCCTTGAGGTCCTCGCCCAGCGGCACCTCTTCCGGCATCCAGTGGACCTGCTGCTGCTTCTTCCAGAAGTCGTAGGCCCACGGATAGCGGAACGGCTTGTAGCCGCCCGAAGGGGTCATCAGGCCAGGCAGGATCAGCGACGACGGAGCGGACATGACGGGACCTCGGGGCAGAATCGTCGAAGAGCGGTAGGATCCTCACCCTATCAAAGCCGCCGCGTTCATCTAGTGGTGTCGACGTCGCACCCACACAAGATGTTGTGAGCGGCGTGTGGATAAGCCGGAGCCGCCGATGACCGCCTACCGTCTGTTCAGCGCCTTGGGATCCGGCGGCGTGCCGGTCGAGGCGGCCATGTCCTTGATCGGCCTGCCCTATGAGGTGGTCGAGGCGCCGACCTGGGAAGGCGAGGCCGAGCAGGCCAAGGTCGCGGCGGTCAATCCGCTGAAGCAGATCCCGGCCCTGGTCACGCCGGAGGGCGAGACGATCACGGAGAGCGCCGCCATCCTGATCTGGCTGGCCGACCGGTTCCCCGCCGCTCGCCTCGGACCGGCGATCGACGACCCGCGCCGCGCTCAGTTCCTGCGCTGGATGACCTTCATCCCAGCCTCGATCTATTCGCTGTTCTGGGTGCGGGACGATCCCTCGCGCCTGGGCGGGCCGGACCCGGAGGCCCAGGCCAGGATCAAGGCCGCGACGGCCGAGCGGATCCTGGACTGTTGGGCGATGATGGAGAGCCAGGTGTCGCCGGGGCGATACCTTCTGGGCGACGAGCTGAGCGTGCTCGACCTCTACGTCACGGTGGTCAGCCGCTGGGGGCCTCGGCGGGTGCGGTTCTACGAGGCGGCGCCGCGGATGAGCGAGGTGGTGCGGCGGGTGGACGCGGACCCGCGACTGGCGGCGTTCTGGGCGCAGCGGTTCCCGTTTTTTGAGGGCTGGGAGCGGTTGGGGCAGCAGGGGTGAGCGGACGTACTGTCCGTGCTGTGGTTTCGATCCTTCGCCAAGAAGCGCCCCCTAAGTATAAACCTGGCCTCGTGATGAGCTCCACCGTGATTGCGAAAAAGTCCCCTTGGGCGG
>NZ_DATFAV010000350.1:0-2204 GCF_035254145.1 Caulobacter sp. | reverse complement strand
TGGGGTTGAGCCTGCGGCTGGGTCTGGGGCGGTTGCGGGCGTTCGCCCCCGCGATTCCAGCCGCTGTCGCCGCCCGGTCGGTTCCAGCCGCTGTCCGGCTGGCGCGGTCCGCCGCGATCACCACCGCGATCCTGCCAGCGTTCGCCGCGATCGCCGCCGCCTCGCTCCGGGCGCGGGCCGCCGTCACGCTGTTGCTGCGCCTGCTGCTGCTGTTGAGCGACAACCGCCCCCGCCGCGCCGGCCTGAGCCGCGCCGCCAAGCAACGAAAGCGCCAAGGCGGTCGTGATCAGACGTTTCATTTCTTGCTCCGAAGGGCCTTGAGGCAGGCCCGGGCTTGTCCCTTGATAGCAATCTCGGACTCGCCGGATGAACCGAGCTTGAATGGAAGGCTAGAGGACTCCTGATGAGCGCGCATCCCAACGACGTTGTCGGTTTCTGGCGCCAGGCGGGCCCGTCCAAGTGGTTCGCCAAGGACCGCGGTTTCGACTCCGCGATCGCCCTGAAGTTCGAGCAGACCCACTACCGCGCCTCGATGCGCCGGTACGACGCCTGGGCGCATACGGCCGAGGGATCGCTGGCCCTGCTCATCCTGCTCGATCAGTTTCCGCGCAACATGTACCGCAACACGCCCCACGCCTTCGCCACCGATCCGCTGGCGCGCATGTTCGCCCGCGCCGCGATCGCCGCCGGACAGGATCACGACCCGGCCATCGCGCCCGACCTGCGGCCCTTCTTCTACCTGCCGTTCGAGCATTCGGAATCGCTGGTCGACCAGGAGTTCAGCGTCCAGCTGTTCGCCAGCCTGCAGGCCGACACCGGCGACGAGGAGTCGATGAAGTACGCCCTGATCCACCGCGACATCATCGCCCGGTTTGGTCGCTTCCCCCATCGAAACGCCGGCCTTGGTCGCGAGACCACCGCCGCCGAACAAGAGTTCCTCGACGAAGGCGGGTTCGCAGGCTAACGGCGCCGTAACTTGGCGCGGCCGGAGCTCATCTATAGGGTGCGCCGGCTCTTACGTTCGGGGAACACGACACTATGAAAGCCTTCCACAGCGCCCTGGCCATGGGCCTGGCGCTCTCCGCGATCACGCCCGCCACGACCTTCGCCCAGGCCAAGGCCACCAAGGGTCAGCAGATGCAGACCCAGGCCTCGTCCGAGGTCCCCCACTGCGCGCGCAAGCTGGGCACGCTGTCGATCGTGGACGGAGACGATTCCAGCGGCTGGACGCAGTACAACCTGGCCTCGCCGCAGAAGGTGCTGCGCGCGATCGTCCAGCGCTCGGGCTGCTTCAATCTGGTGGATCGCGGCGCGGGTCTCGGCGCGGCCCAGAAGGAACGCGAGATCGGCGGCAATCTCGGCCTGCAGCGCGGCTCCAACGTCGGCCAGGGCCAGGTCAAGGCGGCCGACTATGTTCTGGTCGCCGAGGTTCAAGGCAGCAACAGCAACGCCAGCGGCGGCGCTGTCGCCGGCGCTCTGGGCGGCATCATCGGCGGGCGCGTCGGCGGCCTGGTCGGCGGCATCAAGACCAAGAAGCTGGAAGCCAACACCGTCCTGTCGCTGACCAACGTTCGCACCACCGAGACCATGTCGGTGTCGGAAGGCTACGCCGTGAAGAACGACATCGGCTGGGGCGCCGGCGGCGGCTACGGCTTCGCCGGCGCGGTCGGCGGCGGCTACGAGGACACCGACATCGGCCGCATCGTCACCCTGTCGTTCATCAACGCCTATTCGAAGATGATCGGCGACCTGGGCCTGCTGTCGGAAGCCGGTCCGGCCGCCGCGGCCGCGCCGCAGAAGACCTTCGCGGCCCTGCGCCCGATCGCCCTGCGCGCCACGCCGGCCGCCGCCGGCAAGCTGATCCGCACCCTCCCCACCGGCGCCGCCGTCTACCCGACCGGCAACAAGCAGGAGATGTGGTGGGAAGTGGCCGACGAGAACGACAACGTCGGCTGGGTGCTGAACACCGGTCTCGCGCCGAAGTAAGAAACCCAATCTCGTCATCCCGGACAGCCCGCGGGGCTGATCCGGGACCCAGGGGCCGGCGCGATGCATTTGCCCCTGGGTCCCGGCTCTCCGCTTCGCTACGGCCGGGATGACGAGGGTTTTCCGCCAAGATACCCACAAGAAATTGTGGCTTAGGTCCGACTATCCCCTACTGATGGTGGTAAGGTCAGCGCGTTCCTGCGGAGTGAGGCCATGAC
>NZ_DATFAV010000349.1:0-14122 GCF_035254145.1 Caulobacter sp. | reverse complement strand
GCTTTCCTGGAAGGCTTCCAGGATCTTCAGGCGCTTGGAGAACTTCTTCTGCTTCATGTCCGACGGGTTGCCCGCCAGCTCTTCGCGCAGCTTCTCGGCTTCCTTCTCGAGGTCGATGGCCTTGAGCAGGTTCTGAACCGCTTCAGCGCCGATCTCGGCGGTGAAGCTGTCGTCGCCGTATTCTTCCTGGGCGCGCATGTAGTCGTCTTCCGACAGCAGCTGGTGCTGCTTCAGAGGCGTCAGGCCCGGCTCGGTGACGATGTAGTATTCGAAGTACAGGACGCGCTCGATGTCCTTCAGCGGCATGTCGAGCATCATGGCGATGCGCGAGGGCAGCGACTTCAGGAACCAGATGTGGGCGACCGGCGAGGCCAGTTCGATGTGGCCCATGCGCTCGCGACGGACGCGGGCCAGGGTGACTTCGACACCGCACTTTTCGCAGATGATGCCCTTGTACTTCATGCGCTTGTACTTGCCGCACAGGCATTCGTAGTCCTTGGTCGGGCCAAAGATACGGGCGCAGAACAGGCCGTCACGCTCGGGCTTGAACGTGCGGTAGTTGATGGTCTCGGGCTTCTTGATCTCGCCGAACGACCACGAGCGGATCTTCTCCGGCGAGGCCAGCGAGATGCGGATCTGGTCGAAGGTCGGAGCGGCCTGGACCGGATTGAAGATGTTCAGGACTTCCTGGTTCATCTTGGTTCCTTCTGCGGGATCACCCGCGAAAATTCAAAGTGGAGAGGGGGCTGAAAGGGAGGCCCCTCCCCCGCCGATCCGGCGAGGGAGGGAGATCCGGATCAGCTGTTCTCCAGCTCGACGTTCAGGCCGAGCGAGCGCATTTCCTTGACCAGCACGTTGAAGCTTTCCGGGATGCCGGCTTCGAACGTGTCGTCGCCGCGGACGATCGACTCGTAGACCTTGGTCCGGCCGGCCACGTCGTCGGACTTCACCGTCAGCATTTCCTGCAGGGTGTAGGCCGCGCCGTAGGCTTCCAGAGCCCACACTTCCATTTCCCCGAAGCGCTGACCGCCGAACTGGGCCTTACCACCCAGCGGCTGTTGCGTGACGAGCGAGTACGGACCGATCGAACGGGCGTGGATCTTGTCGTCGACCAGGTGGTGCAGCTTCAGCATGTAGATGTAGCCGACCGTGACCGGACGCTTGAACTGCTCGCCGGTCAGGCCGTCGTACAGGATCGACTGGCCCGACGGGTTGACCCCGGCCATTTCGAGGTGGTCCTCGATGTCGCTCATGCGCGCGCCGTCGAACACCGGGGTGGCGATCGGAACGCCCTTGCCCAGGTTCCTGGCCAACTCGACCAGTTCCTCTTCCGACTCCGGCAGCTCTTCATCCGGGCCATAGACGTCGCGCAGGCGATCGATCAGGGCCTGCTTCTGGCCACCGTGCTGCCAGTCTTCCAGCAGGTTGGTGATCTGCTTGCCGAGGTTGGCGCAGGCCCAGCCCAGGTGGGTCTCGAAGATCTGGCCGACGTTCATGCGCGAAGGCACGCCCAGCGGGTTCAGAACGACGTCGACGTGCGTGCCGTCGGCGAGGAACGGCATGTCCTCGATCGGCAGGATGCGCGAGATGACGCCCTTGTTGCCGTGACGGCCGGCCATCTTGTCGCCCGGCTGCAGCTTGCGCTTCACGGCCACGAAGACCTTGACCATCTTCATGACGCCCGGAGGCAGCTCGTCGCCGCGTTGCAGCTTGTCGACCTTGTCTTCGAAGCGACGGTCGAGGCGCTTGCGGTTCTCGTCGAACAGGCGACGCAGGCTTTCCAGCTCGCCCATCGCCTTTTCGTCTTCCAGGGCGATCTGCCACCACAGACCCGATTGGATCTCCGACAGCTTCTCGGCGGTGATCTCGCCGCGCGACAGGCCCTTGGGACCCGACACGGCGACCTTGCCGATCAGCAGCTCGCGCAGACGGCCCGAGATGTTGCGGTTCAGGATCGCGAACTCGTCGTCGCGGTCCTTGCCCAGGCGGTCGATCTCGGCGCGTTCGATGGCGAGCGCGCGTTCGTCCTTGTCGACGCCGTGACGGTTGAAGACGCGCACGTCGACGATCGTGCCGGCGACGCCCGGAGGCAGGCGCAGGCTGGTGTCGCGGACGTCGCTGGCCTTTTCACCGAAGATGGCGCGCAGCAGCTTTTCTTCCGGCGTCATCGGGCTCTCGCCCTTCGGCGTCACCTTGCCGACCAGGATGTCGCCCGGCTGGACCTCGGCGCCGATCGCCACGATGCCGGCTTCGTCGAGGTTGCGCAGGGCTTCCTCGCCGACGTTCGGGATGTCGCGGGTGATTTCTTCCGGACCAAGCTTGGTGTCGCGGGCCATGACTTCGAATTCCTCGATGTGGATCGAGGTGAAGACGTCGTCACGGACGATGCGTTCGGAGATCAGGATCGAGTCTTCGAAGTTGTAGCCGTTCCAGGGCATGAACGCGACGAGCGCGTTGCGGCCCAGGGCCAGTTCGCCCAGCTCGGTCGAGGGACCGTCGGCGATGATGTCGCCGGCGCTGATCCGGTCGCCCACCTTCACCAGCGGACGCTGGTTGATGCAGGTCGACTGGTTCGAACGCTGGAACTTCGACATCCGGTAGATGTCGACGCCCGAGCGGGCCGCGTCGGTTTCCTCGGTGGCGCGGATGACGATACGCGTACCGTCGATCTGTTCCACGACGCCGGTGCGCTTGGCGATGACGACGGCGCCCGAGTCACGGGCGACCACGGCTTCCATGCCGGTGCCGACCAGCGGGGCGTCCGACTGCACCAGCGGCACGGCCTGACGTTGCATGTTCGAACCCATGAGGGCGCGGTTGGCGTCATCGTTTTCGAGGAACGGGATCAGGGCGGCGGCCACCGACACGACTTGGCGCGGCGACACGTCCATCAGGTCGACCGTCTCCTTTTGCAGGAGGGTCGGTTCGCCGTTGATGCGGCCCGGGACCAGGTCTTCCAGGATCTCGCCGTCGACCACCTTGATGTTCGACTGGGCGATGACGTGCTTGGATTCCTCCATCGCCGACATGTAGACGACTTCGTCCTGCGGCTTGCCGTCCTTCACGCGACGGTACGGGCTCTCGATGAAGCCGTACTTGTTGACGCGCGCGTGGGTGGCCAGCGAGTTGATCAGGCCGATGTTCGGACCTTCCGGCGTTTCGATCGGGCAGATCCGGCCGTAGTGGGTCGGGTGAACGTCGCGGACTTCGAAGCCGGCGCGTTCGCGGGTCAGACCGCCCGGGCCGAGGGCCGAGAGACGACGCTTGTGGGTGATTTCCGACAGCGGGTTCGTCTGGTCCATGAACTGCGACAGCTGCGAGGAGCCGAAGAATTCACGCACCGCGGCCGCGGCCGGCTTGGCGTTGATCAGGTCGTGCGGCATCACGGTGTCGATGTCGACGGACGACATGCGTTCCTTGATGGCGCGCTCCATGCGCAGCAGGCCGACGCGGTACTGGTTTTCCAGCAGCTCGCCCACCGAGCGGACCCGGCGGTTGCCCAGGTTGTCGATGTCGTCGATTTCGCCGCGACCGTCGCGCAGGCCCACCAGGACCTTCAGCACGGCCAGGACGTCGTCCTTGCGCAGGATGCGGACCTCGTCCGAGACTTCCTGCTCGAGACGCATGTTCATCTTCACGCGGCCCACCGACGACAGGTCGTAGCGCTCGGCGTCGAAGAACAGCGACTTGAACATCGCCTCGGCGGCTTCCACCGTCGGCGGCTCGCCCGGGCGCATGACGCGGTAGATGTCGAACAGGGCGTCTTCGCGGATGGCGTTCTTGTCCACGCGCAGGGTGTTGCGCATGTAGGCGCCGACCGTGACGTGGTCGATGTCCAGCACGTCGATGGTGCTGAAGCCTTGGTCGGCCAGGGCCTGGATCGACGTGACGTCCAGCTCGTCGCCGGCTTCGGCGTAGATCTCGCCGGTCTCGATGTTGACCGCGTCGCGGGCCAGGTAGCGGCCCGTCAGGGCTTCCGGCGCCAGCAGCAGGGTCTTCAGGCCGCCGTCGGCGAACTTCTTGGCCTGGCGGGCGGTGATCTTGGTGCCGGCCGGAGCGACCTCTTCACCCGTGTCGGCGTCGACCAGCGGGAACTCCGGCTTCACGCCGCGCCAGCGCTCGGGCTTGTACGGGGTGGCCCAGCCGCCCCCATTGGCGCCATCGCGCTTCTCGAACGGAACGACGTCGTAGAAGGTGGTCAGGATCTCTTCGCCGTCCATGCCCAGGGCATAGAGGAAGGTCGTGGCCGGCAGCTTGCGGCGACGGTCGATGCGGACATAGACGATGTCCTTGGCGTCGAACTCGAAGTCCAGCCACGAGCCGCGGTACGGGATCACGCGGGCGGCGAACAGCAGCTTGCCCGAGGCGTGGGTCTTGCCCTTGTCGTGGTCGAAGAACACGCCCGGCGAGCGGTGCATCTGCGAGACGATGACGCGCTCGGTGCCGTTGACGATGAAGGTGCCCTTGTCCGTCATGAGCGGGATGTCGCCCATGTAGACGTCCTGCTCCTTGATGTCCTTGACCGAGCGGGCGCCGGTTTCTTCTTCGGTTTCAAAGACGATTAGGCGCAGCTTGACCTTCAGCGGCGCGGCGAAGGTCATGTCGCGCTGGATGCATTCCTCGACGTCGTACTTGGGCTCTTCGAACTCGTACGAAACGTATTCGAGCACGGCGCGTTCGTTGAAGTCCTTGATCGGGAACACCGACTTGAAGACCGCCTCGACGCCCTCGTCGCGGCGTTGGCCCGGACGGACCTCGCGCTGAAGGAACTGCTCGTAGGAGGAGCGCTGAACCTCGATGAGGTTCGGCATCTGCACAGCCTCGGGAATGCGGCCGAACGACTTCCGGATCCGCTTCTTGCCGGTGAAGGATTGCGCCATGTGTTTTCCCTGGGCGCGGATGGAGTCCGCGCGTGAGTTCGAATGTCCTTAGCGTCCACCCTCGCCGCTCCCCTGCTCAGGGAGCGCCGGACGCTGGAATTCCCCTGTTAGGCGACCGGGATCGGAAGCCTGACGGGCGCCCCTTCGCGCGGGTCGGAGGGCGGCTGACCGCGCCTCGGGGCGTAATACGGACGCGACAAAGCGCTCCGCCGATGTAATCGTGAACGCGGGGATATAGGGGATGGAAGCGCGGAAGAAAAGGGGGATTCGTTAGCGAGCGTAAATGCGCGCGTCAGGCCTTCTTCATCGCCTTCATGACCAGCGAGACCGCCAGGGCGATCAAGCAGACGAAGAACGCCGCCTTGGTGATGGCGCCGGCCACATTGACCACGAAACCAAGGATCCCGAACAGGATCATCAGGGCGAGCAGGATACCGGCGAGCTTGAGCATGGTGGGTGAACGTAGGGATGGGGGAGTGGTTCCGGAAGGGCTCCCACGCAATCCTAAAACACCGCCTTCCTCGCCCCTGTGGCGAGGACCCATGCTGGCCGTCGGGCTCGATGATGGACGCGTGGCCGCGGCGTCTCAGCGCGCGCCCGGCGGCTCAACGGCGGCTGAACGCTGGGCCCTGGGCACGAAGACCCAGGGAGGCGGTTTGAGGGGTGGACGTGAGGGATGAGCCCCCTACCCCCGCCACAGCCCCACCGTCCCCTTGGGTCCGCACAGCACCCCCGTCTTCTTCGAGGTCAGCCGCACGCTGTTCATCGGCGCCGCCGACACCCGCTCGAAATGACGCCCGTCGCGGGCGACGATCGTGCCGGCGAGGCCAGTGGCCATCACGGTCTCGCCCTCGACCGAGATCCCCGAGAGATAGCCGGCCGGCGCGGCCACCGGCTGGAAGGCCAGGCTCCCCGCCGGCAGCCAGGCCAGGTTCACGCCCGCGGCGCGGGGGTTCTTGTAGTCGCCGCCGCAGACCCACAGCTCGCCGCGCTTGCCGAAGGCGACCGCGAAGGCGCCCTTCGAGGGGGCGTCGGCCGGGATTGGCGTGTCCATCGCCACGAACACTCCGCCGCCGCCGCGCGACAGATAGACCCGCGCCTTGCCCGCCCCGCCGGTGCAGAACGCCACCTGACCGTGGCGGCCGATGGCGACGCAGCCGTTGGAGGCGGCGAAGGCCCCCTCCCCGTCGGCGGCCGGCGGCACGCCCTCCGGCGGCAGCCGCGCCCAGCTTTTCCCGCCGTCGGCGGTGTAGAGCACGGTGAAACGCCCCTCGGTGGGATCGCCCAGGATGAAGCCGCGCCGGTCGTCGACGAAGGCGATCGAGTCCCAGAAGCCGTTCGGGTCGCGATTTACCGCCACCTGGGCCCAATGCTTGCCCCCGTCGGTCGTGCGCCACAGCTGCGAGGCGTCGCCCGGCCCCGCGCTCATCGCCAGCACATGATCGTCGGAAAAGGCGTGCAGTCCCCGGAAGTCCAGCGCCTCGGCCCCGACGATCCGCATCGGGTCCTGGCGCTCGTCCCGGCCTCGGATCAGCCAGCCCTTGGAGCCCGAGGCCCAGTACGTCTTACCGCCGGTGGGCGAGAGGCCGCGCAACTCGCTGTCGGTGGCCGAGGCGGGGATGCGGATGCCGCCGAGCCCCTCGGCGGCCAGGGCGGGGGAGGCGGCGAACGCCGCGCCGGCGAGGATGACGTCTCTGCGGTTCATGAAGCCTGCCCCGATGGTCGATGACCTTGGCTTCGGGCGAAACGGCGAGGAGCGCAAGCGCCAACAGAATCCCTCTCCCATGGGGAGAGGGCGGGCCCATGCGCAGCATGGGAGGGTGAGGGGTTATGAGGCCCGACGGCGCGCCGGCCAACGCCGTAGCCCCTCACCCTACCCTCTCACATGGGAGAAGGAGCCCTCCTTACATCTCACGGCGAGACGATCGCAGGGCTGTCCGGGTTGCTCAAGGACGACGCTCCGCGTCGCCGCCGCGCGGCCGCCCGCAGGGCGGTCCTTGACCAACCCGGTCAGCCCTGCACGCTCCAGCCTCCAAGAGATGTAAGGTTCGCCCCGACCTCGTGAGGTCGGCTTTCGACCCTTGGCGGACGCACCGCAAAACCCTCTCTCTTTGAGAGAGGGAGGGACCCGCCGCGAAGCGGTGGGAGGGTGAGAGGTTTCACCGCCCCACCGGAAAACCAGGATTCCTTTCATTGAGCGCGACCTTGGACCGGCTCAAGCTCCGACCATGGATCGGATCGCCACCGCCCGTCGCCTTCGCAGAGATCAGACCCAGGCCGAGAAGACGCTGTGGGCTCTCGTCCGTAATCGCCGCCTCGGCGGCTTCCGCTTCCTGCGCCAGCACCCGATCGACCGATACTTCGCGGACTTCGTCTGCGAGTCCGCGAGGGTGGTCGTGGAACTGGACGGCCCCGCCCATGAGGGGCGCGAGGACTATGATGACCGCCGCACCGAAACTTTGGCGCTTTTTGGCTATCTCGTCCTGCGCTTCCGAAACGAGCGGGTGCTGGCTGACCCCGGCGGGACGGCGGACGAGATCCTGTCGGTGTTGCGTTCGGGCAGGCAGTAGCCTCTCACCCTCCCGTCCCGACGGGCGTCGGGACGGGCCCCTCCCTCTCTCCAGAGAGAGGGATTCGTGAACGCCCACTAACCACCCATCCCGGACAATGGACAGGTCCGCATATGGGCTTCCGTGGCGATGACATCCGCGCTCACCGCCCCGCCTGAACCAGCACCTGGACTACGATCCCCAACCCAATCGCCCCGCAGGTCAGCAGGATCAGCAACGGCGCTTTCGGGTGAGAGACATTGATCGTCAACCCCATCATCGGAATGCGCTTGGGCACGATCAGCCGGGGATCGTTGGGTCCGTGGTAAAATCCGAAACCGTCGTACCAACCGTTCATCGCGCTCTCCAGAACGCCCTAAACCCGCCGGCGCAAACTACGCCCTTCCAGCGCCACCCCCAAAAGAAAACGGCCCCGGAGGTTTCCCTCCGAGGCCGCTTCGGCAGGTCCTGGATCCCAGTTTTCACCGGGATAAGTCCTCCACGCTGACGCGTGGAACGACTTACTTGATTTGGACCTTGGCGCCGGCTTCCGTCAGCTTCTTGGCGACTTCGTCGGCTTGTTGCTTCGAGACGTTCTCGACGACGTTCTGCGGAGCGCCTTCGACCAGGTCCTTGGCTTCCTTCAGGCCGAGGTCCGGACGGACGCCGCGGACTTCCTTGATCACGTTGATCTTCTTGTCGCCGCCGTCGGTCAGGACGACGGTGAACTCGGTTTGCTCTTCAGCGGCTTCAGCCGGAGCAGCGGCGGCGCCACCGACGGCGGCCACGGCGACCGGAGCGGCGGCCGAGACGCCCCACTTTTCTTCCAGCAGCTTCGACAGTTCAGCGGCTTCCAGCACCGACAGGGTGGACAGTTCTTCGACCAGCTTTTCGAGCTTCGACATGTGTCAGTTCCTTAGAGAGATTGGGATAGATTTGCGGGGATGACCGTTACGCGGCGTCTTTGGTCGCGTAGGCGTTGAAGACGCGAGCCAGCTGGCCGGCCGGAGCCTGCAGGACGCCAGCGATCTTGGTCGCCGGAGCCTGGATGAGGCCGATAAGCTTGCCACGCAGTTCGTCCAGCGACGGCAGGGTCGCCAGAGCCTTCACGCCGTTTTCGTCCAGCACGTTCGACTGGTCCAGGATGCCACCGACAAGCTTGAGCTTCTCGTTTTCCTTGGCGAACTGGACCGCGATCTTGGCGGCCGAGACGGCGTCTGGGCCGTAGGCGATGGCGACCGGACCGGTGAAGAGCTTTTCGCCCTTGTCACCGAGCTTGCCGTCCAGAGCCTTGAGGGCCAGGGTGTTCTTCACAACCTTGATCGCGGCGCCTTCCTTGCGGAGGCGAAGACGAAGGTCGGTCATTTCCGCAACGGTCAGACCCATGTAGTGGGTCACGACGACAGCGCCGGCGTCGTTGAACACGCTTTTCAGCGATTCAATCGACTCCTGCTTTTGAGCGCGGTCCATTGCGGTCTCCTACTCAGTTAGCAGCGGCCGGACCATTCCGGCAGCCAGATGCGAATCCCATGCGGGATCGCTCCCGCGCGCGAGTCGCATATGCCTGTTCCAAGGAAAGTCGGCCGCGCTCCGGTCTCGGGCTAAAGCCACGAGCAGGAGGACTTGGCGTCTCTATCCCTGTCTCCCGACGGCGAGGAAGGGCTCTTCCTCGATTACGGCGTTGGTGACCCCACGCCCCGTAGTTCTCAAACAGGTTCTCCAGCGGAGCGGACTCCGTCGAAGAGGCGGGCCGTATAGACGAAGACGGCGGGGATTTCAACCCGCCCCGTCCAGCCGGGCCTTCATCGCCGCCAGCCCCTGCTGCATCATCGGCCCGACCGTGTCGGCCGCGGCGTGCGGCAGGACGTCGGCGGTCCAGATGGCGCGGGCGCGGCCCTCGCTGGCGTCCTCGATCGTCATGACGCCGTTGTGGTGCGCCAGGCGCTCGCTGCGGGCGCTCCAAACCAGGCGACGTCTGGTGTCGTCGCAATCGACGATCAGCTCCTTGACCACCATGCCGTTGCCGAAGGTGACCATGCGGGCCGCCCCGTCGTCGACCATTTGCGTGTCGACCACGAAGCCCGGGCACAATCGCTCGTGGATCGCGCCGATGTCGCGCACGGCGTCCCAGACCGCGTCCGGGCTCGCATCGATCAGAATGGACTTGTGAATCGCGGCCATGGCGGCCTCCATTGTTGCTCGCCGCCTCTACCGCGCGCCGCGCCAGCCGGTGGCAGCAGGCCGCCAACTCGTGCTCTATGGCGGAGAGTTTCGAGGGGGACTTTCATGCGTCGCATCACCGCCGTCTTGGCCGCGCTTCTGCTAACCGTCGCCGGTCCGGCCCTGGCCGAACTGAGGGCGCCGCCGACGCCCAGGGCCGTGGTGGCCGATCCGGCGCGAGACAAGGATCACCCGGCCGACCTGGCCGCCTTCCAGATCGACGTCCAGGGATCGAAGATCAACGCGGTCATGTACCTGGGCTCGGGGGACCAGCCGCATCCGACGATGCTGTTCCTGCATGGCTTCCCCGGCAACGAGACCAATATCGACCTGATGCAGGCCGTGCGGCGGGCCGGCTGGAACGTCCTGAAGATCAACTATCGCGGCTCGTGGGGCAGCCAGGGGAGCTTCGGCTTCGCGAGCGCGCGGGCCGACGCCGAGGCCGCCGTCGACTTCCTGACCGCCCCCGCCAACCTCGCCAAGTACGGCATCGATCCCAAGCGCATCGTCGTGGCCGGTCACAGCATGGGCGGGTTCATGGCCGCCAGCGCCTCGGCCGCGCGGGCCTCGGCGGTGGCCGGGACCATCCTGATCGACGCCTGGAACATCGGCGGCGACCCGCGCTTCGCCAATCTCGACCCCAAGGTCCTGGCCGATGCGATCCGCCCCGACACCGCGCCGCTAGCCGGGACCAGCCCCGAGGCCCTGATCGCCGAGGTCGAGCGCGACCGGGCCAGGCTGGACCTTACCGCCCTGTCGCGGACCATCGCCGAGCGGCCTGTGCTGATGATCGGCGCCGAGCGCGGCATCGGCCAGATGACCACCGCCATCGCCCGGGCGGCGCGGGAGGCCCATCCCGACATGGTGGTCGAGGCCCAGTATCCCACCGACCACAGCTTCTCGGACTCGCGCATCGCCCTGGAAAGCGAGGTGCTGCGCTGGCTGGCCCGCTTCGATCCGACCATCACTCCGGCGGGTCCGGCGCTGCCCCTGGCCGGCGCCTACGACCCGCGGAACCCCTTCGCCCGGATCATCCGGGGCGAGCTGCCGGTCTACAAGGTCTATGAGGACGCCGTCGTCCTGGCCTTCATGGACCGCGCCCCGATGGAGCCCGGCCACGTGCTGGTGATCTCCAAGACCTCCAAGGCCCGCAACATTCTCGAGATGGACCCGAAGGACCTGGCCAAGGTGATGGCGGTCGTCCAGCGCGTCGGCCGGGCCGAGGTCCAGGCCTTGGGGCTGGAGGGCTTCATGGTCGTCCAGAACAACGGCGTGGGCCAGAGCGTGCCGCACCTGCACGTCCACGTGATCCCCCGCATCGCCGGCAAGCCCGCCTACCTCGCCGAAAACGCCCCGGCCGACCCGAAGGACCTGGAGACCATGGCGGCGAAGATCCGGGCGGCGATGAAGTAGGAATCCCTCTCTCTTTGAGAGAGGGAGGGGCCCGCGCTGCAAGCGTGGGAGGGTGAGAGGTTTCATCGCTGGCCGGTGGAACCTCGGCCCTTATCGACAGCCTCCTCGGAAACGAACAGCGCCTGGTTTGGAAAGGGTGTAACCACTCACCCTCCCACCGCTTCGCGGCGGGCCCCTCCCTCTCTCAAAGAGAGAGGGATTCTAGCCCCCTACTTCAGCCCGTCTTCCGCCAGCGTATGGGCCACGATGGCGTTGGCGTGGCCGTGGCCCAGGCCGTGGTCGGCCTTCAGCAGCGCGACCAGATCCATGTGCTTGGCCGGATAGGCGGCGCGAACCACCGCCTTCCAGTCGGCGATCGGCTTGCCGTATGTCTTCTCGATCGACGGGAAATAGGACGCCGGGCCCTTCACCTTCTCGTCCGCCATGTCGTCCTCCCTCGCCGTTGAGGCCGCGACTAAAGCGCGGCGCCAGCCCGACCGCAACGGGAGCTACCCCACCCGCTCCAGCGCCGCCCTGCCCGCCGCCACGCCCGTCGCGAAACAGGCCTGCAGCAGGTAGCCGCCGGTGGGGGCCTCCCAATCCAGCATCTCCCCGGCCAGGATCACGTTCGGACGGCCCTTCAGCGCAAGACCGTCCAGGCTCTCGAACCGCACCCCGCCGGCCGCCGAGATGGCGCGGTCCAGCGGCTGGACGCCGGTGACGGCCAGCGGCGCGGCCTTGATCGCCGCGGCCAGGGCCGCCGGCTCGGACGGCAGGCCGACGCCATGCGCCTCGCGCAGCAGATTGATCTCGGCCGGCGACAGCTTCAGCGCCTTGCGCAGGAAGTTGGCCAGGCTCTGGCCGCCGCGCGGCGCGTGCAGGCGTCGTTCCAGGGTCTCGACCGGAAGATCGGGGCGCAGGTCGACGGTCAGGCTCGCCCCGCCCGCCAGGGCCGCGTCGCGCGCCGCCCCGCCCAGGGCGTAGACCGCCCCGCCCTCCAGGCCGTAGCGGGCGATCATCGCATCGCCCCGCGCGCGGGCCGTCCCCAGGCTCAGCGCCACGTTCTTCAGCGGCTCGCCGGCGAAGCGGTCGCGGAAGATCTCGCTCCAGGCGATGTCGAAGCCGCAATTGGCCGGGCGGAACGGCGCGACCTCGGAGCCGCCGACCCGCAGCAGCGGAACCCAGGCCGCGTCAGAGCCCAGCTTGGGCCAGCTGGCGCCGCCCAGGGCCAGGATGGTGGCGCGGGCCCGCACCGCCTGGCGGCCGTCCGGCCCCTCGATCAGGAGACGCCCCGCCGCGTCCCAACCCTTCCAGGTCGAGCGCGGCTTCAGGTCAACGCCCAGCCCCTCCAGCCGCGCCAGCCAGGCCCGCAGCAGCGGCGAGGCCTTCATCGCCTTGGGAAACACCCGGCCGCTGGCCCCGACGAAGGTCTCCTGGCCCAGCCCCTCGGCCCAGGCGATCAGGTCCTTGGGCGTGAAGGCTTCCAGCATCGGCGACAGGGCGCGCGACCGCTCGGCGTAGCGCCGCACGAAGCGCTCGAAGTCCTCCGAATGCGTCAGGTTCAGTCCGCCGCGCCCGGCCATCAGGAACTTGCGCCCGAAGGTCGGCGTCTTCTCGAACACCGCCACCGACTTGCCCGCCCCAATTCCGAGCGCTTGGGCCACCGTCTCGGCGGCCATCAGCCCCGCGGGCCCGCCGCCGATCACGGCGACGTCGAGGATGCGCTCGTCGGGGCTTGCCATGGCTGGGCTCATCGACCTTGCATCAAAGAAAAAGGGCGGAGCCGCAAGGCCCCGCCCTTCTCATTCAGTCTTTGTCTTGGCGCATTTTCTACGACGAACCGGTATCCACTTCGTCTGAAATGCTTTGGCTTCGGGCTGAAATCAGCCGACCGACGCGGTGTCGATCTTGAAGCCCGGGCCCATCGTCGACGACAGGCCGATGCGCTTGATGAACACGCCCTTGGCGCCCGAGGGCTTGGAGCGGTTCAGGGCTTCGATCAGGGCCTTGACGTTGATCGCCAGGGCTTCGTCGGTGAACGAGGCCTTGCCGATGCCGGCGTGGACGATACCCGCCTTCTCGACGCGGAACTCGACGGCGCCGCCCTTGGCGTCCTTGACGGCCTGGCCGACGTTCGGGGTCACGGTGCCGACCTTCGGGTTCGGCATCAGGCCGCGCGGGCCCAGCACCTTACCGAGGCGACCGACGAGAGCCATCATGTCCGGGGTCGCGATGACGCGATCGAAGTCCATGAAGCCGCCGTTGATCTTTTCGTACAGATCCTCGGCGCCGACGTGCTCGGCGCCCGCCGCGGTCGCTTCGGCCGCCTTGGCGTCCTTGGCGAAGACGGCGACGCGGACGTCACGGCCGGTGCCCGAGGGCAGGTTCACGACGCCACGGACCTGCTGGTCGGCGTGACGCGGGTCGACGCCCAGATTGACCGAGATCTCGATGGTCTCGTCGAACTTGGCCTTGGCGTTGGCCTTGACCAGGGCGATGGCGGCTTCGACCGTGTGAGCCGCGTCGCGGTCGCCGGTCCAGGCCTTGATGCGCTTGGGTTGCTTAGCCATGATCTTAGGCCTCCACGATCTTCAGGCCCATGGCCTTGGCGGAGCCTTCGATGATGCGGGCCGCGGCCTCGATATCGTTGGCGTTCAGGTCCTTCATCTTCTTCTCGGCGATCTCGCGCAGCTGGGCGCGGGTGATCGAACCGACGGTCTCGCGACCGGTCAGCTTGGCGCCCGACTGGATCTTGGTCGCCTGCTTCAGGAAGAAGGTGGCCGGGGGCGTCTTGGTGACGAAGGTGAACGACTTGTCCTGATAGACCGTGATGACGGTCGGCAGGGGGGTGCCCTTTTCGACGTTCTCGGTGCGCGCGTTGAACTCCTTGCAGAAGCCCATGATGTTGACGCCGCGCTGACCCAGAGCCGGGCCGATGGGGGGCGAAGGCGTGGCCGAGCCAGCCTTCACCTGGAGCTTGATGTAGCCCAGGATCTTCTTAGCCATAGTGTCCTCTCGTGAGGGCCGGAGCCCTCGCTGGTGAGCCGTGGTGCGGGCTTGGCGACCCTTCCACGGATTTGA
>NZ_DATFAV010000348.1:0-32936 GCF_035254145.1 Caulobacter sp. | reverse complement strand
GGTCCCGGCTTCCGCACAAGCAGCTTCAGATCCGGCGAAAAGGGAAGCACTAGCCATGACCAATCAAGAAGCCTGGAAGATATACGAAAAATATCTGAGCGCGTGGAATACGACCTCTGTCGAAGAGCGCCTGAAAATCTCCAACGAGGTTTTAAGCGAGAAAATTGAATACCAGACCGCCAGACATGACCTGTCCACCGGTCGATCGTTGGTCATCGAAGACATGGCCACCTTCCACAAGAGATTTCCGGGAGGGCATTTCGAGATCGGCGATGTCTCTTCGCACCACAATGTCGCTCTGCTGACTTGGGTTATCATTCAGGCCGATGGTAGAGAGTTCGCTCGCGGAGGGGATCAAATCACAGTCGGTCGCAACGGGCAGATCACCAAGATCATCACCTTCGCTCCGTCTGTAAAGAATCCGAATTAGTCTCCCACTCAATTACGCTCGGCTCAGGTGGCGGAGTAGATAATAAATACTGATGTTCGAATGAAACTCGAGACCACCGAAATTCGATCGATCCTAGCGCCGGCCCACGGGGCTCTCACCCCGCATGATCCGCGCCTCGATCTCGGCTAGCACCGGGCCGAGGTCGGCGACGCTCTCGACGACATAGTGCGCGCCGGATTCACGCAGCGCCTGGGTGGAGGCTTCGATCCGCGCGGCGCGCTCTTCGGCCGACAGGCCCGCCAACACGTCCGCCGCAAGGCCGACGCCGTTGCCCGAGGCCGACAGGCCGACCGTCCAGGCGCCGACCTCCAGCCCCTCCCCGATCCCGACGACCGCATCGTCGACCTTGACGCAGGCCCGCGCCGGCCAGGCGCCGAGTTCGACCAGGGCCTTCCACATCATCAGCGGCGAAGGACGCCCCTGCGCCGTCTCGCCGGCGCAGACCACCACCTCGGGCGCATAGCCCTGGTCGGCCGCCAGCGGCAGGATGTCGGCCATCATCGGACGGGTGTAGCCCGTGGTGGAGCCGATCTTGACGCCCCTCGCCCGCAGGTCGGCGGCCAGCTCGGCCGCGCCGGGGATCAGCGTGGCGCAGTCGCGAGCGGCCGCGCGCATCCGGGGCTCGACGGCGTCGTGCAGGCGGTCGACATCGACCTCCGTCGAGGCCGCGCCGTAGCGCTTCGCCCAGAGGCCTGCGATACGCGGCGTGGCCAGCAGGGCGCGCACGTGATCGCGCTTGGCCTTGCCCATGTCGGCCCGCGCCTCGGCCTCGGTGATCTCCACGCCCGCCTCGGCGAAGACCTCGCGCAGGGCCACCACGGGGGCGCGGCAGCCGAAGTCGATCATAGTTCCGGCCCAGTCGAAGACGACGGCCTGGATAGGGCTGTTGGTCATGCGGCGGCTCCAGGCTGGGGCAGTTCATAGAGGTCGGCGAGCACCTCCTCGGCCAGGCCGAAGGCGGTCGAGGCGCCCGTGCCCCCGGTCACCACCACCAGACGCACGCTCGGCATGGGAGCCTCGACCAGGCTGTGACCGTCGGCCGAGGCGTAGGTGCCCGTCCAGCGTTCCAGCACCGAGGGCGGCGCCTGGCCGAACACCTTCTCGAACTCGTCGAGGATCAGGGCGTCGACATCGTCGCGCCCGAAGGGATCGGGCGTGGTCGCGTAGTGATGGCTGTCGCCGACCACCAGGGAGCCGTCGGCGCTCTGCGCCACGATCAGGTGGACGCCGTGCTCCAGGTGCGCGGCCTGCTCGTCCTCCAGACGCGCGCGCACGGCGGCCGTTTGCGGCAGATCGGCGTAGCCGAGGTAGCGGATGAGACCCAGGTCCGACATCACCGGCGCGGGCAGACGCCAGCCCGGATCGGCCAGACGCAGCATCTGCAGCTTGCAGCGCGTCACCCCGGCCCGTGCGAAGGTGTCCGGAAACAGGGTGACCAGGTCGTCGCCCGGACAGACGACGATGCTCTCGGCCCGGATCACGCCGGCCGATGTCTCCAATCGTCCGGTCTCGACACCGCGCACCGCCGCGCCGCGCAGGAAGGTCACACCGTGGGCGGACTCCAGCAAGGTGGCCAGGCGCGGGATGGCGGTGCGAGACTCGACGCGCAGGTCGACCGTGCTGGTCAGGGCGCCGAGCACCTCCCCGCCTCCGGGCAGCCGATCGCCGAGGTCGCCGGCCTCGCGCCAGGCGCAGCCCTCGGCCATCTCGGTCTCGAGAAAAGCTTCCAGAACCGCCCTGGCCTCCGGTCGACGAGCGACCATGGTCAGGCCTCGTTGCAGAACCGCGATCCCCGCCGGACCCGCCACCTCGTTCCACAGCTGCGCCGAGCGACGAGCCCGCCGCCACACCTCGCCTCGCGCCTGGCCCGTGACGGTCACGAAGCCGAAGTTGCGCACCGAGGCGCCGTTGGCCTGGGCGTCGCGGTCCACCACGATGACACGCTTGCCCAAGCGTACGCCGGCCAGGGCGTGCGCCAGGCCAACAACGCCGGCGCCGACCACGGCGAGATCGAAGGTCTGTTCCAAAGATGGGTTTCCAAAACTTGTAGGGGTTACTCTGGCGTCCCGCCGACCATGTCAGCGACCAGATGCTGCAGGACGCGCTTTTCCAGCACCAGTAGAGCGCCGGCGTCATTGGTTCGCATGACGAGACCGTCGGAGAGCGGCTTGGCGGCCTCGTGCGCGGCGCGCGCCAGGCGCAAGAAGTCCGCTCGGCCTCGCCCGCTGACGCCGTGCAGGGCGCAGAGCTGGCGCCAGTCGAACACGAAGTCCTCCAGCAGCCTGTCGAACCGCGCGGCGCGCGTCCTGGCTTCGGTGGTGTCCGTGGTGATCGCCAATTCCGCGCGGAGGTCATCGATCAGCCACTGCACCTCGGCGGCGGGCATGACCGGATCGCGGTGGTCGACCTCCGTGAGCAGTTCCAGGTCGTTGCGGGGATCCCAGGCCATCGTCCGCCATTGGTCGCGCGGCGGCGCCGGTCCGCGAGCGAACCGCCAGAACGCCGCCGTGCCGGTGGTGTCGGCCACAAGGTGGATACGGTCCTGGCTGGCCCTGTTTTCCACATGATGCCGGCGCCAGTTGTCGAAGATCCAGGCCTCGCCCGCGGCCATGTGCACGGACTGCCCATCGCAGTGAAAACGCACGGCCGGCTGGGTGAAGACCGGAATGTGCAGCCGAACCCGCGTGTGCCAGTGGTAGTTGATGTCGGCATGCTCGGGCACGTCGGCGCCGGGCGCCAGGCGCATCAGCCGTGAACGGCTCCACACCACGCCAAAGCCGGCCAGGACCTGTTGCAGGTAGGGCATGGCCTGAAGCCAGGGCGTCGGCAGCATCTGTCCGTGCACGGAGTCCGTCTCGGCCCCACCGGCGCTTATCAGCCGGGCGGCGCTGTTGCCCTGCACGCGATCGGGATGCGGAACCCAGGCCTCGACCGGCAAGGCCGCGACCTCGGCCTGCAGGCGCGCTACGTCGAAAAGCACCGGCAGCTGATAGAAGGGGTGCGGCAGCCGCATGAGGTCAGCCCCTGTATCCGGTCACGGCGTCGCCTAACGCGGCCCGTAGCGGCGTCAGCCAAGGCCCATAGCGTTCCCATTGCGAGAGCCCGTCCCGGCCGATGGGCTGGCGCACCTGTTCGGAGCTGGGCGTGCGGATGCTGCGCCGGGTCTCGTGGAAGGCCAGACAGGCCGGTTCGAAAGGCAGAGCGCATGCGGCCAGCATGCGCCGCACGCCGCCTTCCAGATCCTCGACCACGTCCTCATACTGGACGCGCAGCACCCGACCAGGCAGCACCTCGTCCCAATGTCGCATCAGATCCAGATAGGTTCTGTAGTAGCGGGCGATGTCGTCGACGCCGTAGGTGAATTCCTGATTGTTCGTGCCAAACAGCTGCTTGAGATTGCTGAAGCAGCAGCCCATGGGCTCGCGCCGCGCGTCGATGATCATGGCGCCAGGCAGGATCAGGTGGATCAGGCCGATATGCCAGAAGTTGTTGGGCATCTTGTCGATGAAGAACGGTCGCCCCATCCGGCGATAGACCGCCGTCTCGGCCAGGAAGCGCTCGCCGAGCGCCCTCGTCTCCCCCGCCGCCAGGCGAAGCAGCGCCTCGGGATCCAACGGCAGGCCGCAGTCGGGATCGCGACCGCATAGTTCGCCGGCATACCGGCCGATCTCGGTCAGTTCCTGCGTGCCCTCAACGCGCGAATGGGAGGCCAGGATCTGCTCGATCAGGGTCGAGCCGGAGCGCGGCAGTCCCAGAATGAAGATCGGCGCCGGGTCGTCCACGCCCCAACCGGTGCGCTCGGCGAAGACCGCGGCGGTGAACACGCGCTTGAGCTTCAGGGCGCAGGTTTCGGCGACGTCCGGGCGCCAGCGGCCCAAGGCGCGTCGCACCGCATTGCCGCGCTCGTAGCATCGCCATGAAGCCTCATGGTCGCCTCGGTCCTCCAGCGCCTTGCCCAGGGCGAAAGACAAGTAGACGCGATCCATGTCCTGGACGTCGTTGCGGGCCTGCGCGGCGCGCAGGCGTTCGATGTCGTCGTCGGTGAAGCCGTAGGTCTTGAGGTTGGCGAGGCTGAACCAGGCCACGCCGCTGTCCGGTCGCGCCGCCAGGGAGGCGCGGTAGTCGGCGATGGCCTCGGCCTGGCGGCCAACGATCTTCAGGGCGTTCGCCCGCCACAGGCGCAGGTCGGCGATCTCCGCCTCCGGCAAACCTTCGTCCGCCAGCAGGCGAGCATAGAGATCGATGACAGGCTCATGGTCGCCCAGGCCGATGCAGGCCGCGGCGTACTGCTTGAGGTATTCGCGGTGGTTCGGGTCGTGCGCCAGCAGGCGCTCGGCCTCCCGCCTTGCCTGCTGGTGCTTCTGCTGCTGCAAGAGCGCCATGGCGTAGTCGAGCCGCGCGGCATGGTAGTCTGGGGCGCGCTCGAGCACCGACTTCAGCAGCGCCTCGGCCTCCGCTGGCGCGCCACGCTCGCCGCGGATCCTGGCCAGCAGGCGCAGGGCGCCCACATTGCCGCCGTCCTGGCGCAGGTAGTCCCGGATGACCTCTTCGGCCGACTCAAGATCGCCGTCGGCCAGCAGGCTGTTGGCCACCACCACCCGCGACGGAAGCTGTTCGAGCGCCGCCAGGTGCTGAGCGGCCGCGGCCGCCTGGGCCATGTCGCCCGACAGGCGGTGGAGCTGCGCCAGCATGTCCCAGCAGGCCGGCAGCGTGGGATTGAGCCGCACCGCCTCACGCAACGCCTCGATGGCCGCCGGCCCGTCCCGCATCAGGGCATGGCAATGGCCGCGCTCCTGATAGAGGCGGCTGAACCGGGGATGCAGCGCCTGCAGCCGAGCCAGCACCGCCAGGGCTTCCGGGATGCGTTGGCGGGCCCGGAGGTTCCTGGCTTCCCCCAGCAGCGCGTCGCGCTCGCTATTCATCGCGCCCCACCGGCCAGCAAGAACGGCTCCAGCCAGTCCGGGTCCGGCTGGTCGGCGTCGTAATATTCGAAGATCAGGTGGATGCGGTCGGTGTCGCCGTCGTTGCGCACCCAGTGGGGGCCGAGGTTGTCGACCTCCACCGCCTCGCCTTGCGGAAAGTGATGCTCGGCGGCGCCGAAGAACGACACCACGCCGGGGTTGGTCGTCAGCGGCACGTGGATCTTGTGGGGCCACTTGGCCGCCGGATTGGCGTCGATGTGAGGATGGATCACCCCGCCCGCCGGCATCCTGGCCAGCATCACCCGAGGGAAAACCCCGCGCGCATAACCGTAGTCGCGGACGGCCTGAGCCAGCACGGGTTCCAACAGGCCACGCCATTGCGGCCAAGCCGCGCGATCGTGGGACCCGCGCCAGTCGCGAGGGCTGTCGAAGAAACGGAAGACGATGTGCCGCGTGCCGTCCAACACCTCGAATTTGTTCGGCTTGGCGGCGTTCTCCAACGCCCAGACCGCCTCGGGGATCGCCAGCACGGCCGCGCGCAAGGCGTCGACATCCACAGGACCGAGCTTGCGAACGGTCATGGTCTTGCGCGGGTTGGCCGCAGGCCCCGAGACGGCGCTCACCGCACGCCCTCGAAGCTGTAGCCGAACAGCTCCAGGTCCTGAGCGTAGCGTGCGGCGACGCCATCGATCAGGGTCTGGTCGTAATACTGACGATAGTCGCCGTGCTTGCTGCCGTTGACGCGGTCGAGCGGCCGGGAGGGGATGCCGATGCGCGCGCAGATGGCGTCGTAGGAGCCCTGCATGTCCTCGACCCGGCCGACCGCGTCGGCCAGCGGGGTCTTGCCGTCGTCATCCACCAGCAGCCGGGCTTGGGGCTGGAACAGGATGTGACCCTCGGGCGGTTCGGCGAACAGGAAGTGGCGCATCGCCTCGCGCGGCTGGCGCTGGAAGACGTCGCCGCCCCGCAGCATGAACGCGCAGTAGGACACGAAGCGGTCGAACGGATTGCGCACGAAGGCGAACTTGAAATAGCCGGCGAAAGTCTCCTCGCCGAGATGGGGCCGCACCTGGCGGAGGGCGAGGTGGCCGTGCTGGATCGCCGCCAGATCCTGCCAGGGGAAGCGCTTGTTGACGAACAGGCCCACCTGTTCGACGTCCTCATCGCCCAAGTGCTCGCGCAGGGCCTGCCGCACCGAATGGGTGCCAGTCTTGGGCACCGCGGCGAAGATGAAACGGTGGCGATGGGAAATAATCATGTTTCTTGAACGTAGAGAAGAGCGCCCCACTCTCGAAAGAGTGAGGCGCTCATCGGATCATCAGAACTTGTAGCGAAGACCGACCATGTAGGTCGAACCGCTCTGGGTCTGGTTATAGAGATACTCGTTCTGCCCCCAGAACTGAGTGTCCTTCTGGTTCGTCAAGTTGATCGCGTTCAGCGTGAGCTGAAGCGCGCTCGAGACGTTGAGGAAGGCCGAGGCGTCCACATAGGTGGATCCCTGGAACCCGCGCGTGCTGGCGCTCATCAGGCTGTCACTGTGGCCGCTGAACCATTTGTTGCGATGGCTCAAGGAGCTCCGCAGGCCCCAATGGTCGGTTTCGTAGTAGAGCGTGGCGTTATAGCTGGTGTTCGAGATGCCGGTGAGCGCCTCGTCGGCGTCGACATAGGTGTAGTTCACCACAGCGCCCAGCTTGTCGAACGGCGCGGGCAGGAATGAGAATTGGCCCTGCGCGGCCAGTTCCACGCCGGTCAGCTGCTTCGTGCCGGCGATATTGATCGGCATGTCGAACTCTTTGACGATCGAATTGGCCGTCGCCCCGGGGATCGTGGTGTAAGGCACGCCCGTCTGGCTGAACGGCACGTTCTCAAGCGTCTGAGTGCCGATGAAGTTCTTCAGGCTCTTGTGGAACACGCTCGCCGAGAGCAGCCCGTCCTGGCCGAAGTAGTATTCGGCCGCCACGTCCAGCGTGGTGTCCTTGTAGGGCTTCAGGTTGGGATTGCCGCGCGACGCCGTGATATCGCCGCTGTCGGACTGGAAGGCGCTGCCCTTGGCCGCCATCGAGCCCAGGCCCGGACGGTTCAGGTTTTGCGTGGCGGAGAAGCGCACCATCACCTCGGGCGTCAGTTCAAGCACCGTGTTCAGGGCCGGCAGAACGCCTGAATAGCTGCCCTTCACGTCGGTCGTGCCCAGATAGGCGTAGCTGTCGCCCTGGATCCAGCCGGTGCCGTGGGTGTCGGTCTGATAGCCGCGCAGGCCGATATTGCCGCGGAAGCGCTTGCCCATCAGTTCGCTGTCCCAGTCCGCCTGCACGTACTCGGACACGGTCTCTTCGGAGGTCTCGTAGACGTTCTCGATGTCCTGGAGCGCGCCGCCCGTGCCGTCCTTGTTGGGGCCGAACCGGTGGTACTCGTTGTACTTGGCGAAGGTCTTGTCGTAGTCGCCGACCAGCCACGAGCCGAACTCGTTGGTGAACACGCTGGTGACGTCGGAGACCGACTTACCGCGCATCTTGGACCGGGTGCCGTTGACGTTGTCGTCATAGAACAGGTCCCGGCCACCTTGCGTGAACTTGTGGTAGGCCACGCCAGCGCGCAGGGTCCACACGTCGTTCAGCTCGTACCGGGCGTTCAACACGCCTTCCTTCAGTTCCGACTGGTTGTTGAAGCCGCGATAGTAGAAGGAATCCAGCGCGTAGTTGGCCGGGTCGGTGGCGTTGAAGCCCGGATAGGAGAACGTCGCCGATTGGCCTTCAGCGCCGTAGTTGGCGATCATGTTACCCTTGGCGCGCATGTAGAGCTTGTCGTCATAGGGGGTCTTGTAGGTCGACTTCTCGTAGCCGACGTGACCATCGATCGTGAGGCGATCGGACAGGTCCCACTTGCCGGTCAGCGCGACCTGGTTGAAGCGGTTCTCGTTCAACGACCGGCGATGCTCGCTGCCGAAGGTCGTACCCGTGACATCGGTCAGGGTGACATAGTTGCTGGCGTCCCACGCCAGGTTATTGAGCACCGAACCCTTCTGGAACTGTGACGGCCAGACGCCGCCCGCGGGGGTGTCGAACGCGAACGACTTCGTCCCCGAGCCCAGCGGCCGCGTGGCCAGATGATACTCGTTGCGATGGGTCGTGAACTCGCCGTGCAACACGTCGAGCGTCAGCAGGAGATTGTCCACCGGCTTCCACTGCACCGCGCCCGTCAGACCCAGTCGCTCGGCCTTCGAGTTCCAGGAGGAGATGCGATTGCCATCGGCGATATAGAGGTCGCCGGACAGGAACTTGGCTTGCTGCGCGGCGGTCAGATGGGAGATGTCCAGGCCGTTGGTGACCAGCTTGCGCATGTCCGCCGCGCTCAGCTTGTCATAGTTATAGGTGTTGTGACCCTGCTCGGTGGTCTCGCGCTTGCTGTAGGCGACCGAAACCGCGACGCCGAACTTGTTGTCCCAGTTCTGGCTGAACAGAGCGGCGATGCGCGGCTGGGTGTCCTTGGTATATTGGTTGGTGCCCAGCTTGACCGACACAGCGCCCTTGCTGCCCGGCGCATAGTCGAACGGCTTGCCGGTGAAGAGGCCGACCGTGCCGGCCATGCCGCCTTCGTTCTGGGACGCCTCGAAGGTCTTTTCGACCTCCACCTTCGAGAACAACTCCGAGGCGAAGATGTTGAAATCGAACGCGCGGTCGCGCGAGCGCTGGCCGCGGCTGTCCTGGGCGGAGTCGACGTTGCCCAGCACTTCCATGCCGTTGAGCTGAACGCGGGCGAAATCCGGGCCCAGGCCGCGCAACGAGATGCGGCGGCCTTCACCGGCTTCGCGGTTGATCTGCACCCCCGGCAGGCGCTGCAGCGATTCAGCCAGGTTCAGTTCCGGGAACTTCGCCATGTCCTCGGCGACGATCGCGTCCTTCTGGATGACCGAGTCGCGCTTGATGGCGCGCGCGTCGCTGAGCGACTTGCGGAAGCCGGTGACGACCACTTCCTCGACCGTGTCGCCGGAGGCCTGTTGCGCCAGAGCGACTCGCGGACCGGCGCCGGCGACCAGCACCGCGACCGTGGTCAGCAGGAAACGCTTGAAATTCAGGCGCGTGGCCTGGACGGGATATCGAATAGACATAGTGCTCCACCTGCCCCAACTGGTATGGACCAGAGCGCTTAGAGCAGCTTGCGACGACACCTCCGTGACAATCAGGCTACGACTGCGGGAATTCGCGGAGGCCGCTTACTAGGAGCAGACTCAAGCAGGTCTTGAGGCGTTCGCCTCGCTTCCGCCAGGCACGGGGCGCGAGCCCGTCGAAGACGGAGCCTCGAAAGCGATGCGGCCATAACCTCGCCTGGTATTTTGGACTATACCAAAATAGCTTTTCGCGAAGGCGGGGGCTCAGGACCGGACTATTTCACCATCGCGCGCACGGCGGCATAGCCGGCCAGGGCGGCGAGCCCCGTCGCGCACGCGCCCCAGGCGATGTCGGCGATGGTGACCTTCATCGACCAGGTTCTCAGCGTCGCCATGTTGGTCAGATCGTAGGTGGCGTAGGCCACCGCGCCGAAGACCAGTCCGTTCAGGACGGCGCGGCCGGCGGAGCCTTCCTTGAGCGCCGGAGCCACCGCCAGAAGCGCCAGGCCCACCCCGTAGACCAGATAGAAGACCACGGCGGCGGGAAGCTTCGGCTGCTCCGCCAGCATCTCGCCCAAGGCGGGCCGATATAGCCGCTGGACCATCGCGCTCAACCACACCAAGTCGAGCGCGACGAACGCCGCCAGCGAAGCGATGTAGGCGACCAGGATCTTCATGGCGGGCTCCTTTTGCGCCCGCACGGAGTCGGCGTGACGGGACGATGCAGGGGTTACGCCCGAAAAATCCCGTTGGACGCATCCATCCGCGTCGCCGCGCCAGCCGTAGCTATCCCCGTCAACGCCCTCGCCTCCGACGCCTCTGGAGACTTCGATGCCGGATTCGCCAACCTCGCTCGCGTCCCTGCGCGGCCCGACCGCGCCCTTGCGCGTCGCCGTGATCGGGGCCGGAATCTCCGGACTCTCCTGCGCCTGGCTGCTGGGCCAGCGCCACGACGTCACCCTGTTCGAGGCGGCCGACCGGCTGGGCGGGCACGCCCACACCGTCGAGGTCCCCTCGCCCGGCGGCCCCATCTCCGTCGACATGGGCTTCATCGTCTATAACGAGGTGAACTATCCGAACCTGACCGCGCTGTTCCGCCACCTGGGCACGCCGACCAAGCCGGCCGACATGTCTCTGGCCATCTCGCTGGACGACGGCGAGCTGGAGTACGGCAGCAAGAGCCTAGCCTCGCTGTTCGCCCAGCCCAGCGCGCTGCTTCGACCGCGGTTCTGGTCGATGCTGCGCGATCTCAACCGCTTCTACCGGAGCGCCCCGGGTCATCTGGCGACGCTGGATCCGGTCATCTCCTTGAGCGAGTACCTGCGCGCGCAAGGCTATGGCGCGGCCCTGCAACAAGATCACCTGCTGCCGATGGCGGCGGCGATCTGGTCGGCCAGCATCGAGGGCGTGGGCGATCATCCCGCCGCGGCCTTCATCCGCTTCTTCGAGAACCACGACCTCCTGCGCTTCGTGGGTCGCCGCACCTGGCGCACGGTCGACGGTGGCAGCCGACGCTATGTGGACAGCCTCGCCGAGGCGTTCCAGGGGCGTGTGCGGCTCTCGGCCCGGATCAAGTCCGTGCGGCGGCTAGAGGATTGCGTGCGGATCGTCGAGGAGGACGGTCGGGAGACCACATTCGACCAGGTGGTGTTCGCGACGCATGCGCCGACCACGCTGAACCTGCTGTCCGACGCCGACGAGCGCGAGCGGGCCTTGCTCGGGGCTTTCCGCTACACCTCGAACGAGGTGGTCCTTCACCAGGATCGTCGCCTGATGCCGCGACGCCGCCTCGCCTGGGCCAGCTGGAACCACCTGGGCCGCCGCGACGACCCGGCCAGCGGCTGCGTCAGCTATTGGATGAACCACCTTCAGAGCCTGCGCCAGACGCCCCCGCTGTTCGTCACGCTCAATCCCCACATCGCCCCGCGCGAAGACCTCGTTCATGAGACCCGCGGTTTCGAGCACCCTCATTTCGACGCGGCCGCGCTGAACGCTCAAAAGGCGCTCTGGTCGCTCCAGGGTTCACGCCGCGCCTGGTTCTGCGGCGCCTATTTCGGCGCTGGCTTCCATGAGGATGGCCTGCAGGCGGGCCTCGCCGTGGCCGAACAGCTGGGCGGGGTCCGGCGGCCCTGGCGCGTGGCCCAGGAGAGCGACCGGATCATCATCCGCTCGCCCGACCTGGAACGGGCCGCCTGAGCCGTGAGCGCCTCGGCCATCTACGAAGGCGTCGTCACCCACGCGCGGTTTTCGCCGAGAGCCCATCGGCTGCGCTACCGCATCTTCATGCTGCTGCTGGACCTCGACCAGCTGCCCGGCCTGTTCTCCCGGCTGCGGCTGCTGAAGTCCGGCGCGTTCGGCCTGATGTCATTCCGCGCCGCCGACCACGGCGATCGCTCGGGAACGGACCTGAAGGCCTATGCGACCCGCACGCTGGCGGAAGCGGGGATCATCGCCGAGGGCCCGGTCCGACTGCTGTGCATGCCGCGCATCCTCGGCTACGGCTTCAATCCTTTGAGCCTCTATTTCTGCCATCATGCCGACGGCCGGCTGGCGGCGATCCTCTACGAGGTTCGCAACACCTTCGGCGAACGGCACAGCTATCTGGTCGCAGCGCCCGACACCGCATCGCCCCCCAATACCGCATCGCCCTATGTGCGCCAGACCGCGCCCAAGCGGTTCTTCGTCTCGCCGTTCATGGACATGGACCTCATCTACGACTTCGAGATCCTCCCGCCCGAGGAGCGGATCGGGGTCACGGTCTGCGTCAGTCGCGGCGACGAGCGGATCCTGACGGCCACGTTCACGGGCCAGCGCGCGCCGCTGACCGACGCCGCGCTCTTGAAGACCTGGCTGCGCCATCCTCTGTTGAGCTTCAAGGTCATCGCGGGCATCCACTGGGAAGCCTTGCGGATCCTGGCGCGCGGGATCGGCCTACGTCGCCGCCCGCCGCCGCCCGGTCGCGCCGTCACCCTGGGAGACCTGGTCTGAGGACGCCCTCGCTCCACCGCCGAAGATTCTGCGAACGCCCTGTCGTCCAACCCAGGCTCTCTCTCGTATCCTGTTCATGCATGCGACTCAGGCCCTTTCCCATCGCGCCCGAAGTCTCCGCGCCATGACCGCGCCGGAGGATTTCAACGCCTGCATCGCGCGGATCGCCGCCGATCAAGACCGGGACGCCTTCGCCACCCTGTTCAGTCACTACGCCCCCCGGGTGAAGGCGCTTCTGATGCGTAGCGGATCCCCCCCGTCCACGGCCGAGGAGTTGGCGCAGGAGACCTTGCTGTCGGTATGGCGCAAGGCGCACCTCTTCGATCCCTCGCGCGCCTCGGCCGCGGCCTGGATCTTCACCATCGCGCGCAATCTCAGGATCGACGGCCTTCGCCGCGCCGATCGCGCCGTCTATGCCGAGGACTTCGCTCCGGACGACGAAGATCCGCCTCAGCCCGATGCGATCGTGAACGGCCTGCAGGAAGCCAAACGCGTGAGGGCCGCGATAAGGACCCTCAACCCCGACCAAGCCCAGGCGATCGAGATGGCCTTCTTCCACGAGCAAACCCACACGCAGATTTCCCAGGCCCTGGGTGTGCCGCTCGGAACCGTCAAGGCGCGTATCCGGTTCGGGATGATGAAGCTTCGCGCCTTCATCGAGCGTGACGCGGGAGGCGCGGCATGAGCCTTCGACGCCAACCTAGCGAGGAGCGCCTCCTGGCCTACGCCGCCGGCACGCTGAGCGTTCCGGAATCCGTCGTGGTGGCGACCCATCTGGCGCTGCGTCCGCAGACCCGGGCCTGGACCGACCTTGGCGAAGCGATCGGCGGCGCCATTCTGGAAGAGGCCGAGCCCATCGCGCTCGACGGCCAGGCTCTCGATGCGACCCTGGCGCTGCTCGACGCGCCTGCGTCCTCGGGCGAACCGGCGGTTCCGAAAGGGGCCGACGCGTCGCTACCGGCGCCGTTGCGTCACTTCCCCCTCGGGCCGTGGCGCTGGCTGGGCCCGGGCGTCCATGTCCGCGACGTGCTGGGGCCGCGCGACGGCGACTGCCGGGTCATCCTGCTACGGATCGCGCCCGGCCAGTGCGCGCCGCGCCACACCCATGGCGGCGTCGAACTGACCTGTGTCATCAACGGCGCCTACGCCACCGAGGACGGCGTGTTCTCGCCCGGCGACTTCGAAGAAGCCGATCCCAGCGTGACCCATCAGCCGCGCGTCGTCTCTGCTGAACCCTGCCTGTGCGTGGCGGCGCTGGACGGCCAGATCAGGCTACCCGGCAAACTAGGCCGACTGCTGGCGCCGTTCGTTCGTCTTTGAAGCGCTAGCCCAGGGCCGCCGCCCCCTGAACGCCCGGGACGGGCGCGGCTCCTTTATATCGTCCTTATGCCGGCGCTCCCCTTCAGCATGGAGCCCTTACGCGACTTCATGGTCCCTGGCCTCCGACACAAAAGGAGGCCTCGATGGCTGATCTTCTCTATGGCGCGCTGGCCTTGAGCCTGTTCGCGCTGTTCGGCGCGTTCGTCGCCGCGCTGAGGCGCGTTTGACCGTGTTCGTAAGCGTGCTTTGGGCAGGCGGAGCGATCCTGATCGCCGGCTACATGGTCGCGGCGATGCTGCGTCCCGACAAGTTCTGACGGAACTCTCCAAATGATATGGCAAGGATGGGCGGAGATCGCCCTTACCCTGAGCCTGGCGGTCGCCATCGGCTGGCCGCTGGGCGTTTTCATGGCGCGCGTCTGGAATGGCGAGCGCACCTTCCTCGACCCGGTGATGCGTCCCGTCGAGGGCCTGTTCTACGCCGCCTGCGGCGTCGATCCGAAGAAGAGCCAGAGCTGGCACGCCTACGCCCTGGCGTTGCTGGCCTTCAACCTGATCGGGTTCTTCTTCGTCTACGCGGTGCTGCGCCTGCAGGGCGTGCTGCCGCTGAACCCGCAGGGCTTCCCGGGCCTGTCGGGGCACCTGTCGTTCAACACGGCGATCAGCTTCGTCACCAACACCAACTGGCAGAGCTATGGGGGCGAGACCACCATGTCGACGCTCAGCCAGATGTTGGTGCTGACGGTGCAGAACTTCGTCTCGGCCGCCACCGGCGCGACCGTGGCCGCCGCCCTGGCTCGGGCGTTCGTGGCCAATCGGGGCGAAGGCGTCGGCAACTTCTGGGCCGACCTGGTCCGCACCACGCTCTACGTGCTGCTGCCGCTGGCCTTCGTCGTCGCCGTTCTGCTGGTGGCCCTGGGCCTGCCCCAGACCCTGTCGGCCGGCGTCACCGCCCATACGCTGGAGGGCGCCGAGCAGAAGATCTCGCTCTACGCCGTGGCGTCGCAGGAAGCGATCAAGATGCTGGGCATCAACGGCGGCGGGATCTTCAACGTCAACTCGGCGCATCCGTTTGAAAATCCGACGCCGCTGACCAACCTGATCACGGCCGTCTCGATCAACACCCTGGGCTGGGCCGCCTTCTTCGCCTTCGGCCGCATGGTCTTGGCCAAGAAGGACATCCGCGCCCTGGTCATCGCCGCCTTCGTGCTGCTGTTCGCCGGCGCGGCCGGCGTCTACGCCACAGAGACGCAAAGCCCCCCGGCCCAGGTCGCCGCCAAGGTCGACACGTCGGTGAACATGGAGGGCAAGGAAGTCCGCTTCGGCGCGCCGGCCACCGCCGCCTGGGTCGCCATGACCACCGGCGCCTCGAACGGCTCGGTCAACGGCATGCACTCCAGCCTGATGCCCCTGGGCGGCGGCGTCGCCATGTTCCTGATGCAGCTGGGCGAGATCCTGCCGGGTGGCATCGGTTCGGGCGTCGCCATCATGATCGTCATGGCCCTGCTGTCGGTGTTCGTCGCCGGCCTGATGGTCGGCCGGACGCCCGAATATCTGGGCAAGAAGGTCGAGGCGCGCGAGATCCAGTTCTCGATCCTGGCGGTGGTGATCATCCCGCTGTCGATGCTGGGCTTCTCGGGGATAGCGGCCGTGCTGCCCGAAGCGCTGAAGGGGCTGATGCATAGCGGACCGCACGGCCTGTCCGAGATCCTCTACGCCTACGTCTCGGGCACGGCCAACAATGGTTCGGCCTTCGCCGGGTTGACCGCCAACGCCCCTTGGTGGGACGTCACGCTGGGGATCGCCATGGCGCTCGGCCGCTTCCTGCCGATCATCGCCGTCCTGGCCATCGCCGGCAGCCTGGCGTCCAAGCCCAAGCTGGCCCCCACCGCTGGCACGCTGCCGACCGATGGCGGCCTCTTCGTCGGCCTCCTGATCGGGGTGATCCTGATCCTGGGCGGCCTGCAATTCTTCCCCGCGATGGCGCTGGGACCGATCGTCGAGCACTTCCAGGCGCTCGGCGCGGTCGCGGCCCTCCGCTGAGTGGTGATCCCATGACCTCTATAGACATCCATGCCGGCGAAGGCCGCCGCAAGGCTTCGGCCCTGGCCGGCGGCCTCTCCGGCGCCGTCCTGGCCCGGGCGGCCAAGGACGCCTTTCTCAAGCTCGATCCGCGCAAGCTGACCGGCAATCCGGTGATCTTCGCCACCTGGGTGGTGGCGTTGCTGGCGAGCGTCTCGGCGGTCGCGGCCGTCGCGGCGCACCAGGCCGCCGGCTTCGCGATCCAGGTCGCCGTCTGGCTGTGGGCCACGGTGCTTTTCGCCAATCTGGCCGAGAGCGTCGCCGAGGGCCGCGGCAAGGCGGCGGCCGACAGCCTGCGCGCCACGCGCGTGACCACCAAGGCCAAGCTGATCATCGATCCCAAGTCGGGAACCTACATCCCGACCCCGGCCCACAAGCTGGGCGTCGGCGAGGTGATCCTGGTCGAGGCCGGCGAGGTGATCCCGACCGACGGGGAGATCATCGAAGGCATGGCCAGTGTCAACGAGGCGGCCATCACTGGCGAGAGCGCCCCGGTGATCCGCGAGAGCGGCGGCGACCGCTCCGCCGTCACCGGAGGCACCACGGTCGTCTCCGACTGGATCAAGGTGCGGGTCACCGCCGAGGCGGGCTCGACCTTCCTCGACCGGATGATCGCCATGGTCGAGGGCGCGGATCGTCGCAAGACGCCGAACGAGATCGCCCTGGCCGTGCTGCTGGCCGGGCTCACCTTGATTTTCCTGATCGCGGTCGTGACGCTGCTGGGCCTGGGCAAGTTCTCCGGCGTCGCCCTCGACCCGCTGGTGCTCGGCGCGCTGTTCATCACCCTCATTCCCACGACGATCGGCGGGCTGCTCAGCGCCGTCGGCATCGCTGGCATGGACCGCCTGCTGAAGGTCAACGTCCTGGCCACCTCGGGCCGGGCGGTCGAGGCCGCCGGCGACGTCGACACCCTGCTGTTGGACAAGACCGGCACCATCACCTTCGGCAACCGTATGGCCACCGAGGTGATCCCGGCCCCTGGCGTGCGGCCCGACGCAGCCTTGAAGGCCGCGCTGATGGCCTCGCTGGCCGACGAGACGCCGGAGGGGCGCTCGATCGTCGAGCTGGCGCGCAACGGCGGCCTGACCGTCGAGCCGCCGGAGGGCGCCACCGCCATCCCGTTCACCGCCCAGACCCGCCAGTCGGGCCTCGACCACGCGGGCCGCTCGTGGCGCAAGGGCGCGGTCGACGCCGTCTACCGTTCGCTGGCGCTGGATCCCAAGAGCATAGCGGCCGAGGTCTCCGCCGCCGTGGACCGTATCGCCCGCTCCGGCGGCACGCCGCTAGCCGTCAGCGAGGATGGTATGCTGGTCGGCGTCATCCATCTGAAGGACGTGGTCAAGCCCGGCGTGAAGGAGCGCTTCGCGGACCTGCGCCGCATGGGGCTGCGCACCGTGATGATCACCGGCGACAACCCGGTGACCGCCGCGGCCATCGCCTCCGAAGCCGGCGTCGACGACTTCCTGGCCGAGGCCACGCCCGAGGACAAGCTGCGTCTTATCCGCGAGGAACAGGGCAAGGGCCGCCTGGTGGCTATGTGCGGCGACGGCGCCAACGACGCCCCCGCCCTCGCCCAGGCCGACGTCGGCGTGGCCATGCAGACCGGCGCCCAGGCCGCGCGCGAGGCCGGCAACATGGTCGATCTCGACAGCGACCCGACCAAGGTCATCGAGATCGTGGAGGTCGGAAAGCAGATGCTGATCACCCGCGGCGCCCTGACGACCTTCTCGATCGCCAACGACGTGGCCAAGTATTTCGCCATCATCCCGGCGATGTTCGTGGCGTCGCTGCCGGCGTTGGGCGCCATGAACGTCATGCGGTTGCACAGCCCGGAAAGCGCCATCCTGTCGGCGGTGATCTTCAACGCCCTGGTGATCGTCGCCCTGATCCCGCTGGCCCTGAAGGGCGTCAAGTACCGCGCCGTCGGCGCCGGCAAGCTGCTGTCACGCAACCTGACCCTCTACGGGATCGGCGGGCTGATCGCCCCCTTCGTCGGCATCAAGCTGATCGACCTCGTGGTCTCGGCCCTCGGCCTGGCCTAAACAACGGCTATCGGAGAGTCTTCCGTCATGCTTTCACACACTCAAACCCCGTTTTGGCGCCCCGCCTTCGTCTCGATGGGCCTGTTCACCGTCCTGCTGGGCCTGGCCTATCCGATGGCGGTCACTGGGATCGCCCAGGCGGCGTTCCCGGCCCAGGCCAACGGCAGCCTGGTCCGCGACGCGAGCGGTCAGGTGATCGGCTCGGCCTTGATCGGCCAGGCCTTCGCCCGGCCCGAGTACTTCCACGGTCGTCCCTCGGCGGCCGGGAACGGCTACGACGCCGGCGCGTCCAGCGGCTCGAACATGGGCCCGCTGAACGACAAGCTGATCGACCGCGAGAAGACCGACGCCGCCGCGCTGCGGGCCGAGAACCCCGGCGCGCCCATTCCGGCGGACGCCGTCACCACGTCGGCCTCCGGCCTGGATCCCGACATCTCGCCGGCCAATGCGCGCTTCCAGGCGCCGCGCGTGGCCAAGGCGCGAGGCGTGGCCCAGGCCGCCGTCCTGGCCGTGGTGGAGACCGAGGTCCAGCAGCCGTTGCTGGGCTTCATCGGTCAGCCGCGGGTCAATGTGCTGGCGCTCAACCGGGCGCTGGACTCCCGCTTCCCAAAGGGCGGCTAGTTTGGTTTCAGAAGAACCCAAGCGGCCCGATCCCGAGGCGCTCCTGGCCGCCGCCAACAAGGCGCGCCGGGGGCGCCTCAAGGTGTTTCTGGGCATGGCGCCGGGCGTGGGCAAGACCTACGAGATGCTGCGCGCCGCCCGGCGCCGGAAGGCCGAGGGCGCGGACGTCCTGATCGGCGTGGTCGAGACCCACGGCCGGCGCGAGACCGAGAGTCTCTTGCGTGGCATGGACGTTCTGCCCCGCAAGCCGATCGAACACGGCGGCCGCGTCCAGATGGAATTCGACATCGACGCGGCCCTGGCGCGCAGGCCGAAGATCCTGCTGGTCGACGAATACGCCCACTCCAACGCGATCGGCTCGCGGCACCCCAAGCGGTGGCAGGACGTCGAGGAACTGCTGGCCGCCGGCGTCGACGTCTGGACGACGCTGAACGTCCAGCACCTGGAAAGCCTGGTCGACGTCGTTCAGCGGATCACGAGCGTTCGCCAGCGCGAGACCGTTCCCGACAGCGCCCTCTCCCGCGCCGACGACATCGAGCTGGTCGACATCACGCCGGACGAACTGCGCGAGCGGATGGCGGCGGGCAAGGTCTATGTCCCCGAGACGGCGCGCCTGGCGGCCGACAACTTCTTCAAGGTCGAGAACCTTACCGCGCTGCGCGAACTGGCCCTGCGCCGCGCGGCCCAGACGGTCGACGACCAGCTCGTCGCCACCATGCGCGAAAAGGGCGTCGAAGGCCCCTGGGCGGCGGGCGAACGGATCCTGGTCCTGGTCGGCGGCGACGCGATGGCGGCGACCCTGGTGCGGGCCGGCCGGCGTCTTTCGGACATGATGATGGACGCCCCCTGGACCGTCGCGCATGTCGAGCGGACCGACCGCCCGCTGACCGGAGAAGGCGACACGGCAAGGCTGCGGGAGGCCTACCGCCTGGCCGGACAGCTCGGTGGCGCGACAGTGGCCCTGACAGGTGGGGACATCGTCGCGACGGTGATGGCCTATGCGCGCCGCAACAACGTCACCCAGATCGTCATCGGTAAGTCGATCGAGAATCGCTGGCGCGAGATCACGGGAAGGTCCCTGGCGTCGGCCCTGCTGCGCGAGGCCCGCGGGGAAGCGGTCCATGTCGTCACGGGCGTGGCCCACGAACGCCAGGCCGCGTCTCGCAAGGTAAGCGGCGCGGTTCGCTGGCGCGGCTATGCGGTCGGCGCCCTGTTCATCGCCGCCGCGACCCTCGTCGCCTGGGGACTGGACGTCACCTTTGACCGCGCCGATCTCGGAATGATCTTCCTGGCCGCCGTGTTGGCGGCGGGCGTCCTGCACGGCCTGCGCCCAGCCCTCGCCGCCGCGACCGTGGCCTTCTTAGTCTACAACTATCTGTTCCTCGAACCACGCTACAGCCTGGCCATCGGGGCGCCGACGGACTTCATCACCCTGATCGTGTTCTGGGCCGTGGCCCTGGCGTCGGGCGGCTTGGCCGGACGCGTGCGGGACCAGGCCCTGGGCTCTCAACGCCGCGCCGCCGCCGTGACGACCCTGCTCGCCGCCAGCCGCACCCTGTCGGCGGCCACCGGCCGGGGCGCCGTGGCCCGGGCCCTCGCCGAACAGGTCTCGGCCGCCGCCGGCGGGCGCGCCCTGGTCCTGTTGCCCGAGGGCGACGAGATCGCGCCGGCCTTCGGTTCGCCCAGCCTCGAGTCCCTGGACGCCGCCCAGATGGCCGCCGCGCGCTGGGCCTGGGAGAAGGGAGAGCCGGCCGGCTCCGGCACCGGCACCCTGCCCCAGGCGCGCTGGACCTTCTGGCCGCTGGACGGGGTGCGCGCCCGCACCGGCGTGGCCGGTGTCGAGGCGGGCCTCGCCCCGCCCGGCTCCGACCTCGAGCGCCTGGTGCTGGCTCTGCTGGAACAGGGCGCGGTGGCGTTGGAGCGGTCGCAACTGGCCTCCGAGGCTGTCGAGGCCGAGACCCTGCGCCGCGCCGACCGCTTCCGCTCGGCGCTGATGAACTCGGTCAGCCACGACCTGCGCACGCCGCTGTCGACGGTGCTGGGCGCCTCGACGACTTTGATCGAGTACGGCGACAAGCTGGCCAAGCCGGTGCGCGAGGACCTGGTCGTCAGCATCCGCGAGGAGGCCGAGCGCCTGAACCGCTATGTCGCCAACCTGCTGGACATGACCCGCATCGAAGGCGGCGCCCTGCGGCTGCGCACCGATTGGATCGACGCGCGGAACGTGCTCAACGCCGCCGCCGCGCGCGTGGCGCGCCGCTTGGGCGGCCGAACCCTGTCGCGCGACTACCCGCAGGCGCTGTCGCTGATCCAGGCCGACGCCAGCCTGCTGGAGCAAGTGGTGGTCAACGTGCTGGAGAACGCCATCGCCTACAGCCCGCCGGGGGCGCGCATCGAGATGGCCGCTTACGAGGACCGCGCGAACGTCGTGATCAGCATCGAGGACGAGGGGCGCGGAATCCCGCCGTCCGAGCTGGAGCGGGTGTTCGACAAGTTCCGGCGCATGGAAGAACCCAGCGACCGCAGTCAGGGCGCGGGCCTTGGCCTGTCGATCGCCAAGGGGTTCATCGACGCCCTGGGCGGCCGCATCGCCGCCGCCAGCCCGATCCACGACGGCAAGGGAACGCGGATCCTGATCAGCCTGCCAAAGGCGGTGGCGACTCCGCATCATCTGCTATGACAGCGCCATGAGCGCGCTTCGCCACCGCATTCTCGTCATCGACGACGAACCGCAGATCCACCGCTTCCTGGGCCCCGCCCTCGACGCGGCCGGTTATGAGGCCCTACGCGCCGACAGCGGCCAGGAGGGCCTTCGCGGCATCGCTCTGTGGTCGCCGGACGCCGTGGTCCTCGACCTGGGCCTGCCCGACATGGACGGTAAGGACGTGCTGGAGAAGGCGCGGGCCTTCTACGAGGGGCCGATCCTGATCCTCTCGGCACGTGATCGCGAGGTCGAGAAGATCGAAGCCCTCGACCGAGGGGCCAACGACTATGTCGAAAAGCCGTTCGGCGTCGGCGAGCTGCTGGCCAGGCTTCGGGCGGCGTTACGGCTGTCGGGCGCCCCGCGGCGACCGGCCGGACCGCTTTCGTTCGGCGACGTCGTCATCGACCTGGACCGACGACTGGTCACCAAGGCCGACGAGGCCGTGAAACTGTCGCCGAAGGAGTTCGAGCTGCTGACCCGCCTCGCCTTGTCTCCCGGCAAGGTGCTCACCCACAAGGAGCTCCTGACCGGCGTCTGGGGCGCCGCTCATGCCCAGGACACCCAATATCTGCGCGTGTTCGTCGGCCAGCTACGTCAGAAGCTGGAGCGCGATCCCAGCCGACCCACGCTGATCCTGACCGAGCCGGGCGTGGGCTATCGGCTCTTGGGCTAGGGCGCCAGATCGCCTTCACGGGACCGATCTCGCCAATCCTCAACGCACCCCGAACACCAGGACGCGCTGCGCCTGGTCCGTCGCGAAGTTATCGTCGGCCAGCAGCACGAGCGTCCGCTTTCCACCGAGCTCCCGTCCCCAGGTCATGGCCTCGAGATTGACCGCACCGCCGGGGACGTGATCGAAGTTGACGAGCAGCCGCTTGGCCAATGTGCGCGGCGTCGCGCCGAGCAGACTCCGGCGTCCGGCGATGTCCTGCCCCGTGGCGAGGTCGACGAGATAGAGGCGGCAATGAAAGGCGAACCGCCCAGGCTCGCCCTCGACTCCAGAGCGTTCCAACACCAGCAGCCGGCGGTCGTCGACGGCCAGGATTTCACTGACCCCATTGTCGCCCCTGTGCAGGGCGGCGGCCTGAACCGGGTCGAGGCGATAGGCGTATTGCGCCATCACGCGACCGGACCGATCAAGGCGCGTGATCCGGGTGACGCCGCCTTGTGCGACGGTGCTGACCGCCCCGTCCTCGACCAGCGGCGCTTCCATCGCCAGCCACAGCCACCGTCCGCCCGGTGAGAAACTGACGCCCTCGAAGGTCTGGTTGGGCCGAGCTCCCTCGGCCTTCGCCGGATCGAAGCGGAAGGCGGGCGGGGTTGAAATGGTCCCGCGCCACGCGCCGGCGCGATTCATGCGCCGCAACGAGGGGTCAAAACCGCGCGCGGCGTCGCCCTCGCTCGTCCAGACCAGTTCGCTCGTCCGCGGATCAATGCGCAGAGCCTCGGCGTCGACCCGTTCGCCGGACGGGCTCCGGCTTCCGGCGAAGGTCGAGCCGTCCGGTTGGCGCAAGGGGACTTGGCCGGTGAGCCGCAGCCCCTTCACGCCATGCGCGTCGTAGTCCAGCCGCCCCACGAAAAACCGCGCCGGCGCCTTGTCCGAGCGATCGTCGGAAATCATCAGCCAATCGCCGGTCCGCCTGTCGTAGTCGACGCCCGAAACACCGCCGAGCGGCGCGCCGTCGACCGTAAGGTCCTTGGGCAGGTCGAGCGTCCCGATCAGCTTCAGGCTCAGCGCCAGACCAAGCAGCGCGCCGAGGCTCATGTCAGGATGCGCACGGAATCGCGGGCGATCAGCTCGACGTTGAACACCACGCGTCGGCGCGGCTCACTTCGGGCGCTCATGCGGCGGATCAGGGTCTCGACGGCGGCGGCGGCCATGTCCTCGACCGGCATGTCGATCGTGGTCAGGGCCGGCATGTGCAGCTGCGCCCAGGGAATGTCGTCGAACCCGACCACCGAGACGTCACCCGGAACTGAAAGACCCATCGACCGGATGTGGCGCATGGCCCCGATGGCGATCAGGTCAGCGCCGGCGATCACCGCCGTGGCGGTCCGGCGCTCCAGGGCCTCGGCGACGGCCGGCTCCAGGTCCAGCGAGAAGGCGTTGTGGACGTGCCACGTCAGGTTGGCCCTTTCGCGAATGGCGGCGATCGCCCCCTCGGCCCGCTGGCGGGCGCTGGAGGCGGCATGGGGACCCGAGATCACCCCGATGTTCACATGGCCCGCCGCGATCAGGTGCTCGGCGGCCAGCCGCCCCCCCTCCACATAGTCGGCCTGGATGACGTCGTAGCCCGGCAGGTTGCGATCCAGGACGACTGTAGGCACGCCCTCGATCAGCTTGCCGACCGGGCCGTCGTCGGCGATCGGAAACCAGATCACTCCATCGACTCCGTGGTCGATCAGGAGGCTGACCGCGCGCTGCTCGGCCTCGGCCGAGCCCTCGGTGTCAGTCAGGAAGACGCTGTAGCCGTGAGCCCGCGCGGCCTGGATCACCCCCTGGGCAAGGCTGGGGAAGAACGGGTTGGTCAGGTCCGGCAGGATCAGGCCGATCGCCCCGGTCTTGCCGGTCTTCATGGCCTTGGCGCTCTGATTGGGCCGATAGCCCAGCTCGGCGGCGACCTTGAGGATGTGCTCGCGCGTCGCCTCCCCCACCGAGCCGGCCCCGTTGATCGCGTAGGAGGCGCTGGCCAGCGACACGCCGGCGGCCTTGGCGACCTCCTTGAGCGTGGCCCTGCGGGGTGGATCGATCGGCGGCGGTTCGCTCTTGGCCATGCTCTGGATTCCGTTGCTCGCCCTGGAGGTGAAAGCTTTCAGGGCGAGCGTCAAGAACGGGGTTCTAGAACCTCGCTCGCACCGAGACGGTGTAGGTGCGCGGCATGCCGACGAAGTAGCGGTCCAAGGTGCGATTGTTCGGCGTCGCCGCCGTGTAGCCGAACTCCGGCTGGGTGGCGGTCGAGCCGCTGACCGCGCCGATGTACTCCTCGTCGAACAGGTTATCGACGTTGAACTGGAACCGCAGGTCCGGCCCCCCAGCCCGCTTCAGGTCATAGGTCGCCGCCAGCCCCACCAGGGTGTAGCCGTCGATCATTTCGACGCCGATTTCCTGGAAGGTGGTGGGCGCCACGATGTGGCCGCCGACGCGGTCGCCGACATAACGGACGTTGGCGTCGATCTTCAGCCCGGTCAGCGGCTTCCAGCCGATCTGGCCGAAGAAGCTGTTCTTGGGAATGTCGCGCACGCCCGCCCCGCCGATCACGGCGACGGCGGCCAGGGCCTTGCGCGCGGCGCTGCCAACGGCCGGATTGTCGTGCTTGGCGTCCTGGCGCGAATACGAGCCGTAGAAATCGACCAAGCCGAAGTCGTAGTAGCCGGTCAGCTCCATGCCCTTGGTCTTGATCCCGGCGATGTTGACAGCCTTGGTCGCGACGTTGCCGCGCACGACCTCGTCGGGATCAAGGGCGGCCGTCGGGTCGCGCGGCACGATGCCGACGTTGTTCTTGAGATCGACGTCATAGGCCTGGATCGAGAAGGCCATGTTCGGCTTCACGAAGCGCAGACCCAGGTCCAGGTTCTCGGTCTCGACCGGGTCGAGGTCCTTGGGGCTGATCACCGCGGTCGAGCCTAGGAAGGCGTCCTCGGGAATGCCGGCGAAGTTCTTGGCGTAGCCGCCGAACAGCTCCCAGTCCTGGGTGAGCTGGTAGGTCGCGCCAACCTTCGGATTGATGTCCGAATGCTGCGAGAACTTGACGTTGGCCTTGTACTCCAGCGGCGACTTGGCGTCGTACTTCACGTCGTACCAGGTCAGGCCCAGATCGACCTTCAGCTTGTCGTTCAGGGCCCGGAACTCGTCCTGGGCGTACAGCATGGTGGTCTCGACCGAGGCCGAGCGCTCGTACTCGACATAGTTCAGCTTGGCGCGGTCGTAGGCGATGCTCTGGGCCGAGCTGAGGATCGGGTAGAAGTTGCGTTTCTCCGTGGAGTCGCCACCTTCCCACCAGCCGCCGAAGCGCAAGGATTGCCCGCCGAAGCGCGCCTTGAGCTCGCCGGTCACGCCATAGCGATCACGGTCGCGCGGCGTGACCCGCATGTCGGCCGGACCGCCGACCACATTGCTGTTGCGCAGGGTGGTCAGGGTCGGACGCACCGCCCCGCCATTGGCGTTGTAGCCGCTCACCGCGCGCGGATCGCCACCCGTCAGGATGCGCTGGCGATCCTGGTAGCGGAACGACTCGCCCTTGAGGTTCTGGTAGTAGGGATTGACGTCGAGGCTGAGCGTGTCGCCGAGCACGAAGTGGCTATTGGCGTAGCCCAGCCAGTCCTTGCGCCAACCGCCCAGGGCTCCGCCGAAGTCGACGTCCTTGGCCGGAATCCCGGTGATGGCGTCCAGAGCCCGGTCGCTGCGCGGCGACGCCTTGAACTCGCCCTTGGTGACGATGTTGAAGTCGTTGTCGGTCTGGTCGTTGTACGAGACGCGGCCCTTCACGAACGAGCCGTTGTCGAAGTTCTTGACGACCTTCAGCTCGTAGTGGTCGCGCTCGCTGCCCCGGCTCTTGCGCCCCGCCCAGATGTCGTTCTCCTGGTGCGAATAGGTCAGGTAGCCCGAAAGGCCCGGCGCGATCTCACCGCTGTCGATCCGGCCGTAGATCCGGCGGAAGTCGAACGAGCCGACGCCGGCCTCGACCGTGCCCCCGAAGTCCTTGCGCGGCGCGTCGGTGACGAAGTCGATGAAGCCGCCCAGGGCGAAGCGCGACGGCGCGCCGATGTCGCCCGCGCTCTGCGAGACGGTGATCTTGCCGATATTGCTGCTCTCGATGAACCGCTGCGGCGGCGAGCCGCCGTTGAAGCGGCTGTCGCCGGTCGGGATGCCGTCCAGCGTCAGGCCGATCTGCTCGTCGCCCAGGCCGCGCATGTAGATCTCGAACGAGAAGCTGCCGCCACGCGCGTCGCCGGTCGAGACCTGGACGCCCGGAACCTTGATTAGAGCCTGGGTGATCTCCGCGCCCAGCGGACGTTCCTGGATGTCCTCGGCGCCGATCGTGAAGGTCGCGCGGGCCAGGCCCGAGCCAAACCGCTCGGCGGTGACCACGACCTCGTCGATGGTGTCGGCGGTCGGCGCCGTCTGTTGCGCCATGGCGGGCGCGGCCATCACCAGGCACAACGCGCTCGAAGCCAGCCAGATGGACGTCTTCATGTTCAAAGCCCCCTTCAAGTCCGCCTCGGCGGATGTCGGCACTATTTAGTGAAACGTTTCATATTCAAGTTCAATGACAATTTCATCACAGGCGGCGAGACCCGATGTGGCGCCATTTCGTGCACCACCCTTTGCTATCGTGTGGGTTTTTCGAGCGTTCGCCCCACTGCGCTCGACCGCGAGCGGCATTCTACCGATGGCGTCCGACCTCGGATTACGCGACTTTCCTTGAAACGTTTCACTCTATAGAGTCGACGAACTCGGGGTCGGAGGGGACATGCCGGACAACGAAACCGCGCGGGCGCTGCTGGGCGTCGTCGTGTTCCTGGCGCTGGGTTGGCTGCTGTCGGAGAACCGGCGCGCCCTGCCCTGGCGGCCCGTACTGATCGGCCTCTCCTGTCAGCTCGCCCTGGCCCTGCTGCTGACCAAGGTCCCGGCGATCACAGCCGCCTTCGCCGCCGCCACCCACGTGGTCGACGCCCTGCAGGCCGCGTCCAGGGCCGGCTCCAGCTTCATGTTCGGCTATCTCGGGGGCGGCCGCGCGCCGTTCAGCATCGAGGATCCGGGCGCGGCCTTCATCTTCGCCTTCCAGGCCCTGCCGGCCATCCTGCTGGTCGGGGCGCTGTCGGCCCTCTTGTGGCACTGGAGGGTGCTGATCTGGATCGTCCGCGCGGCGGCTTGGGCGTTTGGCAAGCTGTTCGGCGTCAGCGGTCCGGTCGGGGTCTCCACCTCGGCCTGCGTGTTCTTGGGGATGGTCGAGGCGCCGCTGCTGGTGAAGCCGTTCCTGCCGCGCCTGACCCGCGCCGAGATCTTCATCATCATGGTCGACGGCCTGTCGGTGATCGGTGGTTCGATGATGATCGTGCTGGGCTCGCTGATCTCGGCCAAGGTGCCGGGCGCCTTCAGCCACCTCCTGATCGCTTCGCTGATCAGCACGCCCATGGCGATCGGCATGGCGAGATTGATCATTCCCGGTGATGCGCCCTCCTCGGCGCATGAGCCGATCGTGCTGGCCAGCCCCTATCGCAGCAGCCTGGAGGCCCTGACCTTCGGCACGCTGGACGCGGTGAAGATGGTGGCGAACATCGCCGGCCTGCTGATCGTCTTCGTCGGCTTGATCGCCCTGATCAACATGGGGCTGGGCTCTCTTCCGCATGCTGGAGCGCCGCTGACGCTCGGTGCGATCCTCGGCTGGCTGCTGACGCCGATCGTCTGGCTGACCGGGGCGCCGCTCTCGGACCTGCAGACCGTCGGCGCGATTCTCGGAACCAAGGTCGCCGCCAACGAGGTGGTGGCCTACAGCGACATGATGGCCCTGCCTCCCGGCGCGCTCACGCCCAAGAGCCTGCTGATCCTGACCTACGCGCTCGGCAGCTTCGGCAATGTCGGCAGCGTCGCGATCCTGATCGGCAGCCTGTCGTCGATGGCCCCCGACAAGGTCGGCGAGGTCGTCGAACTGGGCTTCAAGGCCCTGGCGGCGGCGTTCCTGACCATCTGCATGACCGCGACGATCATGGGGCTGATCGGAGGGTGACGCCATTTCGCCCGCCGCTGTAAGACATGGCCGCGGGCGGCGACTAACTAGGGCATGGGCGATCCGATCCCTTCTTCTTCGAAAACCCCGCAGGACGAGCGCTACGCCCGCGTCGCGGCCGCCTTTGGTCCGGCGCTGGAGCGCCTGGCGCGCGCCTCCGAGGCCAATCCCGAGCAGCGACGGGACCTGCTGCAGGAGATCCACATCGCGCTCTGGCGCAGCTTCGCGCGGTTCGACGACCGCTGCTCGGAGCGGACCTGGATGTATCGCGTGGCCCACAACGTGGCCGCCTCGCACGCCCGCCGCGCGCGGCAAGGCAAGCTTCTGACCCTCGACGAACTGGAAGCCTTCGCCGATCCGGGCCAGCCCGATCCCGAGTTGCAGGTCGCCGAGCGCCATGCCGTGGCGCGGCTGACGACACTGGTCCAGACCCTGGCCGCGCCCGACCGACAGATCGTGCTGCTCTATCTGGAAGGCCTGGAGGCGCGGGCTATCGGCGAGATCTGCGGCCTGTCGGCGGGGGCCGTGGCCACCAAGCTCTCGCGCCTCAAGACCGTTCTCGTCCACCGCATCAACCAGGGAGGTCCCGATGACCGGTGATCCCTCCGACGACCTTGGGGCTCTGTGGCGAGCCCAACCCACGGAGCATGAGCCGATGACCCTGGCCGAGATCCACCAGCGGGCGCGAACGATGCAGCGCAAGGTCCGCCGCCGTAACCTGACCGAATACGTCGCCGGAGTCCTCGTGATCCTGGGCTTCGCGCCAGTGCTGCTGCACAAAAGCAGTTGGATGATGCAGGGCGGCGCGGCGCTGATCATCGTCGCGACGGTCATGGTGCTGCGCCACCTGCACAGGATGGCTTCGGCGCGGGCCGTGCCGGAGGGTGGCGCGCCGATCGTCGACTTCCACCGCCAGGAGTTGATCCGTCAGCGCGACGCCTTGCGCACGGTCGGCCGCTGGTACCTGGCGCCGTTCGTCCCTGGCCTGGCCTTGGTGATCGCAGGCCGGTGGTTCCAGGCGCACACACGCGGACGCTCGATCGAGACCGACCACCTGATCATTCTCGTCACCAGCGCGGTGATGGCCCTGTTCTTCGTCCTTGTCTGGGCGCTGAACCAGTGGGGCGCCAAGCGGTTGCAGAAGCGGATCGACGAGTTGGACCCGCTCTAGGCCCCGTCATCGCCTACCCTTCAGCAGCGTTCCCGCCGCCGCGATCCCGGCCTCCGCCGCCACGCGGGATGAGCCGCCATGGATCAAGGCGGCCAGGGCCGCTCCCGCGAAGGTGTCGCCCGCGCCGGTGGCGTCGTCGACGGCCAGGGCGACGACTGGAAGCTGAAACGCCTCCCCCGCCCCCTCGACCCTCACGCCTCCCCCGCCGCGCGTCTCGAACAGCAGCTGCCCGGCCGGCGCCGGGTCCTCTCGGCCCGCCTCCAGCCAGGCGCGCTCGCCGGCGTTGCAAAACACGACATCGGCCCGCCGCGACAGTCGCGCCACCAGGTCCGGCGGGAAGCAGGCAGGGTCGTCCTTGGCGATCCAGACCAGCCGGGTCGACGGCAAGACCGCGTCCAGCAGCTCGCGCAGGATCTCGGGCGGTCCGGCGGCGGCGACCAACCATGAAGTCCCAAGAACCAGACGGCGCTGGCCCTCGGTCAGGAGGGCCGCCCCCGGCCGCAGCAGGCAACCGTAGGTCCCGTCGGCGTTGTAGATCAGCAGGCAACGGGTCGAGGACGCGCCGGCCATGGTCGCCACTCCCTCCAGCGAAACACCCGCCTGACGGCAGGCCTCCCGATAGGTCTCGCCATCACCATCATCGCCGATCCAAGCCAGGGGCGCGGCCGCGACGCCCGCACGGGCCAGGGCGGCGCCGGCGAACAGCGCCGCGCCGCCCGCGCGGGGCCAGGCATCCTCCGCGCCCTGGCGCATCAGCAGCGTGCCGCGCCCTGTGAAGTCGCCCTCGACCCGCGCCACGTAGTCGATCGTCGCAAAGCCCGCGACCACCACCGCCACCATGCCGAAAACTCCTCTGCTCGCTCGCTTGACTGAAACGTTTCACTTGTTAGTTTGCAAGGACAATTCGCTCTCGGATCGCGCCATGCAACCGCCTTGTTTCATCGCCTTCACGGGCGTCGATCACCCCGACCTCCTGCCGGGCATGCTGCGCCTGTCGAGCCGCTATCCGATCGAGTGGGGCCTGCTGGTCGACCCGGCGCAGGAGGACAAGGCGCTGTTTCCCAACGCCATAACCCGCACCGCCCTGCTGGCCGCGCGCGAGCTGCGCTGGGCCGCCCATGTCTGCGGCGCGGCGGCTAGAGCGATCGTGGCCGATCCGATGACCGCGCCCCTCGCCCCCGGCGGAGTTCAGCGCGTGCAGATCAATCACGGCTTCCAGGGCAGCGACGCTACCCAAGCCGCCGCCGCCCGCGACTATAGCCGACGCCTGGGCGTGCGGGCGGTGTTGCAGAGCCAGGGTGACTTTCCGGCCGAGACTGGCGTCGACTGGCTGTTCGACGTCTCGTTCGGCACGGGCGCCCGCCCCGATCGCTGGCCAGCCCCGCCCGCCGCCGACGGTCCGTTCGGCGGCTATTCCGGCGGCATCGGTCCCGACACGGTCGGTGACATCCTGGCTCGCATCGCCGCGCCCGAAGGCGCGCTCTACTGGATCGACATGGAGTCAGGCGTACGCACCGACGGCTTCTTCGACCTGGCCAAGTGCGAGGCGGTCTGCCGCGCGGTCTACGGATGAGCGCCTCGCCTAGGCTGGTGATCCTCGACACCGACCCTGGCGTCGACGACGCCCTGGCTCTGCTCTATTTGCGCGCTCGCCCTGACCTGCGACTGGTGGCGATCACGACGGTGTTCGGCAACGCCGACGTCGAGACCACCACCCGCAACGCGCTCTGGCTGCGCGCCCGATTGGGCCTCTCCGCCCCCATTCATCGCGGCGCCGCCACGCCGCTGAGCCGTCCGCGCGGACCTTCGCCGGTTCACGTACATGGCGACAACGGCCTGGGCGACATCGATCTCTCCGGCCTGGACCTGGCGCCGCCCGACAACGGCGAGGCCCACGAGCGAATCATCGAGATCGTCCGCGCCAACCCGGGCGCCGTCACCCTGGTCGCGATTGGCCCGCTGACCAACCTCGCGCTGGCCCTACGCGCCGCGCCCGACATCGCCGACCTGGTCGCCGGCGTGACGATCATGGGCGGAGCCTTCGAACGCGGCAACATCACTCCATACGCCGAGGCCAACGTCCACAACGATCCAGAAGCCGCCGCCGAGGTCCTGGCCGCGCCCTGGCCGCTGACCCTTGTCCCGCTGGACGCGACGAGGCCGTGCGTGCTTTCGAGCGCACAGGCCTTCGCCGCCGGCGACTTCGTCCGTGAGGTCACGCGTGGATATGCGGCCGCCTATGCGCGCCACGAAGGCCTGAACGGCTGCGTGCTGCACGACGTCGCCGCCCTTATCAGCCTGACCCGCCCTCAGCTGTTCGCATCTCGCCGCGCGCCGGTAGCGGTGACGACGCACGGCGAGCGCGCCGGCCAAACGGTCTGGGCCCTCGAGGGAACCCCGGTTGGGATCCTGATCGAGGCCGACGGGCCGGGCCTGGTCGAGCACTTCCTGCGAACGATCGCACCCTAGGGAGCAAGGGTCAGATAGATCGGGTTGCCGATCAGCAGCAGGCGGCCAGCGGCGTCGCGGACATTGACCCGCACCCAGCTGGCGCGCGCGGGCATCTGGATCGAGAACTCGCCCGTCGCCGAGATCGCCGGCTTCGTCGTGGTCCCGTCCTGGACGACTTCGAGACCCGAGAGATCGACGTCCGCGACCTTGGCCGCGAAGGCCACGGTCTCGCCTGGCTTGACCGCCAAGGCGCCGCCCATCACGGCGCTGCGCCCGTCGACCGTCGCCGAGAGGTCCAGCATGCGGTCGCGGGTCCCGTCCAGATCGATGAACACCCGGCCGGCGCGGAGCCCAGCCAAGATAGCCTCGCTCGACAGTCCTTCGGCATGGATCACGGTCGCGGGACGACCAACGGCCGATGGCTTGTCGTGGGCGATGCTGGCGTCGTGGTTATCGCTCCCGCCGATGGCGGTGATCCGGCGGCCTTGGTTCAGCTGCGTCTCCCAGAAAGGAACGCCCGACAGGATCCCCTCGAAGCCGCCCAGGGCCTTTTCGTTGCCGCCGTTGGCCACCTCGATGGCCTGGACGGCGTCATAGTCGGTGTCCTTGGCGGTCCAGCCGCACCCCATGCATTGCTCGCCCGAAGGCACGGCCGGGTGATTGATCGAGAAGACCCCGCCGGCCGCCTTCACCGCCCGTTGCAGGCTCTGGATGGTCGGCACGGCTTTCGAGCCGAGGCGAAAATCGATGAAGGCCGGGGGTCCAAAGACGTTGGCGTGGCCCTGGAAGGTCGTGACTTCACGGCCGGTCATCAGCAGCAGGTCCGGGAACGACGGCTGCAGTTCGGTCAGCGCCTCGGCCTGACTGGTGGTGTTGTGGTCGGTCACCGCGATGAAGTCGAGGCCGGCGGCCTGAGCGGCCAGGACGGTGCGGTAGACGGGACACGGCGCGCGTGGGGCCTCTCCGGTCGCGCAGCCGCCATCGCTGTGGGCGGTGTGCATGTGAAGATCGCCGCGATACCAGCCCGGCGACGTCCCCTTGGGCAAGATCGCGGGCGTCGCCGCGGCTCCACGTTGGAACCAGATCCTGGCCTCGTAGGTCGCCCGCGAGTTTGGCCGCGCATTGGGCACGCCCAGGAGCAGGGTCCATTTCCCACCGGGCAGCGGGCCCGGGAGATAGCTGGGAGTCGCCGCCTCGGTGGAGACGAAGAAGCTCTTCTTGTTCCCGCCGCTCCAGCCTCGAAAGCGGACGGGGTCCAGCAGGCCAAGATCGACGACGGTCCGGTTTTCGCGTCCGGTATAGTCGAAGGCCACCGTCAGCCGCGTGACGCCCGACGGCACGGCGAAGGTCAC
>NZ_DATFAV010000347.1:0-11605 GCF_035254145.1 Caulobacter sp. | reverse complement strand
CTCGATGGCGGCCAGGATGGCGGCCGCGACGCGGCGGCGCTCGGCGGCGTCCGCGAGGTCGAGCTGCTCTTCCAGGCTGGCGATGGCCCCTTCGATCTGAGCGCGGGCGATGGCGGCGAACGGCGTTTCGCCCCGGCCGCCGCGCGCCAGGATGTCGGCCCATACGGCGCGGAACGGTCGCAGGTCCGGCAGGGCCAGGAAGGCGGCCGTGTCGCGCATCACCTGCGCCGGGGGGCGGCGGCCGGAGACGCGCGACGTCTCCAGCACCTTGTCCAGCCGCCCCGCCAGCGCGGCGACGGCGGCTTGGACCAGCTCGGCCTTGTCCTCGAAATAGTACAGCAGCATCCGGTCGCTGGTGCCCAGCCGCGCGGCCAGGTCGCGCAGCGGGATGCCGGCCAGGCCCTCGGCCAGCATCACGTCGGCGATGCGGCCGGTCAGGGCGGCGCGCTTGGCCTGGGACTTGGGGCCCGATGGGGGGCGGTGGGACGAGTCGGAGGAAGTCATTGACTCCCTCTGTAGCAGGCGCTACGAAAATAGAAACGTAGCATATGCTACATTTTGGAGGCTGGCGATGCTGAAGGCTTGGCAGGTGGTCGTGACGGCGGCTTTGGGCGTGGCCATGTGGGGCTTCGTCACCCATGGCCTGCGAGCCCATCCCGAGCGGGCGCTGGACGTGGACCTGGCCTTGCGCGGAACCCTGATCGCACCGCTGGCGGGCCTCTTCAGCGTCTGGCTGTGCCGGTTCGTGGGACGGCTGAAGCCCGAGCAGATGCTGGCCGGCGTGTCGGTGACGGGAGCGGTGGCCATGATGCTGGACGGCTGGGCGATCCGCTGGGCGCCGCAGATCTACGGGGCGTCAGACCGGTCGCTGATGTTCGCCGGCGGCGGCCTCCTCTGGAGCTACGGCGCCGCCTTCGCGGCGGCGGTGGCGTGGGCTCTGATCGAGGGGCGGGCCTCGCGAGCCCCTCTCTCATAGAGAGAGGGGTCTGAGTCACAGCGTCTTGGCCAGGGCCGCCAACTGGTCGGCGACGATGCCCCAGCCTTCGTGGAAGCCCATCTTTTCGTGCGTGTCGCGGTCCTCGACGCTCCAGTGGCGGGCCACGGCGCGGTAGCGGGTCTTGCCGCCGCCCAGGTCCTCGAAGGTGACGATGGCGACCATGAAAGGCTTGGCCGACGGCTTCCAGGTCTCGCTGAAGGCGTCGGTGAAGACGATCTTCTCGTTGGGGACCACTTCCAGATAGACCCCGGGCTGGGGGATACGCTCGCCGTTCGGGCCGTTCATGACGAGGTAGCTGTTCCCGCCCGAACGGACGTCGAGCCGCACGTCCGACACGGTCCAGGGCTTGGGGCAGAACCACTGGGGCATCAACTCCGGCGTGGTCCAGCACTTGTAGAGCTTCTCGCGCGGAACATCGATCACGCGCTCCAGCACGAGGTCGCGGTCTTCGGCGGCGGGGGCGGCGTCGAGGGGCATGGGGCGTCTCCTGTCTGAGTGATTTCGTCCCAAGGACGCACCCGCGCCAAGCCTCCCGACAACGCCTCGCCAAAAAAGTTCAGCCCGGTTCGATCTCCAGCTCGCCCGCCTCGACCAACTGGGTGTGGCCAAAGCCCTGGCGGTAGTCGAGGATCGAGACCACCTTGGGCGTCACGCAGAAGAGCGCCAGCCCGCCGCCTTCGGCCGCGTCGAACGCCTGGCCGACCTGCGGGAATTTCTCGAGAAACAGCCGCCCGATCTCGATCGCCTGCTGGGGATCGGTGATCCGCTGGGCCAGGCCCGCCAGGGAGACGCCCCGGATCTCGTCCCACTGGCCGTAGGGCAGGGTGATGGCGATCGACACCCGAGGATCGCGCCCAAGGTTGCGCGCCTTCTGCGAGTCCGCCGAGCAGCCGAAATAGATCGACAGGCCGTCGCTGACGTAGCTGACGGTCGTGGCCTGGGGCCAGCCGTCCTCGCGGACCGTCGCCACGGTCAGATCCTGGCCGGTCGCCAGGATCTGGACGATGTCGTGTCTGGCTTTCTGTTCCATCGCGCTTCTCCCTTCGCGAGACCAGCGAGGCTGGTCCCGCCGGCGGGCGGGCGCGATGATCCAGATCAAGTCGCGAGCCTTGACCCGCGCGTCCGCCGGCTCCACTGTGACGGAAATTCAAACAAACGTTTTAGGGAGCGCCTCATGAGCCTCTTCGACCTTTCCGGCAAGGTGGCGATCATCACCGGGTCCTCGCGCGGGATCGGCAAGGCGATCGCCGAGCGCATGGCCGAGCACGGCGCCAAGGTGGTGATCTCCTCGCGCAAGGCGGGCCCCTGCGAAGAGGTGGCCGCCGCGCTCAACGCCAAGCACGGGGCGGGGACGGCCATCGCGGTCCCGGCCAACATCGCCTCCAAGGAAGAGCTGCAAAACCTGGTCGACGAGACCCACAAGGCGTTCGGCCGGGTCGATATCTGCGTCTGCAACGCCGCCAGCAATCCCTATTACGGCCCGATGTCGGGCATCGCCGACGACCAGTTCCGCAAGATCCTGGACAACAACATCATCAGCAATCACTGGCTGATCTCGATGGTCGCGCCGGAGATGCGCGAGCGCAAGGACGGCTCGATCATCATCGTCAGCTCGATCGGCGGCCTGCGCGGCAACGCCATCATCGGCGCCTACAACATCTCCAAGGCCGCCGATTTCCAGCTGGCCCGCAACCTGGCTCACGAGTTCGGGCCGGACAACGTGCGGGTCAACTGCATCGCGCCGGGCCTGATCAAGACCGACTTCGCCAAGGCCCTGTGGGACAATCCCGAGACCCTGAAGCGCTCGACCCAGGGCGTGCCGCTGCGCCGCATCGGCGAGCCGGACGAGCTGGCCGGGGCGGCGGTGTACCTGGCCTCCCAGGCCGGCAGCTTCATGACGGGCCAGGCGATGGTCGTGGACGGCGGGGCGACGATCTAGGGGGAGACTGGTGCTCCGAGCCCACAACTTCCGTCATTCCCGCCCCTCGGGCCGGCAAAGCCGGTCCCTGGGGGCGGGAATGACGGAGCGTTGGTGGTGGGCTCGTCTTATTCGCGTCTCGCCGCGCCCGCTCTCAAGCCCGCAACCCCCGCGACAAGCTTAACCCGTCCTACATCTGTTGCCGCAAGGCTGGCCGAAACCCCAGGAAAGCGGATTTGCGGCGGCTTCTGACTTCTATCGCGCTGATCGGAACCCTGGCGGCGAGCGCCGCCTGGGCCCAATCGAGCGCGCCGCTGGCCCAGCGCCTGGACCAACTGAGCCACCGGATCGGCGCGGTCCAGGCCCGGCCGCCTCGCGACAACGAGGACATCGAGCGCGCCGGGCGCCGGGCGCTCGAAGAGCGGGGCCAGGCGCGGCTCTACGATCTGTGGCGGGTTCTCTACGCCTATAAGAGCAACCAGATCGAGGACCGGTTCGACGCCTGGGCCGAGCGGGCCCGCCAGGTCGCGCGGCGCGACCACGACACGCACCTCTCGACCCTGGTCGACCTGGAGGTGCTGGCCTATCGCCACGAGACCCACGGCTTCCGCGCCTTCACCGATCCCGACTGGGCGCGGTTCATGAGCCAGTCCGGTCCCGACCTGCGGCTGATGGCGGGGATCGAACGGGTCCGCCACCTGGGCCAGGTGGGACGCTGGGCCCAGGCCGCGCGTCTGGCCGCCGAGCTGACCGGCGAGCTGGAACGGCGCGGCGACATCGCTCAGCCGCTGCTGGCCGAGCTGCACCAGGTCCACAGCTACACCCTGTCGGACATGGGCGACAAGGAAGGCGCCCTGGACCACATGACCCAGGCGGCCGAGCTGGACGAGCGCGACGCCTTCTACGTCCGCAAGATCGAGCGCATCTACGACATCGCCTTCACCGCCGCCGACCTGGGAGAGCTGGACCAGGCGCGGCGCTTCGCCGACCTGCACCATCGCATGACCGTGGGCGCGGGCGATCCGGCCCTGCTGACCTGGGACCGCTTCCTGTGCGGCAAGATCGCGGGCCTGGCCGATCAGCCGCGGCAGGTGCTGGCCTGCCTGGCCAACGCCGCGCCGGTGATCGACAACCCCTCGCGCCGGCTACAGGTGATCATGCTGCGCCAGCGCGCGGTGGCCGAGGGTCAGTTGGGCATGGCCGCCGCCGCGCGCGCGGACCTGAAGCGGCTGGCCGAGGTCTCCACCGTTCTCACCCAGCGCGATCCCCAGGCCGAGGCCCTGATCGAGGCCTATATCGACCAGGCCGAGGGGCGCGGGGCGCAGGCCTTCCGCAAGCTGGACGCCTGGCGCAAGGACGACACCCTGCGCACCGGGCGAGAGCACGCCCGCAGCGTCGCCGAGATCTCCGCGGCCCTGGACAGCGAGCTGCGCGCCAAGCGCGACGAGAGCCGGCGGCTGAACGAGCAGGTGCGCCTGTCCCAAAGCCTGGCTCGCGCCTCGGTCGTCATCGCCCTGCTCCTGGGCGTGCTGGTGGCCGGCGGGGTCGGTTGGGCGCTGAACCAGCGCCGCGCCTCGCGCCGCCTGAAGGGCGCCCAGGAACGGGCCGAGACCGCCAACCAGGCCAAGTCCGCCTTCCTGGCCGTGATGAGCCACGAGCTGCGTACGCCGCTGAACGGCATGCTGGGCCTGGCCCAGGCCATGCGGTCCGACCAACTGACACCCGAGCAGAGCGAGCAGGTCGACCTGATCCTCGACAGCGGCGACACCCTGCTGGTGCTGCTGAACGACATTCTGGACCTGTCCAAGATCGAGGCCGGCAAGCTGGAGATCGCCCCGACGGCCGGCGACCTGGTCCAGAGCTGCGCGCGGCTGGTCGGTGGCTATCAACCCACGGCCCGCGAGAAGGGCGTGGCCCTGTCGTTCCGGGTCGAGAGCGCCGCGCCGGGTCCCCTGCTGTTCGACGGCGTGCGGGTGCGCCAGTGCCTGACCAACCTGGTGTCCAACGCCCTGAAGTTCACCACCGAGGGCAAGGTCGAGGTCGGCCTGGCCTGCTATCCCGAGGAAGACCCCCTTGAGGGCTTCGGCCGCGTGCGCGTGCGCCTGCGGGTCTCCGACACCGGCATCGGCATGAACGAGGCCACGGTCGCCAAGCTCTTCCGTCCGTTCACCCAGGCCGACGCCTCGACCACCCGCAACTTCGGCGGCACGGGTCTGGGGCTCAATATCACCCGGCGGCTGGTCGAGATGATGCGTGGCGAGATCAAGGTCGAGAGCGAGGAGGGCCGGGGCTCGGTCTTCACGATCGAGATGCTGGTCGACCCGGCCGAGCCGGCCGAGACTCCGGCGGGAGACGGCGAGACGGGTGAGGCCGAGCCCGGCTTCGCCGCCCTGCACGGCCGCTGCGTGCTGGTGGTCGACGACCATCCGGTCAACCGCCGGGTCATCCGCCTGTTCCTGGAGCCGTTCGAGTGCGAGCTGGTCGAGGCCGAGAACGGCCAGGAGGCGCTGGACACCCTGGCCCAGCGACCGATCGACCTTGTGTTGATGGACGTCAACATGCCGGTGATGGACGGGCTGGAGGCCACCCGCCGCCTGCGCCAGGACCCGCGCTTCGCCCGGCTGCCGGTCATCGCCCTGACCGCCGACGTGATGTCGGCCCAGATCAAGACCTGCCTGGACGCCGGCTGCGACGCCCATGTCGCCAAGCCGATCGACCTGCGCAACCTGCTCTCGGTCATGGACCGCTGCCTGGCCCGCGCCCCAGGCCGCGAGGCGGCGGCGGGGTAGGGGCCGGAAGAGCCCTTCGCCGTCTCGAGGCGCCGGGCTCCCTGCGCTGGTTCCCAACCTGACCACGAGGCGGGCCACTTCCCACGGGGGAGGCTTAGAACGACGTGCTGACGGACACCCGCAGTCCCCGGCTGTCGGTGTTGGCCGACAGGGTGTTGTCGAAGTCCACGCCCATCCGCAGGCCGCCTTCGGTCAGGATGTCCACGCCCAGTTCGAGACGGGTCTCGTTTCGATCGGCGCGATCCTCCTTCAGCCGATAGGTCGGGCCGTTGAGCCAGTCGGCGTAGTTCAGCCTGACGTCGCCGGGCGACTCGAAGTCGTGCGCATACTCGACCCGGAAGCGCGGCGCGACCTGTCCGAACGAGACCTCGTACCGGTAGTCGCCGCGCAGTCCGAGGGTTCCGGTCAGGGTGCGCAGGGTCTGGCTCTGATAGGTCAGGGCGTAGGGGCCGCCGCCGGTCTCGCTGAAGCGATCGAGCTTGGAGCGGGTGACGCCGATCCGGCCGTAAGGCGAGATCATCCACGGACCGCGGCGTTGCTCCAGGCTGGCGGTCAGCGCCGCGAACAGCTGGTCGCCGCCGCGATCGCCATGAACCAGCTCCTTGGTCGCCGTCACGTAGCGCCGGGTCTTGTAGTCGAGCGAGCCGTAGCCGGCCAAGGCGTCGATGAAGACCTTCTCCATGGGCTGGTAGCTGGCGTAGAGGCTGGCGCTGTAGCCGTCGGCCTGGCTCTTCGTGCCGTCATGGCCGACGCGACTGGAGTCATGGCCGTAGCCGACCCCCACGCCGACCGCCAGGCCCGGCGCCGGGCGGTAGTCGACGCCGGCGGTGAGGCCGTCGGTGGTGAAGCGGAAGCCCTTCTGGGCGCTGGTCGCGTCCCGCGAGCCGAAGTCGGCCGCGCCCGACATCCACGTGCTCCAGCGTGGCGGTCGTCCGCCCTCGCCGCCGTTGCTGGGGCGAGCGTCGGCCGCGCCGTCCCGAAGACGGAGCGCATCGACGCCCAGGCGTTCGACGGGACCCTCGCCGTCGTCCAGGCGGCCGTAGCGACGATAGCGCTCCATCGCCTCCAGGCCGTCGGCCCGCCGGATCTGGCCCCCCTGCAGGGTGACGCCGTAGCGGTTCCCGCCCCCGCCGTTGTGCAGTTGTTCCAGTCGCCGGCTGATGTTGCCGATCTGGCCGTTGGCGAAGCGCCGGGCGGCGGCGCCCTGGGCGGCGATCAGCCCCCGGACCTCGGCGTCGGCCGTGGGATCCGGGCGGGCGGAGACGATGATGGTGACAAGGCCGGGCGCGGAGGTCGCGAAGCCGTTGGACAGGGTGTAGCGCAGGACCGCGGTCCCGACGAACGCGTTGTCCGGCGTGAAGCTGAGTCTGTAGGCCCCTGTCGAGGGCGAGGTGATCGATGTCGTTCCGGCGGCGCTGGGCGCGAGCGACGTCACGGCGGCGCCCGTGAAGGGGCCGCCGCGCGCGTTGGCGGTCAGGTCGACGATCGCGGTCTGGCCCGCCAGGATGTTGACCGTGATCGGCGCGCCGGCCAGGGGCTGGGGATTGACGCTCACCGTGACGGTCGTCGGAGCGCCGGTCCCGCCGTCGCCGTGCGCGGTGTAGGTGAAGGTGTCGGTCCCCGAGAAATCCGTCGCCGGCGTGTAGATCACGGCGAGGCCCGAAACGACCGCCGTACCGTGCTGGGGCGGAGTGGCGATCGCGATCGAGTCGAGCGGGCCGGCGTCATTGGCCGTGACGGCGATGGTGACCGGGACATTCACCATCGTCTTGGCGACATCGGCCGCGGTGACCGGAGACGCGGTGACGACGTCGATGCTGATGGCGGCCGGGATCGAGGTCCCGCCCGGGCCCGACGCGGCGTAGGTGAAGCTGTCGATCCCCACATAGCCGGGCTCGGGCGTGTAGACGATCTCGATGCTGGCGGCGGCGCGAGGGGCCGACGCCCGCCCGTCCGAGGTGGATGAAGCCGGGGCGCTGGACGGGGCCAGGCCGAACACTTGGGCGACGCCATGCTGGGGCGGCTTGACGATGAAGACCGTGGTGTAGAAGCCGTTGATCAGGGGGGTGAGGTCGATCACCGTGCGATTGTCGCCCACGGGCGGGGTGATGGTGAACGGCTTCACCACCGGCGGCACGGGGGCGCCGACGCTGGAGGAGAAGCTGGCGCTGGCCGAGAACGGCGCGCCGGTTCCGGTGGTGGAGTCGGTCCCCGTGATCGTGAAGGAGAAGGCGCCTTCGCTCGTCGGGGTTCCGGACAGCACGCCGCTGGTCGAGTCGAACGTCACGCCGTCCGGCAGGACGCCGGAGACGCCGAAGGCGTAGGGCGCCTGTCCGCCGGAGACCGTGAACGCCTGGCTGAAGGCCATTCCCACGGTCATGGGCGCCAGGGCGTTCGGGCTGATCGTCAGGCTTGGTCCGCCGATGGCGATCGAGAAGGTCTGGAGGCCCGTTGCGCCATTGGCGTCGGTGGCGGTGATCTGGATGGGAAAGGTTCCCGCCGTGGTGGGCGTGCCCGACAGGACGCCGGCGGCGCTGAGGCTCAGGCCGGGCGGAGCCGTGTTGGCCGTGAAGGCGTAGGGCGCCGTGCCGCCGGAGGCCGAGAAACTGGCGCTGTAGGCGGACGCGGCCGCGCCGGACGGCGGACTTCCCGAGACGACGAGCGTGGGGGCGGTCACCGTGATGGTCACCGTGGCGGGCGCGGACGTCCCGCCGCCGTTGGTGGCGGTGTAGGTGAAGCTGTCGGTCCCGGAATAGCCGGCCGTGGGCGTATAGGTGATGGTCAGGCCCGACACCGTGGCCACCCCGTGGCCGGCGGCCGTGGCGATCGCGACGCTGGTGGCGGCCCCGCCGCCAAGCGAGAGGGTTATGGGATTGGCGCTGCTGTTGGCGGCCACGGTGGCCGAGACCGCCGCGGCCGTCGGGGCGGACGGCAGGTTCACCACCAGGGCGTAGGCCTTGCTGGCGGTGGCGGCCGTTCCGCTGGTGGAGTCGGTGGCGGTGACGGTGAAGTTGAAGGTTCCGTTGGCGGTGGGCGTTCCGCTGAGCACGCCCGCGCCGCTCAGGCTCAGGCCGCCCGGCAAGGTTCCGGCGGTGACCGCGAAGGCGTAGGGCGCCAGGCCGCCGCTGGCGCTGATGGTCTGGCTGTAGGCCGTGCCTTGCGCGGCGTTGGGCAGGCTGGCGGGCGCGATCGCCACCGTGCCGACGCCGATCGTCAGGCTGTAGGCGCGGCTGGCGGTGAACGGGCCGGTTCCGGTGCTGGAGTCCGTCGCCGTGACGGTGAAGTTGAAGGTTCCCGTCGCGGTCGGCGTGCCCGCCAACGCGCCCGCCGTGCTGAGCGTCACGCCCGCCGGCAGGGCGCCGGCCGTGACGGCGTAGCTGTAGGGCGCCGTGCCGCCGCTGGCGGCGTTCAGCGTCGCCGAATAGGCCGTTCCGGAGGCTCCCGCCGTCAGGCTGGTGGCCGGGAGCGAAATGGTCGGCGCGCCGACGGTCAGGCTGTAGGCGCGGGCGCCGGTGAAGGGCGCGCCGGTCCCGGTGCTGGAGTCCGTCGCCGTGACGGTGAAGCTGAAGGCGCCGGCGGCGGTGGGCGTTCCCGACAAGGCGCCGCCGGCGCTGAGGCTCACCCCCGCCGGCAAGGCGCCGGCCGTGACGGCGTAGCCATAGGGCGCCGTGCCGCCGGTGGCGGCGTTCAGCGTGGCCGAATAGGCCGCCCCGACCGTGGCGTTGGTCAGGCTGGTGGCGGGCAGCGAGACGGTCGGCGCGCCCACGCTCAGGCTATAGGCGCGGCTGGCGGTGAACGGCGCGCCGGTCCCGGTGCTGGAGTCCGTCGCCGTGACGGTGAAGTTGAAGCTGCCGGCGGCGGTGGGCGTCCCCGACAGGGCGCCGGCGGCGCCGAGCGTGACCCCGGCCGGCAAGGCGCCCGCCGTGACGGCGTAGCCATAGGGCGAGGTCCCGCCGGTGGCGGCGTTGAGCGTGGCCGAATAGGCCGTCCCCACCGTGGCGCTGGTCAGGCTGGTGGCGGGCAGCGAGACCGTCGGCGCGCCGACGGTCAGGCTGTAGGCCTGGCTGCCGGTGAAGGGGCCGGTCCCGGTGCTGGAATCCGTCGCCGTGACGGTGAAGTTGAAGGCGCCCGCGGCGGTGGGCGTGCCCGACAGGGCGCCGCCGGCGCTGAGGCTCACCCCCGTCGGCAAGGCGCCCGCCGTGACGGCGTAGCTGTAGGGCGCCGTGCCGCCCGTCGCCGTGGGCAGGGAGGCCGAATAGGCCGCGCCGATCGTGGCGTCGGTCAGGCTGGACGCGCCCAGGCTGACGGTCGGCGCGCCGATGGTCAGGGTGAACGCGCGGCTGCCGGTGAAGGGCGCGCCGGTTCCGGTGCTGGAGTCGGTGACGGTGACGGTGAAGTTGAAGGTTCCCGCGGCGGTGGGCGTCCCCGACAGGTCGCCGGCCGCGCTGAGGCTCACCCCCGTCGGCAGGGCGCCGGAGGTGACGGCGTAGCTGTAAGGCGCGGTGCCGCCGGTCGCGGCGTTCAGGGTGGCCGAATAGGCCGCGCCCGGCGTTCCGGCCGCAAGGCTGGTGGCGGGCAGGGTGATCGTCGCGCCCGAGATCGTCAGGCTGGCGCTGGCGGTGGAGGTGTAGGCGCCCGCGCCGGTGGAGCTGTCGGTGAGGGTCACCACCACCGTGGCGTTGGTCGCCGCCGACGGCGTGCCGGAGATGACGCCGGAGCTGTTCATGCTGAGGCCGGCGGGCAGTCCCGTGGCCGAGAAGCTGGAATAGGGGGCCTTGCCGCCCGAGACGGAGACCGCCGAGGCGCCGGAATTGTAGGCCGTCCCGACCGTGCCGGTCGAGGCTGGCAGGGTGACGCTGAAGGTGGGATTTCCGACCGGAACCGTGACCGTGGCCGATCCGGAGGTTCCTCCGCCGTTGGTGGCGGTGAAGGTGAAGGTGTCATTGCCCCGGTACCCCGCCAACGGCGTGTAGGAGACCGTGCCGGAGCTGTCGATGCTGACCGAGCCGCCGCCGGTGGTGGTGGCCGAGCCGACGGCGTAGCTGGTCGGGCTGTTGGTCACGTGGCCGGTGACGCTGAACGTCGTCGCCGAGGCGCCGCCGGTGTTGTAGGCCACGGTCGAGCCATAGGTGAAGCCGCTGGCCACGGGCGTGGTCGGCGCGCTGATCGTCAGGCTGGCGCTGGCGGTGGAGGTGTAGGCGCCCGTGCCGGTGGAGCTGTCGGTGAGGGTCACCACCACCGTGGCGTTGGTCGCCGCCGACGGCGTGCCGGAGATGACGCCCGAGCTGTTCATGCTGAGGCCGGCGGGCAGTCCCGTGGCCGAGAAGCTGGAATAGGGGGCCTTGCCGCCCGAGACGGAGACCGCCGAGGCGCCGGAATTATACGCCGTCCCGACCGTGCCGGTCGAAGCGGGCAGGGTGACGCTGAAGGTGGGATTGCCGACCGGAACCGTGACCGTGGCCGATCCGGAGGTTCCCGAGCCGTTGGTGGCGGTGAAGGTGAAGGTGTCATTGCCCCGGAAGCCGGCCAGGGGCGTGTAGGACACCGTGCCCGAGCTGTTGATGCTGACCGAGCCGCCGCCGGTGGTGGTGGCCGAGCCGACGGCGTAGCTGGTCGGGCTGTTGGTCACGTTGCCGGTGACGCTGAACGTCGTCGCCGAGGCGCCGCCCGTATTGTAGGCCACGGTCGAGCCGTAGGTGAAGCTGCTGGCCGTGGGGGAGGCCGAGACGACGGTGATGGTCACCGTGCCGGGGAGGTCGTTAAAGCTGTTGTCGATGCCGAAGAAGCTGGCCGTGTCGGTGCCCGTGAAGCCGGGGGGCGGGGTGTAGAAGAAACCGTTGTCCTGCGTGTTGCCGGCGTACTTGATGCCGTCGGTGAAATTGTTGCGAACATACAGCGTCC
>NZ_DATFAV010000346.1:0-12986 GCF_035254145.1 Caulobacter sp. | reverse complement strand
GCACCAGGGTCAGCTTGTTGGGCGGAGCCTGGGGCGCATCGACGCCGAGCGGAAGCTTCAACGCCTCGGCCACGTCGCGCCAGGAGAGGATCTTGCTGTCGGCGCCCTTCTTGCGATCGTCGGCGATCAGCAGCGCGCCAGCCGGCAGATCCGGCCCGACCGGGGCGCGGACGCCGAACAGCCCCGACGGCCCCTCGATCGCCGCCGCGCCGCTCGCCTGCGCCCTGAAGGCGCCGACGAAGCGGTCGCCGGCGGCGCGGTCATAGACGTTGTAGTCGCCGGCGTCGGCGTTGGCCGCCACCAGGTAGTCGCCGCCAGGTCCGCCGTTCAGCACCGCCAGGCCGCCAACCTCGCCGGCGATATGGCCCAGGCGGTTGATGTCGACGACGGTGGGGACCGGCGCGGCTTCCGGATCGGCGTCGTAGCGCCAGATCCCCACCGCCTTCTGAGCGACGTAGAGCGCGCCGCTGGCGTCGTCGGCGACGCAGAACTTGGCCTCGGAGGACAGGCGCAGGCGACGCACGACACGTCCGTCGATCTTGCCGTTGGCGGTCGGATACAGCAGCCACTGGTCCAGCTGACCGTCGCGGCCCAGGGCGAAGGCGTAGAGCGCGCCGTCGCGTCCGCTGCGATGCAGGCAGAGGCCTTCGCCCGAATAACCCAGCGCGAGCGGACGGGCGTCGATCTCGTCGATCGCACCACCAGCGTTGTCCCGAGCGAACAGGCGCAGGCGACCCGCCTGGCGATCCAGCACCGCCAGCAGGGCGCGGCCGCCGTCCTCCCGCGTGTCGACGGCGTAGACCTCGCCGGCGGGAATGGCCGCGATACGCCGGCCGTCGAGGCCATAGAGCTCCAGGCCGCCCAGCTTGCCGCTGGCCGCGATCACGCTGTTCCCGGGATCGGCCGGGTCGCGCAGCAGGGCCACGGCGTTGGCGCCGCCCTGGGCGGTTGGCGCGGTCGCGCCGATGATCCCGACGGCGGGAGGCTGTGTCTGGGCCAGAGCGGGGGCGGCGGCCAGGGCCAGCAGAAAGCCGGCGGCGAGTTTCAGGCGGATCATGACGGTCGCTCCCCAGCGCGGCTCGCCTCCTGTCCGGAGGGCGCGAACGTCATCTGGCCGAGATTTCCAATGGTATTGTGACAGCGGCTGCCATCCGCCCTGGAAGCCATCATTTTGCGAGAACGGACGAGGACGCGCCCGGCCAGAGGACCGGGCGCGCGGGGCAGGGGATGTCAGGCGGTGACCGCCTTGTCGACGCTCTTCTTGTCGCCCTTGGTCAGGGACTCCAGGACCTTGTCGAAGCTTTCGTTGGCCTCCTGCTGCTTCTTCAGGATTTCGGCGATCACCTTGTTCATGTCGGTGACGGATCCGTCGGCCTGGCGGACGGCGGAGGTGTCGACGCCGCGCGCCGCGAGGTCGGCCATGCTCGCCTGCAGTTGCTTGATGGCGCCGTCGAACTGGCCGTTGGCCGTGGCGCGCTGCTTGAGCACCTCGTTGCGCTGGCAGTCGTACAGCCCATGCACCGCCGCGCCCACCTCCTCGTTCTGGGTGGCGGCCAGGGTGTCGGCCTTGGCCTTGAGCGCGTCGCCCTTATCCTTGATCTTGTCGGCGTTCAGGACGACGTGGGTCACGGTGATCTTCGGCAGACCCAGGACGATCTCGTTCCGGATCATCTTGAATTCGGGGACGCCGACGATGACCTCGGTGTTGTCCCACCGGAACTCGGGAACGTCGGTCTTGATCTCCTGGCGCTCCATGAAGGTCTCAAAGACGTTGGTGTAGATCGGAGACCACTTCACCGTGCAACTGAAGCCGTGGCACTTGAACTCCGGATATTCGCCGGTTTTCTTCTGAACCCAGCGGCCGCTGGGGGTGTGGAAGACGATCGTGTTGGTCTTCATCGTGACCTGCGGCGCGCCGAAGACGATCCGTTGATCCTTCATGGTGACCTGCGGCAGGTCGAAGACGATCCGCGTGTCGTCCCAGTCGATCTTGCCGCTGAACTCGGCGTCGGACTTGAGGGCGTCGCCCTCGTCCTCGATCTCCTTGAACGCGGGCTTGTACTTTTCGCCGACGGCGGCGACCGCCTGCTGCGCGGCGGCGCAGGCGCCGCCTTGCGGCGCGTCCTGAGCCTTGGCCGACGACACGGCCAGGGCGGCCACGGCGGCCGAGGTCAGCCAGAGGACTTGTTTGCGCGTGATCATGATCAGTCTCCCACCAGGGTCATTCCAAGTGGGGAGACGATAGGGGCGCGGCGGGGCGTCGCCGCGTGACGGCCGTCACGGCGAATCCCTCGTCTTCCTTTCGGACTTGCGCGCAAATCATCCGGACCCGGCGGAATCAGTCAGAGCCAGGGGATCGCCGCCGCTAGTGGTCCGAAAAGCGCGACCTTGGATCTCATCTCGGCTGGCGCGCCGCACTGCGGCATGGTCCCGCAAGCATGAGGGGTCACCAGGGGGAGCGGTCGCCGGTCACGAACGTTTCCCTGCGTGGAAACCGGTTACCGCTTTGAAATAGACAACCTTCGGGGGAAGGGGCGGCGAGCTTGCTTTGCGGCGCCGCCGAAATGGCGCGGGCCCTAATCGTCATTTGTCATAAAGATCAACCCAGAAAGTGCTTGAAAAAAGATTGCCAGCGCTGTCATTTTGCCGTTGCGACGATGAATGACCGATGTTACCGCTAACTCGTCTCTCGTGCCCTGGTTGTCTATCCGGTGCTGAGAACGGGAAGAGTGGGCCGGGAAATGCTTCCGGCTCGAAACAAATAACATCGCCCCACAGAGGGCTAATTTAGGGGGAACGGCTATGAAGCGGCTTGGTCGCTTGCACGCGTCCGCGTCTTGCGTCGCCATCACGGCGGCCATGATCGCCAGTCCGGTGCTGGCTCAGCAGACTTCCAACACGACCGTGGACGAAATCGTCATCACGGGCATCCGCGCTTCGCTCGAGCGATCGATCGAGATCAAGCGCACCAACAGCGGCGTGGTCGACGCCATCTCCGCCGAGGACATCGGCAAGTTCCCGGACACCAACCTGGCCGAATCCCTGCAGCGGATCACCGGCGTGTCCATCGACCGGACCAACGGCGAAGGCTCGCAGGTCACGGTTCGCGGCTTCGGCGGCGGCTTCAACCTGGTGACCCTGAACGGCCGCACCATGCCGACGGCCAACGTCGCCACGGTCGGCGGCGACCAGTCGTCGGATACGGCCGGCGGCACCAGCCGTTCGTTCGACTTCTCCAACCTCGCCTCGGAAGGCGTCACCACGCTGGAGGTCTACAAGACCGGCCGCGCGGCTGTCCCGTCCGGCGGCATCGGCGCCACGATCAACGTCAAGACCCGCCACCCGCTGGACGCTCGCGAGAGCGGCCTGAGCGGCAGCATCGGCGTCAAGGGCGTCTACGACCAGGGCATGGACAAGAAGGTCGACGACTTCGGCCACAAGATCACGCCGGAAGTCTCGGGCCTGCTGAACTGGACCGACGACGACAAGAAGTTCGGCGTCGCCCTGTTCGGCGCCTATCAGAAGCGCGACTTCACCAGCCGCAGCGTCACGTCGAACGACTGGAACATCCGCACCTACTCGGATTTCATCAATCCGGCCAACGGCTTCGTCCGTAACGGCGGGGCGACCCAGATCACCGGCGCGCCATCCAGCGGCTCGACGCTGGTCGCGATCCCCAACGACAGCCGCTATCACTTCTCGCAAGGCGAGCGTGAGCGGATCAATGGCCAGCTGACGGCTCAGTATCGTCCGACCGACAGCCTGACCATCACGGCCGATGTCCTGTACGCTCAGAACAAGTCGTTCGAGCGCCGCAACGACAGCACCAACTGGTTCAACCGTCCGTTCGACAAGGTCACCTTCGACAACAACCCCGTCGTCGCCACCGCCGTCCTGCTGTCGGAAACGCTCAGCGGCACCAAGGACATGGGCTTCGAGCAGCAGTATCGCAGCAACGAAGACACCCTGAAGTCCTACGGCCTGAACGCCGAATGGGATCTGTCCGACCGTATCCACGCCCGTCTGGACGGCCACATCTCGAAGGCCGACTCCGGTCCGGACTCGCCGAACGGCACCAGCTCGACCACCGTGTCGATCGGCGCGCCGATCATCGCGTCGCACTCGGTCGACTACAGCGGCAAGGTTCCGATCCAGAAGATCACGATCAATGACGCGGCCCCGCGCGGCAACGGCAACGGCGTGATGGATGTCGGCGACCTGGGCAGCCAGGTGGCTCGCACCTGGACCAACCGCCAGCAGCACGAGGTCAAGGAACTCCGCGGCGACGTCACCTGGGATCTCGACGACAACGGCAGCCGCTTCGATTTCGGCGTGAACTACCGCAAGTCGAACATGACCCAGTCGTCCAGCTCGACGCAGCAGGACCTGGGCAGCTGGGGCATCTCGAACCCGCGCGACGTGCAGCAGTACGCCGGCAACCTGGTCAAGGCCTTCTGCATGGCCTGCCAGTTCAACGACTTCGATCTGCAGCAGAGCGGCCCGGGCCTCGTCTCGTTCCGCGCCAACGCGATCGACCTCTACAACGCCATGTCGGCGCCTTATGTCGCGCGCGGCAACGCCGTGGGCATCACGGGCCAGGCGAACAACGAGGTCGACGAGAAGATCCTGGCCGGCTACGCCCAGGTCACCTGGAAGTCGGAACTGGCCGGCCGCCCGGCGACCCTGGTCACCGGCGTCCGCTACGAGCGGACCGACGTGAAGTCGACCTCGCTCATCCGGACCCCCAGCGCCATCGTCTGGACCGCCGACAACGACTTCCGTCTCGACACGGCCAGCACCTTCTCGCCGCTGTCGGGCAAGGGCAAGTACAACAACCTGTTGCCGGCCCTGGACTTCAGCGTCGACATTCGTGACGACCTCGTCGGCCGCTTCTCGTTCAGCCGCACCATCGCCCGTCCGGACTACGGCAATCTGTTCGCCGCCCAGACGGTGGGCACGCCCAACCGTCCGGTCGCCAACGGGGCCATCCCGCTCGGCACCAGCGGCAACCCCGACCTGGAGCCGCTGATCTCGGACAACTTCGACGTCTCGCTGGAGTGGTACTACAAGCCCAGCAGCTTCATCACGGCCGGCTTCTTCGAGAAGCGGGTGAACAACTTCGTCGGCACCGGCACCTTCACCCAGAACCTGTTTGGTCTGCGTGACGTCAGCTCCGGCGCGGACGGCACCCGTTCGGGGACGGCCAAGTCGATCCTGACGGCCATCGGCGCCGACCAGACCGACGTGAACCTGTTCACGATGACGGCCCTGCTGCAGACCACCGGCTCGTCCTCGGCGGCCCAGGCTCAATTCCAGGCCAATCGCGGCCCTGGCGGCGACCTGAACCAAGCCTTTGTCGACCAGATCCTGGCTGCGGTCGACATCTCGCCGAACAGCACCGATCCGCTGATGAACTTCCAGGTGTCCAAGCCGATCAACAACAAGACCGGCAAGATCCACGGCTTCGAAATCGCGGCCCAGCACTTCTTCGGCGACACCGGCATCGGTGTCTCGGGGGCCTATACGATGGTGCGCGGCGACGTCGACTTCGACAACGGCGCGAGCCCGTCGCAAGACCAGTTCGCTCTGCTGGGTCTGTCGGACACGGCCAACGCGACCCTGATCTACGACAAGAACGGGATCTCGGCGCGCCTGACCTACAACTGGCGTGACAAGTTCCTGCAAGCCACCAACCGTGGTGGTTCGCGGAACCCCGTCTATGTCGCGCCCTTCACGCAGATCGACTTCAACATCAGCTACGACCTCACGCCCAAGCTGGCGCTGTCGCTGGAAGGCATCAATCTGACGAAGGAGCACCTGCGCACCTACGGTCGCGATCCGAACCAGCTGTGGTTCGCTCAAGAGCTCGACCGGCGCTTCCTGCTCGGCGCTCGCTACCGCTTCTAGGACCGGAAGTCTCCTGGAAGCCAAAGGAGGGGCCGCCGCGCTTGCGGCGGCCCCTTTCTTCCTTTGAAGTACGTATGTTGCAGCGTCAGCAGGCCCAGATGAACCGAGTGCTTCTCAACAACGTCGATCACGCGGATCTGCGGGTGCTCGCCGGTCATGGCGTGGCCTATGGCGACGGGATCAACCAGGCCCTGGTGTTGCCGACCGAGTTCGAGGCTGTGCAGCGCGAATACCCCATCCTGATCCGCAAGGACGCGGCGGGCGCCTATCAGGCCGTGGCCTTGCTGGGCCTGGACCGCGACGAAAACCTCTTCCTGGACGAAACGGGCTGGAACGCCCGCTATGTTCCCGCCGTTCAGCGGCGCGGCCCGTTCTCGATCGCCCTGCAGCGCGACGACCGGGGCGGCGAGCCGCGACCCATGATCCATGTCGATCTCGACCATCCCCGGATCAGCCGGAACGAAGGCGAGCGCCTGTTCCTGCCGGCGGGCGGCAATTCGCCTTATCTGCAGGGGATCAGCCAGGCCCTTGGGCAGATCCATGATGGCCTGGAGGTCGCCGGCCCGATGTTCGCCTTCTTCGAGGACCTGGGCCTGATCGAACCGATCGACATCGAGATCAAGCTGGACGACCTGACCAGCTACGACCTGCCCGACGTCTTCACCCTGGCGCCGGATCGCCTGGCCGCCGTGACGGGCGAGGACCTGGAGAAGCTGCACCAGTCGGGGCTGCTGCGCGCGGCGCACTGGATCGTCTCCTCGATGGGCAACATCCAGGAGCTTATCGCGCGCAAGAGCCGCAAGGGCGTCCTCGCCGCGCCTGGACAGGCCTGACATGGCCGCCCTGGTCGCCCGCCGGACGCTTGAAGCCACGGTCGCCACGCCGGCCGAAATTCCGTTCGACGCGGTGCTGGCCGGCCAGACGCCGATGCTGTTCAAGGGCCTGGTTCGCGACTGGCCGCTGGTCCAGGCCGGACTTCAGTCCGGCCAGGCCGCCCGCGACCATATTCGCGCCCACGACCAGGGCGGGCGGGTGGTCGGCTACAGCGGCGAGTCGTCCATCAACGGCCGCTTTTTCTACGACGACTCCTGCACGGCCATGAACTTCAAGGCCGAGCGCGCGCCGCTGGAGACCTTTCTTCAGCGCCTGGAGGCGGTCGAAGACAGCAATGACGCGCCCTCGGTCTATGTCGGCTCGGCCGACCTCGACGCCTATTTCCCCAGCCTGAAAGCCGCCAACGACCTGGGTCTGGGAGGCGAGGTGTTCGGGCCGGAGCCGCCGATGGCCGGCATCTGGATCGGCAACCGCACGGTGGCCGCCGCCCATTGGGACATGTCCAACAACATCGCCGTCTGCGCCGCGGGCCGGCGGCGCTTCACCCTGTTCCCGCCCGACCAGGTCGCCAACCTCTATCCCGGCCCGCTGGAGCCGACGCCCGGCGGTCAGGTGGTTAGCCTGGTCGACTTCGAAAACCCGGACTTCGATCGACATCCGGGCTTTCGCGAGGCGCTGGAGAGCGCTCAGGTAGCCGAGATGGAGCCCGGCGACGTGCTGGTCTATCCGGCCCTGTGGTGGCATCAGGTCGAGGCGCTGGAGCCGTTCAACGTGCTGATGAACTACTGGTGGAACGCAACGCCCGCCTTCATCGACACGCCGATGACCACGCTGCTGCACGGTCTGCTCAGCCTGCGCGACCGGCCCGATTTCGAGAAGCAGGGCTGGAAGGCGCTGTTCGACTACTACGTGTTCGGTCCGGCCGAGCGCGCCGGAAGCCATTTGCCGGAGGCCGCGCGGGGACCGCTGGGGCCCATGGACGACCTCAAGGCCCGGCGTCTGCGCGCCTATCTGCTGGACCGCCTCAACCGATAGATCCCAGGGAGGGACGCCATGGATCAACAGACGATCCGCAAAGTCGTGATCGCGGGCGGCGGCACCGCCGGCTGGACGGCCGCCGCCGCGCTCGCTCGCCAACTGGGCCCGTTGCTGGACATCACCCTGGTCGAGTCCGAGGACATCGGCACGGTGGGCGTGGGGGAGTCGACCATTCCGACCGCCCGCACCTTCAACGCGATGCTTGGCATCGACGAGGCCCAGTTCATGCGCGCCACCCAGGCGACGTTCAAGCTGGGCATTTCGTTCGAAAACTGGGGCGAAATCGGCGACCGCTATATCCACTCCTTCGGCCAGGTCGGGAAATCCACCTGGATGGGGGGCTTCCATCACTTCTGGATGCAGGCGAGGGCGCAAGGTTTCGGCGGCGACCTCGGCGACTACTGCCTCGAGCTGAAGGCCGCTGAAGGCGACCGGTTCTTCACCGGCGACGAGAGCCCGCTGAACTACGCCTATCACCTGGACGCCGGTCTCTACGGCCAGTTCCTGCGACGCATGGCCGAGGCCGACGGGGTGAAGCGGGTCGAAGGCAAGATCGCCAGCGTTCGCCAGCGCCCGTCGGACGGGTTCGTCGAGGCGCTGGTCATGGAGTCCGGCCAAGCGGTCGAGGGGGATCTCTTCATCGACTGCACGGGTTTCCGGGGCCTGCTGATCGAACAGACGCTGAAGGCCGGCTACGAGGACTGGAGCCATTGGCTGCCGACCAACAGCGCCCTGGCGGTCCAGACCCGCTCGACCGAACCGGCCAAGCCCTACACCCGCGCTATCGCCCATCGCGCGGGCTGGCGCTGGAAGATCCCGCTGCAGCACCGGGTCGGCAACGGCCTGGTCTACTGCAACGAGCACATGTCCGACGACGAGGCGCTGGCCATGCTGACGGACGAGATCGAGGGCGAGACCCTGATCCCGCCGCGCCTGATCCGCTACCGCACCGGCCGCCGCCGCAAGACCTGGGACAAGAACGTCGTGGCCATGGGCCTCTCCAGCGGCTTCGTCGAACCCCTGGAATCCACCTCGATCCACCTGATCATGATCGGGGTGACGCGGCTGATGCAGCTATTCCCGTTCGGCGGGATCAGCCAGGCGGTGGTCGATCGCTATAACCGCCAGGCCGACGACGAGCTGGAGAAGATCCGCGACTTCATCATCCTGCACTACAAGGCGACCGAGCGGACCGACAGCCCGTTCTGGGATCGCGTGCGCGAGATGGAGATCCCCGACAGCCTGGCCCAGCGCATCGAGCTGTTCCGCCAGAGCGCTCAGGTCTATCAGGCGCCGGGAGAGCTGTTCCAGGTCGACTCCTGGCTGCAGGTGCTGCTGGGCCAGCGCGTGGCGCCGCTGACCTATCACCACATGGGCCGGCTGATGCCGCCGCAGCAGCTGAAGCAGGCCCTGGACGATCTGAAGCGCAATATCGCCGGGGCGGTGGTTCGCCTGCCTCAGCACCAGGCCTTCCTAGACGCCTACTGCGCGCCGCAGGTCAGCAAGAGCGCTTAGGACTCCAGCGGCGCGAACAGCTTTTGCAGCGTGGCGCCGATCCGCGCCGCGGCCGGGTCGCCTTCGGCCACGCCCATGCCCCTGAGCTCCTGGCCGATCCGCCGTCCCACCGCCAGCAAGGGTCGGCTGGTCAGCTGGGCCTGGGCGAGGGCTTCGACCGCCTGGGCATAGCGCTCGGCGTTCAGGGTCTCCAGCGCCCAGGCGCGGGCCGCCGCGCCCGTCTCGCGCCGCAGCGCCGCGTCGCCGGCCAGGCGCTCGAGGACCGTCCGGATCTCGTCGACCACGATCTCGCCGCCGACCTTGAACACCAGGTCGTCGGGCAGTTCGCCATAGAAGCCCGCCTTGGCGACCACCGTCGGACGGCCGCTGAGCATGCCTTCGCAGGCCGAGCCCGAAGCGCCCTCCAGCACCGGCTTGCGCAGCGCGCAGATGATGTCGGCCTCGTCCAGGCGCTGGTCGAGCGTATCGTCGTCCACGGCGCCGTCGATGACGAGGTTGGCGAAGCCGACCTCGGCCGCCACGGTCTCGAGCCGGACGCGCTCCTCGTCCGAGATCGGGCCGACCAGGCGGTAGGCGCAGGCGCTTAGCGTCTCGGATCCGCCGATGGCCCGGATCACGTCGGCCACCCGCTTGTTGGGGTTCATCACGCCCACGGTGGTGATCGTCAGGCGATCCTTGGCCTTGGGCGGTCCGGGCGGCGCCGCGCGATCGGGGCAGCACAGCGGCGTCACGGCCACGGGGCCGGCGCAGGCGGCCTCCAGGCGCGGGGCGTAGAAGCGGGCGTGGGCGAGCGCGGCTTCACAACGCCCAGCCAGCCACTCGGTCATCGGCAGCTTGGCGGCGATCTCGCCCATGTCCAACATCTGGCCCGAACGGACGGCCACCGCGTCGGGCTCGGCCTCCTGTCCATAGGTCGCGACGATCTCGGCGTCATGGCGGCGATAGTCGAGGCCGTTGTAGTGCAGCCAACCGGAGAACAGGTTGTAGATATAGAAGTCGTGGAAGATCCCCAGGCACGGCGCGGCGTCGAGGATCGCGAACACGCCGGCGTGGAAGGGATAGTTGTCGCCGATATTGACGATGACGACGTCGAAGTCCTCGCCCAAGCGCGAGAGGTCGGTCGAGCGCCAGTGCCGGACGGGCAGGCGCGTGGGATGCAGGGCTTCGGTCGGCTCGTCCTGGTCCTCGCAGCGGAGGATCTCCACCTCGTGCCCCCGCGCGGCCAGGGCGGCGGTCACATGGGCGCTGACCCGGCCGATCGAGGAGCGCAGGGCGAAGGGGGTGACCCAGCAGATTTTCATCGCCGCGTCCTAGCGCTGCAGCAGGCGGCGCTCGGCGTCGCCGCCCGGCCGCACGAACGCGATGTTGGCCGAGACCAGCCGGGCGGCGGCCTTGGCGTCGGTCGGCGCGCAGGCGCTGGTGGACTCGTCGATCAGGTAGGGCTTGAAGCCGGCGTCGGCGAAGGCCTTGAACCACTGGGCGGGCGTCTGGCCGACGCGCTTGAGGTGCTCGGGCCCGAACTCGGCGACGATGGCCAGGTCCGGGTTCTTGCCGATCAGCCCCTGCATCCCGGCCAGGACGTCCAGTTCGGCGCCCTCGACGTCGATCTTGACCACGTCCATCCGCTTGGCGGGCGCGGCGTCGTCCAGGCGGACGACCTCGACCTCGATAGTGCGCGCCTCTTCCGCCTCGGGCAGGGCGTAGAGCGAGCTGTGGCCGATGATGTCGCTGACGTGGAAGGTCAGCCGGCCGGCCTTGTCGCCGACGGCCTGATCGCGCACGTCCACCCAGGCGAGCCCGTTGAGATACTTCATCTTTTCCAGGTTCGAGCGGGGAACGGCCTCGGGCTCGAAGGCGAGCACCTTGCCGCCGGGGCCGGTCGCCCGCGCCATGACCAGGGTGAGCAGGCCGATATTGGCGCCCACGTCGGCCACGGTCATGCCCGGCCGCACCAGGCGACGCAGCGCCTCGCCCGTGCCCGGCTCCAGCCCGCCGCTGGTCGCATTGGCCAGCATGGTCACGAAGGTCGGCAGGGCCCGCGGCGCCAGCACGTAGCCGTCGCGCATGCGGATCGCCATCGACGCCTCGTCATAGGCGATCAGCGGCCGCAGCTTGATTTCCAGTTCGTCGAAGCGCGGGCCGAACAGGCCGGGCAGGCGCTCGGCGTGCGCCTCGAGCCGGGCCAGGGTCGCGGCCAGCCGTTCGTTCTGCCGCAGGGTCTGGTCCAGCCGCAGTTCCAGGCCTCGCAGATCGGCCGACACGGCGTGGAGATGGGCGCGGGTCTCGCGTAGCTCGTGCTCGACGCTGGCCTGCAGATACCGCCGGACATAGTTCGCGATGGGCGAAAGCACCGCCCCCAGCCAGCGACGCGCCAAACCGAAGCGGCGGCGCGGCGGCGGTCCCTGCGGCGCCTCGGGCTTCGGTTCTTCGGAGAGGGGAGGGCGCATGGCGGAACTGATCGCCAAGTCCAGGCGTGCGGGCCTCAAGTCAATCCTTCCCGAGCGCGGCCACGCGGCCGCCGCCCGTCGTCTGTGCGAACACCTGGCCGCGCGAGGCGGCCCGGTCTCGTCTAGACCAGAAACCCATCGTTCAGGAAGGAGCTCTGATCGCCGATCAAGTGGATCTCGGTGTGGTCGAAGAGCTCGAAGGTCATGCTGGTCAAGTGCGAGATCGAGCCAGGATCGTTCATGACCCGGTCGTCGTACATCACCACCTGCGTCCCGTTCATCATCATCGAGACATGATCGGTGTGAGCCAGGAAGTAGTCGATGAACCGCGCCACCAAGTCGACCGACACGACCCCAGTGTGGGCCGGGGGCGGCGTATGGGAGTCGCCCGCGGTCGGCGGGGCGGTGACGGTCGCGCCACCGGAGGAGACGGGCGTCTCGACCGTCGCCGGGGTGTCGCTGTCCGTCAAGGACGGCGGCGCGGCGACCGTTCCCACCTGGACGTGTTCGCCGCGCGAGATGATCTCGGCCAGCACGTCGGGCAGCTTGGAGACCTCGATCACGGTGATCTTCTGGGCCGCCGCGCTGTCGCCGACCAGCGCGCGAACCAGTTGCACGGCCTCGACGTTCGGTAGGCCGCCGTTGCCCAGCCGCACTTCCAGCGACCAGTTCGCCCCGTCATGCAGGGCGGGCGCGGGCAGCGGCGAAAGATTGGCTTCGTGACGGATACCGTCGGAGAGCAGCGGCAAGGCTTCGGACGGCGCGACCGGGTCGGCCGAGTGCGGCAGGGTCGACAGCAGCGCCACCAGCGACAGCACCGACGATACGGTTTGAGCCGGCGTATTGGCGATGGCCGCGGCGTGAGCGGCGACGTTCGCGGCGTCGACGCCAGCGCCGGTCAGATCAGCCGTCGCGGGACCCGCCAAGTCCAGAGCGGCGGAGGCGGACGCCAGCGCGGCCTGGGCGGCGGGATCCAGGCTCGCGGCGTCGACCGTGAAGTCCGAGGCCAGCAAGGCGGCGGCCAGCACCAAGACCGCCTGATTGGCCGGCAGCTGCACGGTGTCGTACACCTGTTGAGCCATTCCCGAGGCGGCCGCGACCGGAGCCGCGCCGCCAGTCAGGCCGGCGCTGGAGCTGGACGACAGCAGGGTCGGACGCGCGTGCGACGGCGCATTGGCCGCGCCGGTTTCGGCCGCGCGGGCTTCGCCGGTCTTGAAGAAGGCGGTGCCGACCACGGCCACCAGC
>NZ_DATFAV010000345.1:0-3354 GCF_035254145.1 Caulobacter sp. | reverse complement strand
CGGAGGCCGCGCGCGCCAGTCCGGGGGCTCGATCAGGCGAACGCGGCGAACAGAACGTTGTTTTCCAGATGCATGTGCTCGCGCAGGTCCGCGTCGATCTGGCGGCACAGCTCGAGCAGCGCGCGCCACGTCGTGCAGGCGCCTTCGGGAGGCGCGAAGTCGCCGGTGATGCGAGCCAGGCCGGCCAACTGCTCCAGGACGTCCTTGTGCTCGTCCATCATGCACATGATCGGCGCGTCGATGCCGTCGCGACGACCGGCCAGCATCATCGGGAACAGCGCCAGCTCTTCCTTTTGATGATGGGTTTCGAGGTCGTCGAACATGAAGGCCAGGTGCTGGGAGAGGCCGATGGGGCAATCGGGACGCTCGCCGTGCACGGCCTCCACCCGGCGCGCCAGGCGGATGGCTTCGGGGAACTGGCGACGATGGGTCTCGTGATAGCGCTCGAGAATGTGCTCGATCAGTTCCGCCGGGGCCGAAGGCGTCTCCGGTTCGCTGGCGGCCAGGGCGCCAAGCTCGGCCAGGATGGCTTCCAGGTTCGCGCCGCGACGAACGACGGCGGCCGATAGAGGCGCTTCGCCCCCGCAGCAGTAGTCGATCTTGTAGCGACGGAAGACGGCGGTCGCGCCGGGACGACCGATGGCGATGTCGCGGACGGGCAGGTCGGCTAGGTCCATGAAGTGTTCCTTTCGCCAGGCAGCCTAGCGGCGCTGAGGAAGCCGACGTTGCGCGCCGCCAACTTCAGGCTCCGGATATCGTCGGATAGAACACCAGGCTGGCGCCGCGTCTGCCTCCGGTGCGCAGGACGCCTTCCGTCACCAGCGCCTGACAAAGACGGCGCAACGCCATCGTGGCGGGGTGGAGGCTCACGTAGAAGATGCCGTTGGCGTGGACTCGTTCCAGAACGGCCCCTCGTGTCCAGGGCGTGTGCATTGCGTTCTCCATCTGTGGGACGCCCGAATGTCGGATTCGACGCTTGGGCTCCTTGTCGGCGCTCAAGCTTGGGCGACGTTGATCGCCGTCAAAGCCAAGGTTGACGCCGGCCATTGCGGCTGGGCGCCTCGTCGCTAGCTTCCCCGGCCCGAACCGGAGGACGTCATGAGCCCAACGCGGCGACGAACTGGAGGGCGAGCCCAGGAGCTTGTCGCCCGCATGGCGCTGGCGCCGCCAAGCCTGCTGCTGACCCAGGCTGTGCGCCGCCTGGCGCGCCGACGCCCGGACGTCTTCGCCCGACTTGGAGCGCACCAGGCCAAGAGCTATCAGATCCATCCCAGCGACTTACCGCTGACGTTCACCCTGACGCCCAGCGGCGAGACGGCCCAGGTCCAGGTGACGCGATCGGGTTTGCTCGACGCCGATGTCCGGATCGAGGGACCTCTGACAGACCTGCTCTCACTGTTCGACGGGTCCCTGGACGCGGACGCGGCGTTCTTTTCCCGGCGGTTGCGAGTCGAGGGCGACACGGCCGCGATGATGGCCCTGCACAACGCCATCGAAGCCGCGGAATTGGGTCTGGGCGACCTGATCGTCGCGCCGCTCCCGATTAAGACCCTGTTCGGCGCGGGACTCGATTTCGCCACGCGCCGCCGAGTCAGGGCCTGAGCATGGGATCGATCGAACTCGTCTGTCCCGCCGGCTCGCCCCCGATGCTTCGGGCCGCCGTGGAAGCCGGCGCCGACAGCGTCTATTGCGGTCTTCGCGACGAAACCAACGCCCGCAATTTTCCTGGACTGAACTTCTCGCCGGCCGAGCTGCGAGAGGCTGTGGTCCTTGCCGCCGACCACGGCGCCAAGGTGCTGGTGGCGATCAACACCTTCGCCGGAGCTGGCCGCGTCGATGTCTGGCGACGGGCCGTCGACTCCGCCGTCGCGTCCGGGGCCCATGCCGTGATTGTCGCCGACATCGGCGTCCTGTCCTATGTGCGCACGGCCTATCCCGACTTTCGACTGCATCTCTCGGTGCAGGCCGCCGCCAATTCCGCCGAGGCCATCGCGTTCTACGTCCAGACGTTCGGCGTGAAGCGGGTGGTGCTGCCGCGCGTGCTTAGCGCCGCCGAGATCGGGGCGCTGACGGCCCGTTCGCCGGTGGAGGTCGAAGCCTTTGTCTTCGGGGGACTCTGCGTCATGGCCGAGGGGCGCTGCGCCCTGTCGTCCTATGCGACCGGCGGTTCGCCCAACCTGACGGGCGTCTGTTCCCCGCCCGAGGCCGTCAGTTTCGACGAGTCGGGCGGCGTCATGACGCCCAGGCTTGGAGGCTTCGCCCTCGACCGCCTCGGCGCGGGTGAGCCAGCCGGATACCCCACGCTCTGCAAGGGCAGGTTCGAGGCGGAAGGGGAGGAGACCTACCTCTTCGAGGAGCCTGTCAGCCTGAACGCCATGACGCTGCTGCGCTCGCTCAGACAAAGCGGCGTGACGGCGGTCAAGGTCGAGGGGCGTCAACGAGGCAAGACCTATGTCAGCCGGGTGACCGCCGCCTTCCGAGGCGCGATCGACGCGCTGGACGTCGGCGGCGACACGGCGCCCTTCGAGGCGATGCTGACCGACCTCGCCGAAGGCGGGCGCGAAACCACGGGGGCCTATAGGCGGCAATGGCGATGAGCAGCATCGATTTCGAACTGACCGTCGGACCGCTGATGTTCCTCTGGTCGCCAGAGCGGATCGCCGACTTCTATGGCGCGGTGGCGAAAAATCCCGATGTCGCCCGCGTCTATCTGGGCGAGGTGGTGTGCGGCAAACGCGCGCCACTGGCCGCACAAGCCCTGGCCGAGGCCGCTGAACGTCTCGACGCGGCGGGCAAGGATGTCGTGTGGGCGGGTCAGGCCATGCCCGCGACCCCTCGCGAGTCGCAGGGACTTCGGGATCTCGCGGCGGCGGGCGAGCGGATCGAGATCAACGATTTCGCGGCGCTGGCCAGTCTTCCGCCCGGAACGCCCTTCGTCGCCGGGCCGCTGCTCAGCCTCTACAACGAGGCCGCGGTCGGAGCCCTGATCGACCGGGGCTGTGAGCGTCTTTGTCCTAACGTGGAGCTGTCGCTGGACGTGATCGGCGAGATCAGCCGCGCCTATCCAGCGCTGGAGATCGAGCTCTTCGCCTATGGCCGAATGCCGTTGGCGCTGTCGGGACGCTGCTATCACGCACGGGCTCGAAAGCTGCACAAGGACAGGTGCCTGTTCGCCTGCGAGGACGATCCGGATGGCATGCCCGTGCGGACGCTGGAAGGCGAGGCGTTGTTGGCCGTGAACGGCATCCAGACCCTGTCGTATGGCGTGGAGCTGGCCGATCTCGCGCCGGAGGCCCTGCGGCGGGCGGGCGTGACCGCGTTGCGCGTGTCGCCGCACACCGGAGATCCCGAGCG
>NZ_DATFAV010000344.1:0-10218 GCF_035254145.1 Caulobacter sp. | reverse complement strand
CGGAGACGACGTAGCCGTCGAACTTCCAGGCGGTGCGCAGGTGGTCCTTCAGCAGCACCAGGCTCTTCTCGGCGGCGGTCAGCGCCAGGGCCTCGTGCTCGGGGGTGATCACCGTGGCGACCGGCGCCGAGGGCGTCGTGGCGTCGCGCACGCCGGGCAGGTCGCCGACCCGCAGCCGCGCCGAATACAGCCGGACCAGCGCCTGGTCGATGTCGGCCAGGCTGATCAGGCCGCGGTTCAAGGCTTCGGCATAGGGACGCGCCAGGCCGGCGGTGTCGGTCAGGGTGGCGCCGTTGCACTCGTTGTCGACGCCGGACCGAATGGCGGCGGCCACGGCGCTGGCGGCGTCGGGGGCGTATTTGTGGTTGTCGGCGATGTCCTTGACCGCGTCGCAGTCGGAGACGACGTAGCCGTCGAACTTCCAGGCGGTGCGCAGGTGGTCCTTCAGCAGCAGGTCGCTGGCGCAGGCCGGCTGGCCGTCGATGCGGTTGTAGGCGCACATCACCGACCCGGCGCGGCCCTCCGTGATCGCGGCGCGGAAGGCCGGCAGGTAGGTGTCTTCCAGGTCGTAGCGCGAGACGAAGACATTGGCGCTGTGGCGGGTCGACTCCGGTCCGCTGTGGACGGCGAAGTGCTTGGGCGTGGCGATCACCTGGGGCAGGTCGGGATCGGGGCCCTGGATCCCGCGCACGAAGGCGACGCCGACGCGCGCGGTCAGGAACGGATCCTCGCCATAGGTCTCCTGGCCGCGGCCCCAGCGCGGATCGCGGAAGATGTTGATGTTGGGCGACCAGGTGTCGAGGCCCGTGCCGATGCGGCCCATGCGACCGGTCTGGCGCGACAGGACGTGCAGGTCGCGGACCTCGGCGCCGATCGCGCCGGCCACCTCCTGCACCAGGGCGGTGTCGAAGCTGGCGGCCAGGCCCACCGGCTCGGGGAAGTTGGTCGTCGGCAGGGCCCCCAGGGCGCCGTGCAGCGACTCCGTCCACCAGTTGTAGGCGGGAATACCCAGGCGCGGGATGGCCGGGGCGGTGTTGAGCAGTTGGTCCAGCTTCTCGTCGGTGGTCATCTTGGCCACCAGGTCGGCGGCCAGCCGGTCGGCCTTGGCGCGGGCCGGGGAGGACTCGGCGGCGCTGGCCGAGGCGGCCAGGGCGAGCGGCGAGACGCTCAGAGCCAGGGCGACGGCGAGCGCCGCGCGCGCGCCGGGCCGGCGCGTTGATGACCTGAACATGACTGGAACCTCGTGGATAAGCATTTGAAGATGTTGGCTCAGGGAGCGACCGGGCGGCGGGCGGGCCCGGCGCGGTCGATGATCTTGCGGGCGGCCTCGGGCCAGGCCTGGCCCTCGACGGCGACGTTGTCGACCAGCCGATTGTTGGCGTAGTCCGACCAGGATCCGTTGGCCTTGCCGGCGTTGTGCCAGTTGCCGCGCGCGATGTTGTCGGCCGCCGTCCGGCGCGGATAGGCGCCGTCCAGGGCGTTGAGATTGACCCATAGGCCCAGGCCGTCGAACACGTTGTCGCGCACGGTGACATAGCGCGAGCCCTCGTCCAGATAGACGCCGATGCCGCCGGGGACGTCGTAGACGTGGTTCTCGGCGATCAGCGCGCCGGGATCGGCCGACAGGTGATAGATGGCCCCGCCGTCGGGGAACCAGCGCTTCACCCCATGGACGCGATTGCCCAGGATGACCGTGTCGCGAAGGATGGTCGGGGTGTCGTAGATCAGGTTGCCGGGCTGGTCGTAATAGCCTCGGGCCAGCGACATGTAGGCCGTGCTGCCGCCTGGATCGTTGACGCCCCAGCCCCAGCCGACGTCGATGCCGTCATAGGGCGCGTCGGAGACGTCGTTGCGCAGAATGATGGGCGCGGTGGCGTAGGTGACCAGGATGGCGGCCTGCTCGCGATAGTCGCGCGAGACGCCGGTGACGACGTTGTCGCGGATGACGATGTCGCGCACGGCCTGGTCCGGCCGCGAGGGATGGTGGGCCTCGGGCGAGACGCCGCCGACCATGATCGCCCCGCCGGCCAGGTCATGGAAACGGCTGCGCGCGACCTCGACCGACCGCGCCTCCAGACCCGTCCCGCTGAGATTGGCGCTGGCCTCGTTGCCGATCCCCAGGGCGATCTGGCCAAGATGGGCGAACTCGACATCGTCGAAGGTGATACGATAGGCGGCGGCGACCTGCACCGCCGCCGGCTGCTGGCGCCAGTGGTTGCGTCGGGCCTCGAACGCCCAGCATCCCCAGCTGCAGTCGCGGATCGGCTCGGCGGGATAGTCGGCGGTCTCGCCGGCCAGGAATGATCCGCTCTGCTGGCTGGCGTAGCCCTCGGCGCTCGATGGGCCCAGCCAGCTGGTGTGCTGGAAGCCGAGCCCCGAGAACCGCAGGTCGTGGATCGGTCGGCCGGGCGCGCCGGACACCGAGACCAGCGCCTCCAGCCTGGGGATCACGACCCGGCTCGTGGCCATCGGCTCATTGTCGCGTGGCTTGTAGTAGAGCTTGCCCTGGGCCGGATCGGCCCACCAGTTGCCGCCGGCCCGCACGAAGGCCTGGGCGTTGGCGAAGAAGAAGCGGGCGCGGTTTCCCGACACCGGCCGGGCGAAGGTGTCGTAGCCGATCAGGTTGTTGCGCCAGCCCGGCTGGGCCAGGACGATGCGGTCGCCCTTGATGCTCTCGACGCGGGCCCGGCGGTCGGTGAAGAAGCCGGTGTTCTCCACCTCCATCCGCGAGACGTCCGGTAGGTCCGCCAGGAACCGCCAGGCCGGATCGAGGATCTCTATGCCCCAGTCATGGAAGGCGAAGGCGCGGCGGGGCGCCTCGACCGCGGCGCGATGCGCCAGCTGGTCGTTGACCCAGATCTGACGGGGATCGGCCCCGCGCGGAATGTCGGCCACCCAGATGTCGCGCCTGGCGTCGGCGCGCCGCCAGCCGGTGACGGGCTGGCCGCCGGAGATCACCGGCCGCGCGCCCTTGGCCGCTTCCCAGCGCACGACATAGCCATTCTGCCCGCCGTCCTCGACGCCGAAGCGCAAGGGCGCGTCCTGGCGATAGACGCCGTCGGCCAGCCGAACGGTCACCGAATGATCCCGATTGACGGCGCGGACGGCCGCCTGGGCGCGGGCCAGGGTGGCGAAGGGACGTCCCGGACCGCCGTCGCCAGCGTCCGATCCCAAAGGCGAGACCTCGAAGACGATCGGCGCCGGATCCGGCCGGCCATGGATCTCCACCGAGGCGAAGGCCTGCTCGGAGTTGGGGCGGTCGGCGGCCGCCAGCTCGGGAATGGCGATCGCCGGCGGCAGCTGCGCCGCCGCGATCGAGCCGGACGCCAGGGCCAAGGCCAGGACGGCGATCGGCAGGACTTTGCGCGGCCTCATACCGGTTGCAGGCCGTGCTCGACGATCTTGCGGATCAGGTCGCGATGGCGGGGCAGGGTGGCGCGCAGACGCTCGGTCTGCAGGGTGTTTTCGCGCAGCGCCCGCTGGGCTATCGCCGCCTCGTCCGAGAGCGAACCGGCCTCGATGTTTGTCCGGAAGCCCATGCCGTAGAGCACGTACTGGTAGCTGGCGGCGGGGAAGACCTCCTCCACGCGGTCGAACTCCTCGTGCAGCCAGGGCGGCTGGTGGCGCCACAGGCGCAGCAGGTCCGACAGGCGCTGGGGAATGGTCGCCGCGTCGCGGTTGTCGCGCCAGAAGGCGCTGTCGTCGCGCTGGCTGAGAACATAGTGCAGCTTGAGGAAGTCGATGATCCGGCCCCAGCGATAGTGGGTGGTGGCGTTGAAGCGGCCGGCCACCACGTCCATCACCTCGCGGCAGGCCGGCATCTGCTCGGCGATCAGCTTGGCCGACAACTCGATCAGAACGATCGCCGAGGCCTCCAGCGGCTCCAGGAAGCCGGCCGCCAGGCCCACGGCCACGCAGTTGCCCTTCCAGAAGGTCTCGCGGTGGCCCGAGCGGATCGGGATCTTGCGGATCGGCAGGTCGCGGGCGAGGGGGCCGGCATAGGCGCGCAGCTGGCGCTCGGCCTCGTCTTGCGAGATGTGGCGGCTGGAATAGACATGGCCCACGCCACGGCGGGTCGGCAGGCCGATGTCCCAGATCCAGCCGGCGGTCTGGGCCGTGGAAATGGTGTGCGAGGCGATCGGGCTGGTCTCGCTCTCGTACGGGACCTGCACCGCCAGGGCCGTGTCGCAGAAGAGAACGTCGCCGCAATCGCGGAACTTGACGCCCAGGGCCTCGCCCAGCAGCAGCGACCGGAAACCCGTGCAGTCGACGAAGAGGTCACCTTCGATCTCGCCGGCCTGCTCGGTCACCACCGACTTGATGTCGCCGTCGTCCATGAGCTCGACGTTGCGCACGTCGGCCAGCACGTGGCGCACGCCCAGGGTCTCGCAGCAATGGCGCTGCAGGAACGGCGCGAACTTGCCCGCATCCAGATGGTAGGCGTAGTTGGCCGCGCCCTGGTAGGGGGCGGCGGTGATGGTCTTGGGCGCCAGGCCGTCGTCGCAAAGGCGTCCCTGCGGGCAGACGGCGTCGCAGAAGCTCTGCTCCGCGCCGCTCTCCAGCCAGTGCGGCGCCAGGTTCACCTGCCCGAAGGCCTGGGGCAGGACCAGCGGATGATAATAGGCGTCGTCGTCGGCGCCGGTGGTCCAGCGCGCGAACTTGGCCCCTTGCTTGAAGGCCGCGTCGCATTCGCGGAAGAAGTCGGTTTCGGACACGCCGATCTTGGCCAGCGTGGTCCGCAGGGTGGGCCAGGTGCCTTCGCCGACGCCGATGATCGGCGTGTTCGGCGATTCCACCAGGGTGACGGTGAAGCCGGCGGCCTGCCGCGCCTTGTGCTTGGCGGCGATGACGCCCGCGGTGAGCCAGCCGGCTGTGCCGCCGCCGACGATGACGATGTTCTTGACCGGACGGACCATGGCTTCATCGCAAAGGAACGACTGGGAACGCCCGGGGGCGCTCCCAGTCGAGGTCAGGGGTAAGCTACGACACTCTAGAAGCGGAAGCGCGCGCCGGCCGTGTAGCGTCGGCCATAGGCGAACACGTCGAGCAGCTGGTTGTCGAACCGCCCGTGCGTGCTCTGCACTTCGTTGGTCAGGTTGAGCGCCTCGAAGAACAGATTGATCTGCTTGGTCAGCGCGTAGCTGGTGCTGAAATCGATCTGCAGGTTCGGATTTTCGAAGGTCGGTTCCGAACCGAAGGCGCCGGTGTTCTGGTTCTGGCCGAAGGCGCGCAGATACTCCTTGCGGTAGTTGACCGCGACCCGTGCCTCGAGACCGTTCTTGTCATAGAAGGCCACGAGGTTGGCCGAGTTGGCCAGGCCGGTGATCGCAAAGCCGCTCTGAGAGATGTCCTTGGGATCGTAGGGCTTGTTGGTGTCGACGATCGTGGCGTTGGCGTTGAAGCCGAAGCCGCTGTCGCCGAACACGTGCTGCCAGGCCAGTTCGACCCCGCGCACGGTGGCCTCGGGTCCGTTCACCTGCTGGGTGACGCTGAAGATCGCCGGCTGGCCGGTCGTGGGATCGATGACGCCGTTGATCGTCTGCCGCTGGGTGCCGCCGACGATGAAGTTGCTGACGTCCTTGATGAAGAAGTTCACCGCCGCGTACGAGTTCGGCTTGTAGTACCACTCCACCGCCGCATCGAAGTTGTCGGCCAGGTACGGCTTCAGCGACGGGCTGCCGCCGCTGGCGGTCAGGGCGCCGACCCGCTGGCCCGTGCCCACGCTCGCCACCGGCGTCAGCAGATTGAGGCCTGGGCGCGTCAGGGTGCGCGAGGCGTCCAGCCGCAGATGCACGCTCTCGGTCAACTCCAGCTTCATGTCGACGCTGGGCAGCAGGTAAGAGTAGTTGCTCTTGGTCGAGACCGCCTGGGGGTTGCTCAAGGTCACGGTCAGCAGGGTGGGGTCGCCGGCGCTGCGGGTGATCGCGGTCGGCACCTGACCGAAGCCGTTCGAGGTGACGTGGGTGTTTTCCTCACGCACGCCGGCGTTGAAGTGGAACGGCATGCCGGCCACGTCGACGTCGAAGTTGGCCTTCACGAACAGCGACCAGGTCTTTTCGGTGATGTCGCGGATGCTGCCGTTGTCCAGCGCCATGTCGAAGGCGCCGGTGAACTGGGTTCCGACGCCGCCCCCGCCATAGTTGAAGCCGGGGATGTTCTTGGTCTGCGGATTGCCCAGGCTGGTCAGGAACGCCTGATAGGCGTGGGCGTCGAACTTCAGCAGGTAAGGCGGCAGGTCGCCGTCGAAGCCCGGAATGAAATTCTTGGTGCTGACGCGGGCGGTGAACAGGTTCGCCGGAACCATGACGCCGCCGTTCGGACCGGACGCGGGGCCATAGCCGGGATAGGCCTGCCAGAAGTTGTTCACGAACGTGTTGCGCTGCTGGAACTTGTAGTGATCTTCCAGATAGGTCCCGCCGGCCTTGATCTTGAAGCCTTCCTGTTCCCAGGACCCGGCGAACCGCGCTTGCTTGACGACGTCGGTGTTCTGCTGGGCCTGGCGCACGACCACGTGGGAGCCGATCACCGAGGTGTCGGCCCATCGGGCGCCGTCGCCGTTGGGGCCATAGCCGTGCAGGACCGGCAAGGTGTTCTTGCTGCCGCCGCCGATGCTGATGCCCAGGGACGGACCGATGCCGAAGCCATAGCCGACGTCGGCCCCGTCGCTGGTGACTTCGCCGCCCGGGTTCAGCCAGCTCTTGGCGTAGCTGGCGTCACCTTCGAAGCTCAGGTTCTCCGACACGTCCCACTTGACGTTCAGGCCCGTCTGGTTCGTGCGCAGCACCGAACGGTCCGTGCCCGCCGTGAAGTCGGTCTGGGATCCGGCCTGGGTGAAGTCGACCGTGGTGCCGTTCTGGTCAAGCTTGACGTTGCGCAGGCCGTCCTGGTTGAACCAGATGCCGTAGCCAAAGTTGTCGGCCCGGATGCTCTGGCGGGAATAGTTGTCGTCCAGGGTGACCGTCACCCCGTCGACCGGCGCCCATTGCAGGGCGATACGGCCGTCGAGACGCTCATCCTTGGTGTAGATCTGGCTGGCGCCGGCCTGTTGCTCGAACCAGCCGAGGACCGTCTTGCCCTCGGTCAGCTGGGCGGGCGAGCAGGACGCCGTCAGTTGGCAGGGCCTGTAGTAACCGCCCGGCCAGCCGCTGACATAGACGCGGTTGGTCTGGGTGTCGTGGCGCGTGTACATCGCGTCGACCAGCACCCCGAACTTGTTGTCGGCGAAGGTGTCGCTGAACAGGGCGCCCACGGTCGGCACGAACTTGCCCGCGTCGTCCTGCACCGAGGCAGAGGCCGTCACCGCCATGCGACGGCCAGGATGGTCGAACGGCTTGGGGAACTGGACGTTGACCGTCGCCCCGATCGAGCTGCTCGACAGCGAGACGTCCGGCGTCTTCAGGACGCTGAGGCCGCCAACGAAATCGGCGCCGACGGTGCTGAAGTCCACCGATCGTCCGCCCGTCGCCGTCGAGATCCGGCGGCCATCGTAAAGGGTTTCGTTGAAGTCGCCGCCGAAGCCGCGAACCGTGATGCCCTGCGGCTCGCCGCGGGCCCCGGCGCGCTGGATCGAGACGCCGGGCAGGCGTTGCAGCGAGGCCGCGACGTTGGAATCGGGGAACTTGCCGATGTCCTCGGCCGAGATGGCGTCGACGACGCCGGCCGAGTTGCGCTTGATGTCGAGATTGCGTTGCAGCGAGCCGCGCAGGCCCGTGACGATCACCTCCTCGACGACGCTCGAGTCGCGCGACGACTGGGCGTCCTGCTCGGCGGCCGGCGCGGCCAGCGCCGACGCCGTGACGATCGCCTGATCGGAAGACTCGGCCGCCGCGGCGACGGAGCACAAGGCCAGCGCCAGAACGCTGGACGCGCCGACCAGCGCGAGTTTGGACGTGAGTCCTCGCTCGTAATTACTCTGATTAGAGATAACGGATAGCTTCATTTCCCCCTCCAGGTGTCATGGGATGACATGTCGCCGACACATGCGGTCGGTTACCTCCACGGTCGCTCTAACGCCGTGAATTTACTGGCTATTGGGAGTTTTTGACCTCGCTCAGGCGATCAGATCGCATTGCATCCTCCCACGCATTTTTATGCTTATGAGGGGACGCTAGACTCAAAAGGTACCGGTATCAATAATTATTTGTCAGTGTAATTAAGGGCGTTGGACACCGGGACTTTCGCCGCTATCGGTTGAGCGTGAAGACGCCATATCCACAAAGGCGTTCGCGCCGTCAGGGAGGGGAGAGGCCATGGAGCTGGAGTTGCTCAACGCCCGCGATCACGCGGGTCTGCGTCTGGGTCCGCCGCCCACCGGGGTCGCGCACTTCGTCCAGATCGTCCCGGCGGAGTTCGCGACGGCGGCTGCGTCCTGTCCGATCTTCCTGACCAAGAACGCCGAAACCGGGCAGTTCTACGCCGGCGCGATGTTTGGCTTCGAGCCTGGTGAGAATCTGCTGGGGAGTGGTCCCGGGGGCGAGCTTTTCACGCCTCTGGACCTGGAGCGGCAAGGTTTCTACCTGGCGTCCGGCGGCGCCGTCGCCGTGGATCCTGGCCACCGCCGCTTCACCGCTGGCGCGGGTCAGGCGCTGTTCGAGACGGATGGCCGGCCCAGCCCCGCCCTGCGCCGGCTTCAGCATGTGCTGGGCCAGTTGCAGGCCGGGGTCGCTGACACCGAGGCTTTCGTCCAGGCGCTTCTGGTCCTCCGCCTGGTCGAGCCGATCGACATCGACCTGTCGTTCGACGACGGCAGGACCATGAGCCTCCAGGGCCTCTACACCGTCAGCCTGGACCGCCTGGCCGAGCTGGAAGACGGGGCCGTGCTGGATCTCTTCCGAAGCGGCTTCCTGGCCTTGATCTATGCGATGACCGGCTCGCTGAAGCAGGTCTCCCGATTGGCCCGGCTGCGAAACGACAAGATCGCCGCATGAGCGCCGCCGGTCCCTCGCGGCCGCGCGAGGCCGACGCCGAGGCGATCTTGCGAGGTGGCCCGCAGGGCTTCCGGGCCCTGGCCGAAGCCTGCCAGCCGGTCCTGCTGAAAGGTCTTTGCCAGGATTGGCCCGCGGTCGCGGCGGCGTCGCGCGGCTGGGATGAGTTGGGCGCCTATCTGCTGGCTTTCGACGCGGGTCTGAAAGGCGAGGCCTTCGTCGGCGCGCCGGCGATCGCGGGGCGCTACGATTACGGCGATGGCCCCGACGGGTTCAACTTCACCCGTCAATCCCTGAACCTGACCGAGACGCTGGCGAGGGTGGGCGAGGCGGCGAGCGATGCGAGCCTGCCCAGCGTCTACATGGGCTCGCTGCCCGCCGACGACTATGTTCCCGGCTTCGCGGCCGACAATCTCGTCGACGTCCTGCCGGCCCTAGCGCGGCCGCGGATCTGGGTCGGCAACGCCGGCCGGGTGGCCTGCCACTACGACACCTTCGACAACCTGGCCTGCGTGGTCGCCGGACGCCGGCGCTTCACGCTCTATCCGCCGGATGCGGTGGGCGACCTCTATGTCGGACCGATCGACCACACCCTGGCGGGGCAGCCCGTCAGCCTGGCGGCCAGCGCCGAGCCGGGGGATCCGCGCTACCCCCGCTTCGCCGCCGCGGCGGCGCGGGCGATGGTCGTCGAACTCGGGCCAGGCGACGCGCTCTACCTGCCCAAGCTGTGGTGGCACCAGGTCGACGCGCTGGAGCCCGCGAACCTGCTGGTCAACTACTGGTGGGACGGCTTCGCCGCCGGACCGGACTCGCCGTACGTGACCATGATGCTGGCGATGATCGCCATCGCCGAACGGCCCGAGCCCGAGCGCCAGGCCTGGCGCGCCTTCTTCGACCACTACGTCTTCCGCACGCGGGGGCACCCGTTGGCGCACCTGCCGCCCGAGCGCCATGGCCTGCTGGGACCGCTGGCGCAAGGCGCCTATGGCCGTATCCGCGCCATCGCCATGCGGATGCTACGCGGCGTCTGAGGTCGCTCCCCAGACGCCGCTTGCTACCCCTACGACTTGGGCTGCTGGATCGGGAACTCGAACACCGTCGCCGAGGTCGGCGAGACGACCAGGCTGCGGCCGGCGCGGGCCGGGCTCTGGGTGACCGTGACCCCGGCCGGGGCGCCGACCTTGTTCTGCGCATCCAGCGACGGGCCGCTCAGCACCCACTTGCGGCCCGCGCCCTTCACGGCCAGGGCCTTGAGGTCCAGCGTCACGGTCTGGGGCGTGAAGGTGGCGTTGAC
>NZ_DATFAV010000343.1:0-18281 GCF_035254145.1 Caulobacter sp. | reverse complement strand
TAGATCGGGCTGCCGCCGAACTGATCGCTGCGCCCCATCGGGATGTTGTCGAGCAGGAAGCCGATCTGCTGGAAGTTGAAGGCGCGCACCGAGACCGAGTTGCCGAACTCGTACATGCCCAGGGCGTCGTTGGCCTGGACGTTGAAGCCGGGCAGGGACTCCAGCATCTTCAGGCCGGTGATACCGGCCGGCGCCGAGAGCAGCGCCTCGCGGGTGATCGAGACCGTGGCGGTAGCGTGGTCCGTGCCGATGGCCACGCTGGCTTCGGACAGGCGCTTGCCCGTGACGACAACGGTTTCGACCTCGGAAACCTTGTCGGCCTCCTGGGCCAGGACGGGCGTCGCGCCTCCTAGGATCGAAGCGGCAAGAAGAAGCGCTCGCAAGCGGCTATCCGCGCGCGAAGGGTTACGCAAGGTCATAACTATCCCCAATCATTTTTGACTGGGGGCAGGGTCGCCATGGTTCGTCTTTGGGTAAATTCAGAATTTCTCAGAAGGCCGTAATATAATCGCAAAGTGAAATGATAGTGCACCTATGTTCACTTTATGAACATTTGAAATATGCATATGAATTTCTGAAATAGCTTTTTCGCGAAAGTCGCATGGACGATCGCGTGGGCGGTTTCTGGTTGAAGCGACGGTCGTGAGTTTGGTCAGGTTCGCATGGCGCACGTGAGGGGCGGGGCGGCTGGGATAGCGCGCCTTCACACCCCCGCTGTCCTTGGCGCCTGAGAGATTCAGCGGGGGCAGCCGCCTTGCTCCTTCGGCGAGGGCGTCCAGCGCCCTGCTTTCCAGCGTTCAGAAGCCCGCGCGGTCCTTCTGCTTGAGCGTTTCCGGGGCGGTTGCGCCTTCAGCGTCGGGCCAGGCCCGATCTCTCCCGCGAGAGCGAGCCCAGCAGGCAATGCGCGTGCGGGCGCGTCAAATGAATGCGGGCGAATGGTGGGGGCGAGACGCCGAGTGCGCGGTGGCGCGGCGCCGGTCGCTCAAAAAAAGGCGCGCCGCTTGTCCAGCGGCGCACCTGTCTTGTCGTTGAAGACGAACTATTTGGCGACGCTGACCTTGAAGACCATGACGTTGCGATAGGTCTGCCCGGGATCCAGCCGCACAGGAGCGAACTGCGGCTTGTTGGGCGCGTCGGGGAAGTGTTGCGGCTCCAGGGCGATTCCATCGCCCTGGCGATAGATCTTGCCGCTCTTGCCGACCCACGTGCCGTCGATGAAATTGCCGGTGTAGAACTGGACGCCCGGCTCGGTGGAGAGAACCTCCAGCACCCGCCCGCTCTTCGGGTCGGCCAGGCGAGCGATCAAGCGCGGAGCCCCGCCGGACTTGCCGTTCAGGACGTAGTTGTGATCGTAGCCCCGTCCGATCACCAGTTGGGGATCGCGGGCGTCGCGGATGCGTTCGCCCACCACCGTGGGCTTGCGGAAATCGAACGGCGTGCTGTGCACGGGCGTGATCTCGCCGGTCGGAATCAGCTTGGCGTCCACCGGGGTGTAGCCATCGGCCAGGATGGTGAGAACATTGCCCATGGCGCCGTCCGCCGAGCCCTCGCCGGCGACGTTGAACAGGGCGTGGTTGGTGATGTTGACGATGGTCGGCTTGTCGGTCGTGGCGCCGTAGGTGACCGTCAGCTGATCCTGTTCATCCAGGGCGTAGGTCGCGGTTGCGTTCAGGGCGCCGGGATAGCCTTCGTCGCCATCGGGGCTGGCGTAGCCCAGCGTCACGGAGGCGGTGGGGCCGGACTTGGCGTCCAGCACCTTCCAGACGACCTTGTCGAAGCCCTTCACCCCGCCGTGCAGGGCGGCCGCGCCGTTGTTGTTCACCGCCAGTTGGTAGGTCTTGCCGTCCAGAGCGAAGCGGCCGTTGGCGATGCGGTTGGCGAAGCGGCCGACCGTGGCGCCGAAATAGCTGGCGTTCTTGGCGTAGGTCGCTGCGTCGGAAAAGCCGAGCACGATGTCGGCCTTGTGTCCCGCGCGGTCAGGCGCGATCAGCGACTGCAGGGTGGCGCCATAGGTGATCACCGTGGCGCTGACGCCGTGACCGTTGGTCAGGGTGAAGGCTTCGACAGCCTCGCCCGAAGGTGTCTGGCCGAACGGTTTGCGCGAAAGTTCGGCGGCGCTCGCCGTCGACATCGCCGTCAGGACGAGCGCGCCGCATACGGCGATAGGCTTCAGCTTCATGTTTCCTCTCCGTCTTGTTCTTGTCGAGGGGCTGGCGCCCCCGTCTACAGCGCGCGCACCGTCACCGGATGCTCGGCGGCCTGGGTCAATGTGTTGCGCGCGGGATAGAGAAACGGCGCGGCCTCGATCTCGAACACGTCGCCGATACGAGTCTGGAACCCGGCGGAGAACGAGAGCGTGGCGGTGCCGAAGAAATGCACGTGCACATCGCCCGGTCGACGGAACAGCTCGTACTTGAAGTGGTGATGCTCGAGGTTGGCGATCGTGTGGGACATGTTGGCTTCGCCCGACAGGAAAGGCTGCTCCCAGACCACGACGCCGTCGCGGATGATCCGGCTGGCGCCGCGCACGTCGGCGGGCAGCGCGCCCGTCAGCAGCTCCGGACCCAACGCCGCGTTGCGCAGCTTGGAATGGGCGAGCCAAAGATAGTTGCCGCGCTCGATCACGTGGTCGGAGAACTCGTTGGCCAGGCAGAAGCCCAGGCGATGCGGCGCGCCGTCGGGGCCGATCAGGTAGACGCCGGCGATCTCGGGCTCCTCGCCGCCGTCCTGAGCGAAGGCCGGTGAGATCAGGGGCTGGCCGGGTCCGACCAGCTGGGAGCCGTCGCCCTTGTAGAACCATTCGGGTTGCACGCCCGTCTGGCCGGGGGCGGGCTTGCCGCCTTCGACGCCCATCAGGAACATCCGCATCGAGTCGGTCAGCTGTTCGCCAGCGCCTTCCTTCTGGGCGAGGGCGGCCTTGTGCATCTTGTCGCGCCCTTCGGCCGAGCCGAGGTGGGTCAGGCCGGTGCCGGTCATCTGCAGGTGGGCCGCATCGGGGTGGTCGATCGGCGCCAGGACGCGTCCTTGGGCCAGGGCCGCGGCGACATCGATGTCCTCGCCAAGTTCGCGAGCCTGGGCGGCCTCGGCCAAGGTGGCCTTCACCGTGAGGGCGGCCTGCGCGAGGGCGTAGAGCGTGTCAGCGACCATGACCCGTCGTGCGCGCCCGGAGTCGTCGACCGCCGCGAGCTGTCTTTCGCCGTCGCTGGTCTTCAACTGCACGAACCGGAACACCACGGGAGGATCTCCTTGACTATAATAGTCCGACAAATACCGTTCGGACGGCGCCTGTCAAACCTCGTTTGACGATCGGCTTGGCGGAACGAAGGCGGTGGAAGCGGCCCCCGGGGCGGCGCGCAAGGATTCGCGGCTTAGCAAAATTGCTCGATTTATCATACCTTTGCGCGTGTCGGTCGTGGTGTTTTCGAGGGGCGTGATCGCGCGAATTCGCTTGTTCTCCGACAAATGCTCTCGCTAGAGTCCTCGGCGGAGACCGATTGATCTCAACCCACCACGAGACTGGAGCGCAAGGCGCGTGACGAAGACAAGGGGGGCTGGCCACGGCGCCGAGACCGAACGCGAGGAGGGCTTCTCGGGCCGTCTCCACGGCTCGATCGCGCGCACCCTGGGGATCGCCATCGTTTCGGGCCAGCATCAGCCCGGCGATGTCCTGAAGAACGAGATCGACGCCAGCGAGCAACTGAACGTCTCCCGTAGCGCCTATCGCGAGGCCATTCGGATCCTGGCCGCCAAGGGATTGGTCGAAAGCCGACCCAAGACCGGCACCCGCGTCAGCTCTCGCGCCCGCTGGAGCCTGCTCGATCCGGAAGTCCTGGCCTGGTTCTTCGAATCCGAACCCAGCGAGGCGTTTCTCCAGGAGCTCTACGAGCTGAGGATGATCGTCGAGCCGGCCGCCGCCGCCCTGGCCGCCGAGCGCCGCAACGACGCCCAGCTGGAGCGGATGCGAGCCGCCTTGGTCCAGATGCAGCACGAGACCCTGGCGACCGAGGCGGGGCAGGCCGCCGACCGTGATTTCCACGACACCGTCCTCGAGGCCACCGGCAATGCGCCCCTGTTCACCTTGAGCAGCAGCATCGGCGCGGCGGTGCGCTGGACCACGATCTTCAAGCAAAGGGGGCGGGCCTTGGCGCGCGACCCCATGCCTGATCATTGGAAGGTGTTCGACGCCATCGCCGCCGCCCGTCCGGACCAGGCCCGCCAGGCCATGGAGCGATTGGTCGTCCTGGCCCTGGAGGATACGCGCGCGGCGATCGCGCGAACGCCAAACCCGTAGACCTGCCCAGCTCTCAAGGCGTTCTCCAGGATGGGTCGGGCGGTCATTGACGCTCTCCGGTGGCGGGTATAGTCAGACAAATATGATAAAGCGAGCCGACGGCTGAGTCGTTGCGCGAATTTCGCGTGGGCAGGGTCGCGCGGCGTCGCGTAGCGTCGTCAAGGATCGTCATGAGCGCCGACCCCGTTTCGCCCCGCGCCCTTCGTTCGCGCGCCTGGTTTGATAACCCGGACAACATCGACATGACGGCGCTTTATCTGGAGCGCTATCTGAACTTTGGTCTGACGCTGGAGGAACTGCAGTCTGGGCGTCCGATCATCGGCATCGCCCAAACGGGGTCGGACCTGTCGCCGTGCAACCGCCACCACCTGGTGCTGGCCGAGCGGTTGCGCGAGGGGATCCGCACGGCGGGCGGCATCGTGCTGGAGTTCCCGGTCCATCCGATCCAGGAGACGGGTAAGCGGCCGACGGCGGGGCTGGATCGCAACCTGTCGTACCTGGGGCTGGTGGAGCTGCTTTACGGCTATCCGCTGGACGGGGTGGTGCTGACCATTGGCTGCGACAAGACCACGCCGGCCTGCCTGATGGCGGCGGCGACGGTGAACATCCCGGCCATCGCGCTCTCCGTCGGTCCGATGCTGAACGGCTGGTACAAGGGCCAGCGCACGGGCTCGGGCACCATCGTCTGGAAGGCTCGCGAGATGCTGGCGGCCGGCGAGATCGACAACGCCGGCTTCATCAAGCTGGTGGCCAGCTCCGCGCCCTCGACGGGTTACTGCAACACCATGGGCACGGCCACGACCATGAACTCGCTGACCGAAGCGCTGGGCATGGCGCTGCCCGGTTCGGCGGCCATTCCCGCGCCCTATCGCGACCGGCAGGAGAACGCCTATCGCACCGGCCTGCGGATCGTCGACATGGTGCATGAAGACCTCAAGCCCTCGGACATCCTGACCCGCGAGGCGTTCCTCAACGCCATCGTCGTCAACTCGGCGATCGGCGGCTCGACCAACGCCCCGATCCACCTCAACGCCTTGGCCCGCCATGTCGGGGTCGAGCTCTCGATCGACGACTGGCAGGACAAGGGCGAGAACGTGCCGCTGCTGGTCAACCTGCAGCCGGCCGGGGAATATCTGGGCGAGGACTACTATCGGGCCGGCGGGGTGCCGGCGGTGTTTGGCCAACTGATCGAGCAGGGGCTGATCCACGAAGACGTCAAATGCGTCTCGGGCCAGACCATCGGCGAGCAGTACCGCGGCGTTCCGATCGAGGACGAGGACGTCATCCGTCCGTTCTCGCGGCCGCTGGTCGAGCGAGCCGGCTTCGTGGTCATGCGCGGCAACCTCTTCAACTCGGCGATCATGAAGACCAGCGTGATCAGCCAGGAGTTCCGCGACCGCTACCTGTCCAATCCCGACGACCCGGACGCCTTCGAGGGCGACGCCGTGGTGTTCGACGGGCCCGAAGACTACCACCACCGGATCGACGATCCGTCGGTGGGGATCACGTCCAACTCGATCCTGTTCATGCGCGGGGCCGGTCCGGTGGGTTATCCCGGCGCGGCGGAGGTCGTGAACATGCGAGCGCCAAACTACCTGATCAAACAGGGGATCCATCAGCTGCCGTGCATTGGCGACGGGCGCCAGTCGGGCACCTCCGGCTCGCCCTCGATCCTCAACGCCTCGCCCGAGGCGGCGGCCGGCGGGGGTCTCGCCCTGCTGAAGACCGGCGACAAGGTGCGCTTTGACCTGCGCAAGTCGCGGGTGGACGTGCTGGTCTCGCCATCCGAGATCGTCGAGCGCCGCAAGGCCTTGGAGGCGGCCGGCGGCTTCCCCATCCCCGAAAGTCAGACGCCCTGGCAAGAGATGCAGCGCGCCGTCGTCGGCCAGCTGGAAACCGGCGCCGTTCTCGAACCCGCCGTCAAATACCAGCGCATCGCCCAGACCAAGGGCCTGCCCAGGGATAACCACTGACGATAGGGCCGGGAACTTCCGGGCCGCGAGCCCGCGCGGGCCGGGATGGGGCCGGACGTGATCGCGGCGGATCGCGTCCGGCGCGATACAATTAGGTACTTGGGAGGTTCCTTTTGACCCTGACCCGCCGGTCCACGCTCGCTGTCCTTGGCGCCGCATCGGCCGTGACCTCGGCGTCGGCCCGCGCCGCGACGCCGCCCAAGGCCCCGCCGTTGAGGCTCTGGTACCGCCAGCCGGCCAAGGAATGGGTCGAAGCGTTGCCGGTTGGCTCCGGCAAGCTGGGCGCGATGGTCTTTGGCGGCGTGGCGGCTGAACGACTGCAACTGAACGAGGACACGCTCTGGGCCGGTGGTCCCTACGAGCCGATCAATCCGCAAGCGAACGCCGCCTTGCCGGAGATCCGGCGCCTGATCGACGCGGGCGACTACGCCAAGGCCGCCGAGCTGGCCGAGGCCAAGTTCATGGGCGTTCCAAAGCGGCAGATGTCCTACCAGACCATCGGCGACCTGAAGCTGGACTTTCCAGGCCTGGCGCCGTCGGGCGACGGCTACGTCCGCGATCTCGACCTCGATGGCGCGATCGCCTCCACCCGCTTCACGGTCGCCGGCGTTGATTATGTCCGCGAGGTGATCGCCAGCGCGCCGGACGGCGTGATCGCCGTGCGCCTGACGGCCAGCCGCAAGGGCGCGATCAGCGTCGACCTGAGCTTCGCCTCGCCATTGCGGTCCAAGCCGGCGGTTGAAGGGAGCGGCCTGATGCTGGCCGGCGTCAACGACAGCCAGCAGGGCGTGCCCGCCATGCTCGAGTTCGAGTGCCGCGTCGAGGTCCGGGCCACCGGCGGAACGGTGAGCGGGCAGGGCGGGGTCCTGTCGGTGAAGGGCGCCGACGAAGTGCTGCTGCTCATCGCGGCGGCGACGAACTATCGCCGCTACGACGACGTCTCCGCCGACCCGACGGCGCTGAACAGGGCGACCTTGTCCAAACTGTCAGGCAAGTCCTGGGCGAAGATCCTGGCCGACCACCAGGCGGATCACCGCGACCTCTTCCGCCGTGTCGATGTCGACTTCGGCCGCACCCGCGCCGATCTCGCGCCCACGGACGAGCGGATCAAGGCCTCGCCGACCACCGACGATCCGTCCTTGGCGGCGCTCTATTACCAGTACGGCCGCTATCTGCTGATCGCCTGTTCGCGTCCGGGCGGCCAGCCGGCCAACCTGCAGGGGATCTGGAACGACAAGATCTCCGCGCCCTGGGGCGGCAAGTATACGATCAACATCAACACCGAGATGAACTACTGGCCGGCCGAGCCGACCAGCTTGCCGGAACTGGTCGAGCCGTTGATCGCCCTGGTTCGCGACCTTTCGGAGACGGGCGCGCGGATGGCCAAGGCCATGTACGGCGCGCGCGGCTGGGTTGCGCATCACAACACCGATCTGTGGCGCGCCACGGCGCCGATCGACGGCGCGGCATGGGGCGTCTGGCCGACCGGCGGAGCCTGGCTCTGCAAGCACGTCTACGACCACTATGACTACAATCGAGACAAGGCTTATCTGGCGCGCGTCTATCCGTTGATGAAGGGCTCGGCGCGGTTCTTTCTCGACACCCTGGTGGTCGATCCCAAGTTTGGCGTGCTGGTCACCAATCCCTCCATCTCGCCAGAGAACGACCATGGCCACGGCGCTTCCCTGGTGGCGGGGCCGACCATGGACCAGGCGATCATCCGCGACCTGTTCGATAATTGCCTAAAGGCCGAAGCCGTTCTCGGCGCCGACCAGGCCTTCGTCGCCGAGCTGAAGACGGCCCGGGACAAGCTGGCGCCGTACAAGATCGGCAAGGACGGCCAGCTTCAGGAGTGGCAGGAGGATTGGGACGCCGACGCCACCGACATCCATCATCGCCACGTCTCCCATCTCTACGGCCTGTTCCCCTCGGACCAGATCTCGATCGACACGACGCCGAATCTGGCGGCGGCGGCCAAGACCACCCTGGTCACGCGGGGCGACCTCTCGACCGGCTGGGCCATCGCCTGGCGGCTGAACCTGTGGTCGCGCCTGGGCGAGGGAGACCACGCCCATGGCATCCTGAAGCTTTTGCTCGGTCCCGAACGAACCTATCCGAACATGTTCGATGCCCACCCGCCGTTCCAGATCGACGGCAATTTCGGCGGAACCTCGGGCATGACCGAGATGATCCTGCAGAGCCGCAACGACCGCATCTATCTGTTGCCGGCCCTGCCGTCGGCCTGGCCGAGCGGTCACGCCACGGGTTTGAGGGCGCGAGGCGCGGTCGGGGTTGATGTCCGCTGGGCCGGCGGCAGGCTGTCCGAAGCGGTGCTGACGGCCAAGGCTGACGGCCGTCACACGGTCGTTCACGCCGGCAAGATGCTGGAGGTGGATCTTAGGCGGGGGCGACAGGTTCGCCTGGTCCTTCGTGACGGGGTCCTGGCCCGCGCGTGATCGGCCGCCGCTGGGCGTGCGCGGATGGCCAATCCGCGCGCTTCCGGCTAAAGACCCGCCATGCTGCGTATTTCGGAACTGAAGCTGCCGCTCGGCCACCCGCCGGAGGCCATGGCGCCGGCCATTGTCGAGCGCCTTGGCATCGCGGCCGACGACCTGGTCAGCTACGCGGTCGCCCGCCGCGCCCACGATGCGCGCCGCAAGTCGGCGATCCTGATGGTCTATTCGGTCGATGTGGCGCTACGCGACGAGGCGTCGGTCCTGGAGCGCTTCAAGGGCGACCACCATGTGCGGGTCAAGCCGGACACCGACTATCGCTTCGTGGCCAAGGCCCCGGAGCGCTTCGATGGGCCGCGTCCGGTGGTCATCGGAGCCGGGCCGTGCGGCCTGTTCGCCGGACTGATCCTGGCCCAGATGGGTCTGAAACCGATCATCGTCGATCGCGGCAAGGTCGTGCGCGAACGCACCAAGGACACTTGGGGCCTATGGCGGCGCGGCGAGCTGAACCCGGAGTCCAATGTCCAGTTCGGCGAGGGCGGGGCGGGGACCTTCTCGGACGGCAAGCTCTACAGCCAGATCAAGGATCCGCGCTTCCTGGGCCGCAAGGTGCTGGAAGAGTTCGTCAAGGCTGGGGCTCCGGAAGAGATCCTGACAGAGGCCCACCCGCACATCGGCACCTTCCGCTTGGTCCACATGGTCGAGAACATGCGGGCGCTGATCGAGAGCCTGGGCGGCGAATACCGGTGGCAACATCGGGTCGAGGACTTCGACATCGAGGTTGGCGCAGACGGTTCGCGCCAGCTGAAGGGTCTGCACCTCGCCGGCGGCGACTATCTTCCAGCCCGCCATGTGGTCATGGCCCTGGGCCACAGCGCCCGCGACACCTTCCAGGTGCTGTACGACCGCGGCGTCCATATCGAGGCCAAGCCGTTCTCGATCGGGGTGCGGATCGAGCACCCGCAGTCCTGGATGGATAGAGCCCGCTTTGGCGACTGCGCCGGCCATCCCGACCTGGGCGCGGCCGACTACAGCCTGTCGCACCACTGCAAGAACGGCCGCACCGTCTACAGCTTCTGCATGTGCCCGGGCGGCACGGTGGTGGCGGCGACGTCAGAGCCCGGTCGGGTGGTGACTAACGGGATGAGCCAGTATTCGCGCAACGAGCGGAACGCCAATTCCGGCTTCGTGGTCGGCATCGATCCCGAGCGCGACTATCCAGGCCATCCGCTGGCCGGTGTCGAGTTCCAGCGCAAGTGGGAGAGCCTGGCCTATGTGGCGGGCGGCTCCAGCTATCGGGCGCCGGGCCAGAAGGTCGGCGACTTCCTGGCGGGCCGCCCTTCGACCGAACTGGGCGAGGTCACGCCGTCCTACAAACCCGGCGTCACCCTGACGGACCTGTCGGCCTGCCTGCCGGACTTCGTGGTCGAGGCCATGCGCGAGGCGTTGCCGGTGTTCGGCCGCCAGATCGCCGGCTACGACCATCCCGACGTCATCCTGACGGGCGTCGAGACCCGGACGTCCTCGCCGGTGCGGATCACGCGCGGCAAGGACTTCCAGAGCCTGAACACCGCCGGCCTGTTCCCGGCCGGCGAAGGCGCGGGCTATGCCGGGGGTATCCTCTCGGCCGCCGTCGACGGCATCAAGGTCGCCGAGGCGGTGGCTCAGCGGTATGTGGCTGAGGGGCTGATCCCCGCGGCGACCTGACGATCGCCGCGGGAGAGGCCGATCACTCGGCCGGCTCGCTGACCTGAGCCAAGGTCGGATAGTCCGTGTAGCCCCTGGCGCCGTTCTCGAAACCGTAGAAGGTGCTGGGGTCGGGCGCGTTCAGCGGCGCGCCCTTCTTCAGGCGCTCCACTAGGTCCGGATTGGCGATGTAGGCCTTGCCGAACGCGATGGCGTCGGCGCGACCAGCCTCGATCGCGGCGTTGGCGCTGGTCAGGTCGAACTTCTCGTTGGCGATGTAGACGCCGCCGAACGCCGCCTTCAGCGCCGGACCCAGACTGTCGGCCGCCTCATATTCACGGGCCGAGACGAAGCCGATCTTGCGCTCGCCCAGAGCCTTGGCGACGTAGCCGAAGGTGGCCGGCAGGTTGCCGTCGCCCATCGAGTGGCTGTCGGCGCGCGGCGCCAGGTGGACGCCCACGCGGTCGGCGCCCCAGACGGAGATGGCCGCGTCGGTGGCCTCCAGCAGCAGCCGGGCGCGGTTCTCGATCGGACCCCCGTACTGGTCGGTGCGCTGGTTGCTGCCGTCCTGCAGGAACTGGTCGAGCAGATAGCCATTGGCGCCGTGCAACTGCACGCCGTCGAAGCCCGCGGCCTGGGCGTTCTCCGCGCCCTGGCGGAAGGCATCGACCACGCCGGCGACTTCCTCGGTCGAAAGGGCGCGCGGGGTCGGGTAGGGACGCTCGGGGCGCAGCAGGCTGACGTGGCCCTTTGCGGCGATGGCGCTGGGGCCGACTGGGGCCTCGCCGTTCAGGTGCGACGGGTCGGAGATGCGACCGACGTGCCAGATCTGCATGAAGATGCGGCCGCCCTTGTCGTGCACCGCCTTGGTCACCCGCTTCCAGCCTTCGGTTTGCTCCTTGGACCAGATACCCGGCACGCCGGCGTAGCCGACGCCTTGCGGCGTCACCGGCACGCCCTCGGTGATCAGCAGGCCGGCGGAGGCGCGCTGGGAGTAGTATTCGGCCATCAGGGCGTTGGGGATGTGGGTCGGACCGGCGCGCAGGCGGGTCAGCGGCGCCATGACGACGCGGTTGGGCAGGTTGAGATCGCCAACGCGCAGCGGGTCGAACAGATTGGGCATTCGGGACAGTCCCTTGGGTAGGGGCGCCGACCCTCCGTCGGCGTCTGCCAGCTATCTGGCGACGCTTTCCTCAACCGCAACCGACACAGGTTCAGATTTATCTGAAAGCCCACCCGTCAAAATCTGAAAATCTAAACGGGCTTGAGCTCGCCCAGCATCGTCGGGATCAGCTCCGACACCGTCGGATGGATATGCACGGCCCGCTGGATCGTCGTGTAGGGCGCCTTGGCGTACATCAGGTCGATCATGCCGTGGATCGCCTCGTCGCCGTTCAGGCCGAGGATGGCCGCGCCGAGGATTTGCTGGGTCTCGGCGTCGGCCACCACCTTCATGAAACCCTGGGTTTCCCCCTTCTCGACGGCGCGGCCGACGCGGGTCATCGGTCGCTGTCCGACCAGCAAGGGGCGGCCCGTGGCTCGGGCCTCGGCCTCGGTCATGCCGACGCGGCCCAAGGGCGGATCGACGAACAGGCCGTAGCAGGAGATCCGGTCGCTGACCTTGCGGGGATCGTCATCCAGCAGGTTCGCGGCCACGATCTCGAAGTCGTTGTAGGCCGTGTGGGTGAAGGCGCCCTTGCCGTTGCAGTCGCCCATGGCCCAGATGCCCGGGACATTGGTCCGCAACTGGTCGTCGACAACCACATAGCCGCGCTTGTCGGTCTCGACGCCCGCGGCGGCCAGGTCGAGGTCGTCGGTGTTGGGCCGCCGCCCCACGGCCAGCAGGACATGGGAACCCGTCACCTGCGGCGCGCCGGCCTGGCAGGTGACGTGGACACAGACGCCGTTGTCGTGCGGCGAGAAGCGGATGCACTCGGCGTTGAGCCGCACCGCGATTCCCTCGGCCTCGAGGATTTCGCGGATGGCGTCGGAAATCTCCGGATCCTCGCGACCGATCAGGCGCGGCCCCATCTCGACGATCGTCACCTGACTGCCGAACCGGCGGAACATCTGGGCGAACTCCAGCCCGATATAGCTGCCGCCGACGATGACCAGGTGCTCGGGAAGCGTGTCGAGCTGCATCATGCCGACATTGGTCAGGTAGGGGATCTGATCCACGCCCGGCATGTCCGGCACGTTGGCGCGGCCGCCGACGTTCAGGAAGATCTGGGGCGCGGTCAGCAGGTCCTTTCCGACGCGCACCGTATCGGCGCTCTCGAAGCGGGCGTGACCTTCGATGACCGTGCAGCCCTTCATGCCGCGCAGCCAGGTCTCGACATTGCCTCGGGCGTTGTGGACGACGACCTGCTGGCGGGCCTTGACCCACTTCATGTCGACGCCCACCGGCCCCTCCAGAACGACGCCGTACTCCGTCGCGCGGCGCGCCAGGTGAGCGGCGTAGGCGCTGGCGACCAGGGTCTTGGTCGGCATGCAGCCGGTGTTCACGCACGTGCCGCCGAAGTCCTTGCGCTCGATCAGCGCTACGGTCTGGCCCGCCGCGGTCAGGCGACTCGCCAGGGACGGGCCGGCCTGGCCTGCGCCGATGATGATGGCGTCGAAATGGCGCGGGGCGCTCATCGGGCCAAGGCCACGATCAGCAGGGCTCCGCCGACGGCGACGGCGTCCTCGATCAGGGCCGCCGGGCTATCCTTGCCAAACCTGGCGGCCAGTCGGCCTCGGACCTCGGCCCCGCCCAGCGTGCCGATCATCGCCCCGACCGCGCCGACCACGACGCCGCGCAGCCAGTGGCCGCTGGGCATCATCAAGGCCCCGCCGCTGAAGGCGCCCGTCAGGATTCTGGTGATGAACTGGGCGGGAACCTTGCGGCTCGGGGTCTGGGGCAACTGATCGCCCACAAGCTCCAGGGCCGCGAGCAGCGTCAGGATCGCGACGGGTAGAAGGCCGCCCAGCCAGCCCAGCGGCCAGCCCGCGAGCGGCAGCCAGCCCAGACGGGCGGCCCAGGCCACGGCGGCCGGCGCCGTCATGGCGCGAAGACCGGCGATCACGCCGATCAGCAAGGCGAGGAGATAAAGGGTCATGGATGGTTCCGCTTCATGATGCGCGCTTGTTGGGCGCAGGACATCACAGGCGAGCGCGCGATTATTGCAAGCTTCGATCGCATTCTTGGATCTTTGAGGGCGCCAGGGGCAGCTTGGAGGTGGGGTGGCGAATGCCTTAAGATCGGGCGTCGCCGCCTTTGTTTTGGGCAAACCCCGAAGCTTGATCTTCCGGAGGAAGGTAAGGGGCTCGCGCGGGCCGCCCCGCCGCTTAGGACGGAGGCGATGCGGGTGCTCGTGATCGATCCAGACGCCGCGCGGGCCGCGCTCGTCGCCCAAGGGCTGGAAGGCGTGCAGCCGCTCGAGGTGCGTCGCTCGGCCGTCTACGACGAGATCGAGGTTCTGGCCTTCGCGCCAGACGTGGTGGTCATCGCCGCCGAGAGCCCCGACCGCGACACCATCGACAGCCTGAAGGACTCCACCCAGGGCCGCCCGATCGTGATGTTCGTCGATCGCTCGGAACCGGGGCTGGCCGAGCAGGCCGTCCGCGCGGGCGTGGCGGCTTATATTGTCGACGGCTTGGCGCCGGGTCGTGTGCGGCCCATCCTCGACGTGGCGATGAGCCGCTTCGCCCTGACCCGGCAGTTGCGCGGCGACCTGGCCCGGGCCAAGGCCGATCTGGAGTCCCGCAAGACCGTCGAGCGGGCCAAGGGGCTGCTGATGAAGGAGCGCGGTCTGGACGAGGACGGCGCCTATCGGCTGCTGCGCAAGCTGGCCATGGACCGGGGCAAGCCGATCGGCGCGGTGGCGGCCGACCTCCTGGCCTTCGCGGGCGTGCTGAAGGGAGACGCCTCGTGAGCGGTCTTGCCGAGCTGCGCCTGGGCTTCATTCCCCTGACCGACTGCGCCCCCCTGCTCGCCGCCCAGGCCATGGGCTTCTTCGAAGACGAGGGACTGAACGTCGAGCTGGTCCGCGAGGGCTCTTGGGCGACGATTCGCGACAAGGTCGCTTTGGGCGCCCTGGACGGCGCGCATATGCTGGCGCCGATGGCGCTCATGTCGGCGGCCGAGGGGCCGAGCGCGATCCTGGCGCCGATGGCCCTAAACCGGAACGGCAGCGCGATCACCGTCTCCGCCCGCCTGGCCGAGGCCATCGGCGGCGCGCCCACCGACCTTTCTGGTGCGCCGATCAGCGCCGCCGGTCTGGCCAAGGTGATCGCCGAGCGCCGTGGGCGCGGGGAGGGGCTGCTGACCTTCGCCGTGGTCTTTCCCTATTCGATGCACAACTACCTGCTGCGCTACTGGCTGGCGGAAGGCGGGATCGATCCGGACCGGGACGTGCGCCTGATCGTGATCCCGCCGCCGCGCATGGTCGAGCGCATGCGGGCGGGCGAGATCGACGGCTTCTGCGTCGGCGCGCCGTGGAACGCCGTCGCCGAGGCCGAAGGCGTCGGCCGGATCCTCGCGGCGGCCTCGCAACTCTGGACTGGCGGCCCTGACAAGGTGCTAGGCGTCTCGGCGTCGCTGGCCGAGCATAGGCCCGACGAGCTCCGCGCCCTGCTGCGCGCCATCATTCGAGGCGCGGCCTGGGCCGACGCGCCGGAAAACAGGCCCGACCTAATCGCCCTGCTGGCTCGGCCCGATCGCGTGGGCGCATCGCCCGAGGCGATCACCCGGGCGCTGGATCACGAAATCATCTTCCATCGCGACGCCGCCGGTTTGCCGCGTCGCGAGCACGGCCTGTGGTTCCTGTCCCAGATGGTGCGTTGGGGGCAGCTCGAGGCCGACCGCGACCTGGACCGCCTCGTCGACCGGGTCTATCGGCCCGACCTCTATCGCGAGGCGGCGCTCTCCCTGGGGCCGGTTCTGGAGCCCGCTCTGACCTTCGCCGACGCCGCCTTACCCGTCGAGGCGCGCCTGTTCGACGGCCGGCCGTTCGATCCCGACGCGGTCCTCGCCTATGCCCAAGGCTTCGCCATAGGGCGCGTTACCGCCTAAACTGTCTGCTTTGTGGGCGCTGTCTCTGCGCAAATGCTGGGCAAGTGTGCGTTGCGAAGCGAGGCGGCGCCGCGGCGCATCATGCATCGTGACATGCGCCGGCGCATGGCGCTCCACTAGCGTCAGGCCAACGGACAACGGCGTTCGCGGCTGCCAGAGGACCGCTCGGATGCGGTCAGCCACCCGGAGCGACGACGCTCCGCTCTCGCAGACACGCAACCGTTCGAGGCCATCATGATCTCCCGTGATTTCCTGAAGGCCGGCCATGCGCCGACCCTGTTCGCCGCCTTCCTCTATTTCGACCTCAGCTTCATGGTCTGGGTGATCCTGGGCCCGCTGGGCGTGGCCATCGCCAAGGATTTCCACCTCGATCCGGCCCAGAAGGGCTTGATGGTCGCCATCCCCGTTCTGGCCGGCGCCGTGCTGCGCCTGGTCAACGGCGTGCTGGTCGACCGGATCGGTCCGAAGAAGACGGGCATGATCGGCCAGCTGATCGTGCTGGCGGGTCTGCTGCTGGCCTGGTTGGTCGGAATCCACAACTATCATCAGGTGCTGGCCCTGGGCGTGATCCTGGGCGTCGCCGGCGCCTCGTTCGCCGTCGCCCTGCCGCTGGCCTCGCGCTGGTATCCGCAGGAGTATCAGGGCCTGGCGCTGGGCATCGCAGGGGCCGGCAACTCCGGCACGGCCCTGGCGGCCCTGTTCGCGCCGGCCCTGGCCAAAGCCTTCGGCTGGCAGACGGTCATCGGCCTCGCCGCCATCCCGCTCGCCATCGCCTTCGTCGTCTACATGCTGCTGGCGAAGGACGCGCCCGAGCAGCCCGCGCCCAAGAAGCTTGCCGAGTATCTGGACGTGCTGAAGGTCCCGGACGCCTGGTGGCTGATGCTGCTGTACGCGGTGACCTTCGGCGGCTTCGTCGGCCTGGCCTCGTCACTGACCATGTACTTCAACTCCGAATACAGTCTGGACCCGGTCGTGGCCGGCTTCTTCACCGCCGCCTGCGTCTTCGCCGGCTCGTTCATCCGTCCCGTGGGCGGCGCCCTGGCCGATCGTTTCGGCGGCGTGCGGACCCTGAGCTTCGTCTACGCCCTGGCCGCCCTGGGCCTGACGGTGGCGAGCTTCCAGCTGCCGTCGGCCTACATGGCCCTGGCGGTGCTGATGTTCTCGATGCTGGCGCTGGGCGCCGGCAACGGCGCGGTGTTTCAGTTGGCCCCGCAGCGGTTCCGCAAGGAGATCGGCGTCATGACCGGCCTGATCGGCATGACCGGCGGCATCGGCGGCTTCTACCTGGCCTCGACGCTGGGCTTGGCCAAGAAGATGACTGGTTCCTACCAGTCCGGCTTCATCGGCTTCGCGGCCCTGGCCCTGTTCGCCCTTGTCGCCTTGTTCAGTCTCAAGGCCCGCTGGCGCGCCGTCTGGCCAAGCCTGCACGGCGACGCCGTTTCGGTCCGCGTCTGATCCTTCCCGACAAGCGAGATAGTCCCATGACCAAGGCCCAAAAGCCCAAGGAGCGTCTGGTCGTCATCGGCAACGGCATGGCCGGCTGCCGGGCGGTCGAGGAAGTGCTCAAGCGCGACCCGTCCCGCTACGACGTCACCATCTTCGGCGCCGAGCCGCGGGTGAACTACAACCGCATCATGCTGTCGCCGGTGCTGGCGGGCGAGAAGAGCTTCGACGACATCGTCATCAACGACGAGGCCTGGTACCACGACAACGCCATCACCCTGCACGCCGGGCGCGCCGTCACGGCGGTCGACCTGGAAGGCCGCAAGGTGGTCGCCGAGGGCGGTCTGGAAGTCGCCTACGACAAGCTGATCCTGGCCACCGGCTCGGATCCGTTCCGCCTGCCGCTGCCGGGCGCCGACCTGAAGGGCGTCGTCACCTTCCGCGACCTCGACGACGTCGAGGCCATGGTCGAGGCCTCCGGCAAGCCCGGCGCCCGCGCCGTGGTCATCGGCGGCGGTCTCCTGGGCCTGGAAGCCGCCTACGGTCTGGCGCGCCGGGGCATGGCGGCCACGGTCGTCCACCTGATGGACGTCTTGATGGAGCGCCAGCTGGACGAAAGCGCCGGTTACCTGCTGCGCGAGGCCCTGGCCGAGCGCGGCGTCGAGACCGTGCTGGGCGCGCATTCGGACGAAATCGTGGGAGACGACGGCAAGGTCGCCGGCCTGAAGCTGAAGGACGGCCGTGTCCTGCCCTGCGACCTGCTGGTCATGGCGGTCGGCATCCGTCCGAACGCCACCCTGGCCAAGGCCGCCGGCCTGCAGGTCAATCGCGGGATCATCGTTGATGACGCCATGCGCACCTCGGACCCGGCCGTGTTCTCGGTCGGCGAGTGCGTCGAGCACCGTGGTAACTGCTATGGCCTGGTCGCGCCCATCTGGGACATGTGCCGGGCCCTGGCCGACGAACTGACGGACGGGCGGGGCGGCTATGAGGGCTCGGTGCTATCGACCCGCCTGAAGGTTTCGGGCGTCGACGTGTTCTCCGCCGGCAAGTTCGCCGGGGGCGACGGCTGCGAGGACATCGTGTTCCGCGACGCCGCGCGCGGCGTCTACAAGCGCGTGGTCATCGAGGACGGCAAGGTGGCCGGCGCGGTGCTGTTCGGCGACGCGGCCGACGGCGGCTGGTACTTCGACCTGATGCGGGCCGGCACGGACGTCGCCGAGATCCGCGAGACCCTCATCTTCGGGCAAGCGATCACGGAGGGTCTCTCGGGCCTGGACCCTAGCGCGGCCGTTGCGGCCATGCCCGACACGCAGGAAATCTGCGGCTGCAACGGCGTCTGCAAGGGTGCGATCACCGGCGCCATCACGGCCCAGGGCCTG
>NZ_DATFAV010000342.1:0-6747 GCF_035254145.1 Caulobacter sp. | reverse complement strand
CCCTCGCCGCGCGCGCCGGCCGCCTCGTCCTCGACCTTCACCTTCTCGACCGCCGACGCCCCGTCCTACGAACCGGTCGAGAGCGTGGTCGACGATCGTGACTCGGTGACGCCCGACGACCCGACCGTGCTGATCGTCGAGGACGATCCGCGCTTCGCCTCGATCCTCCTGGCCCTGGCCCACGACAGCGGCTTCAAGGGTGTGGTCACGGCCGAGGGATCCAGCGTCCCGTCCCTGGCCCGCCGGTTCGCGCCGGAAGCCATCCTGCTGGACGTGGGCCTGCCCGACATGGACGGCCTGGCCCTGCTGGACCTTCTCAAGCGCACGCCCGAGACGCGGCACATTCCGGTGCAGGTGATCTCGGCCGACGATCGCGGCGGTCTCTCCCTTTCGATGGGCGCCCTGGGTTTCACCAGCAAGCCGGTCGAGCAGGAGGCGGTGGTGTCCACGCTCGACCGCGTGCGGCGCCTGGCCGACCACCCCGGACGCGCGCCCATCCTGGTGGGCGGCGACAAAACCACGGTCGAGCTTCTGAAGTCGGTGTTCGGCGAAGTCCGCGACGAGACCGACCTCGCCGCCCTGCCTCCAGAGGCCTTCACCGGCGAACAGGGCTGCCTGGTGGCGCCTGTCGTCGGCGGCGCCGTCGGCGCGACCCTGGACCTGCTGCGCCAGCGCGGCGCGGGGTCTGGATCGACGGTCCTCTACGCGCCGGGCGAACTGGACGCCGACGACGAACGTCGCCTGCGCCTGGCCGTCTTCACCGGCGCCGCGCGCCTGGCGCGGACCGGCGAGCAGTTGATCGACCACGTGGCCCTGATCCAGCACGCCCCGGTCGAGGGACTGCCCGACGCCGCCCGCGCCATGCTGAGCCGCAGCAAGCACGCCGACACCGTGCTGATGGGCCGGACGGCGGTGGTCATCGACGACGACATCCGCAACATCTTCTCCCTGGCCAGCGCCCTCGAGGAGTACGGCATCGAGCTGCGCTACGCCGAGAGCGGCCGCGCGGGGCTGGAGCTGCTGGACAGCCTGCCGTCGGTCGACATGGTGCTGGTCGACATCATGATGCCCGACATGGACGGCTACGAGACCATGCGCGAGATCCGCTCGCGCGCCCGGTTCTTCGACCTGCCCGTGGTGGCCGTCACCGCCAAGGCCATGAAGGGCGACCGCCAGAAGTGCATCCAGGCCGGGGCCTCGGACTACGTGTCCAAGCCCGTCGACCTGGACCAGCTCATCTCGGTCCTGCGCGTCTCGGTGCAGCGCGCCGACGCCCGCAAGCTGATCGGCGGCAATATCGTCAACCTGGCCAGCGTCGCCCAGTGACCGTCATGTCTCCCCCCGCGGTCCAGTTCCCGCCAGAACCAGCCCCGTTCGACCGACCTCGGGCGAAGGTGCTGATCGTCGACGACGACGAGCGCAACGCCTTCGCCGCCAGCCAGGCGCTGGAGGCGTTGGGCCAGGAGCTGGTCGTCGCCCGCTCAGGCCCCGAGGCGCTGCGCAAGCTGCTGACCGACGACTTCGCGGTCATCCTGCTGGACCTGCACATGCCCGGCATGGACGGCTACGAGACCGCCGCGCTGATCCGCGAGCGGCGGCGCACCCGCGACGTCCCCATCGTCTTCCTGACGGCGGTGTTTCGCGACGAGGGCCACATCTTCAAGGCCTATTCGGCCGGCGCCGTCGACGTGGTGTTCAAGCCCGTCGACCCGTTCATCCTGCGCTCCAAGGTCCAGGTGCTGGTCGACCTGCACATCAAGCGGCTGGAGCTGGCCCAGGAGCTGGAGAGCCGCCAGCGGCTGATGGAAGAGCACGCTCGGGTGCAGGCCGAAAAGCTGGAAGCCGAACGCTCGCTGCAGGCCTCCCTGCGTCGTCAGCAGGCGATCCAGCGCGCTTTGCCGATCGTCTTCTATTCGCGCGCCGCCGAGCCGCCCTATGCGGCCTTGACGGTCAGCGACAGCGTCAAGGGCCTGACCGGATTCGACGCCGCCGCCTTCACGGCCGATCCCGCCTTCGGCTTCGAGCGCGTTCACCCGGACGACCGCCCCCATGTCGCGCGCGCCCAGGAAGAGGCCCGCCGCAGCGGCGCCTACGCCTGCGAGTATCGCTGGTTGTGCGCCGACGGGACCTACAAGACCCTGATAGACCAGGGCATCCGCGGCGAAGACCTGGACAGCGGCGAACCCGTCCTGTTCGGCACCCTGCTGGACAACACCGAGCGCCGGGCGCTCGAGGAAGCCCTGGGCCATGCGCGCAAGATGGAGGCGGTCGGCCAGCTGACCGGCGGCGTCGCCCACGACTTCAACAACCTGCTGACCGTCATCCTGGGCAATGTCGACCTGATCCAGCGCCGGGGCGGGGAGACCTTTCCGTTCGCGCGGCAGGTGGCGGCGATCCGCCAAGCCACCGAGCGCGGCGCGGCCCTGACCCGCCAGCTGCTCGCCTTCTCGCGGCGCCAGCGCCTGGACCCGATCGCCGTCGACCTGAACGACCTGGTGCGCGATTTCTCGCCCCTGCTGCGCCAGGCGGTCGGCGAGGCCGTCTCGGTGCAACTGGAGCCGGCCGACGCCCCGGCCTTCGTGCACGTCGACCCCGCCCAGATGGAGAGCGCTCTGCTGAACCTGGCGGTGAACGCGCGCGACGCCATGGAGGGGGCGGGAAGCATCACCGTGTCGATCCGCGCCGATGCCGACGGCGGCCATCGCATGATCGTGCGCGACACCGGGCCCGGGATGGCGCCGGAGGTGGCCTCTCGCATCTTCGAGCCCTTCTTCACCACCAAGGACGTGGGCAAGGGCTCGGGCCTGGGTCTGGCCCAGGTGTATGGCTTCGTGCGCCAGTCGGGCGGCGAGGTCGGCGTCGACACGGCCCTGGGTCGGGGCGCGGCGTTCGAGATCCTGCTGCCGGCGATCGAGCCGACCGCTCCGAAGGCGTCGCCCGCGACGCCCGCTATCGCCGACGCCACCGGGTCCGAACACATCCTGGTGGTCGAGGACGATCCCTCGGTGCTGGCCCTGGCGGTCGATACGCTGGAGGCCTTGGGCTATCAGGTGACCACCGCCAGCAACGCCGCGGGGGCCCTTCGGAGGCTGCGTGGCGGCGAACCGTTCGCCATGCTGTTCTCGGATGTGATCATGCCGGGCGGCGTGAGCGGGCTGGACCTGGCCCGACGCGCTCGCAGCCGAAATCCGGACCTGAAGGTGCTTCTGACCTCGGGCTTTATCGGCGAGGAGGCGATCAACTGGGCCAGCGAATACCCGATGATCGACAAGCCCTACGACGCGCCCTCGCTGGCCAGCAAGGTCCGCGCGGTGCTGGACGCCGAGGATGTCGCGACGGGAAGCCCCGCCTCCGACGCGCCGCGCGCAGAAAAGAAAACGCCCGGGCCTCGGACAGCGGTCCAAGGCCCGGGCGGCGCCGCCCAGGGGAGATGAAGCGACGGCAGGAAGCTAGAAGCTGTAGCGCAGCCCCACGTGGTAGAAGCGGCCCAGCAGGTCATAGAGCGCCGGGTTGGCGTCCAGGCCCGTGTTGGTCTGCGGCGACGGGGTCGGATCGCGGTTCAGCAGATTGTCGACCTTGCCGTAAAGCTGCAGGCCGTTGCCGAACTTGTACGAAGCGCTGACGTCGACATAGGTCGCGCCGCTCATGTGGTTGTAGTCGATGGTCGGGCGGCTGCCGGTCGAGACCGGGCAGCTGCCGGGCTTGCACTCGACGTACTCGGTGGTGGTCCCACCGAACCGGCCATCGCTGAACCAGCGCTCCTGAACGCTGATGGCGAAGCGGTCGTTGTCCCACGACTGGACGGCCAGGACCTTCCAGTCCGGCGTCGCGCCGGAGTTCTGGCCAGCCGAGTCAACGGCGACCGCGCCGGGGATGCCGGGGTTGGTCACGAACTTGTGGACGTTGGTGGCTAGGCCACGGATCGTGAAGCGGCCCGGAACGCTAGGCAGCTCGAAGCGGTAGCTGCTCTCGATGTCGAAACCGCTGGTCTTGATCGAAGCCAGGTTGAACGTCTGGGAATTGACGAAGGCCGACGGCGGATTGAGGTTGAAGGCGCCGCAGAACTGGGTCAGGCCCGCATAGCAGAAGTTGACGATCTGCTGCGCGCCCAGGCTGGAGATGCCGCCGTTGAGGACGATGTTGTACCAGTCGACCGAAACGCTGAAGCCCGGCAGCCATTGCGGGTTCGAGAGCACCGCGCCGATGGTGACGTTCTTGGCGATTTCCGGCTTCAGGTCCGGGTTGCCCACGACGTTCTGCAGAACCGTCAGCGAGCCGCTGGACGGCTGGCCGGCCGGAGGCTTGCCGTTGGAGGGAACGGTGAAGTTCGGCAGCGTGGTGGTCACCGGCGCGGCGAACAGTTCCGACAGGTTCGGCGCGCGGACGTCACGCGAGGTGACGGCGCGCAGACGGACGCCGTCGATCGGCGTGTCCCAGGTGGCGCCGACCTTCCAGGTATAGACGGTGCCCGAGGTGCTGTAGTCGGTCCAGCGGCCCGCCAGGTTGAGGTTGGCCTTGCCCGCCGCGTCGGAATTGATCAGCGGCAGGTTCACTTCGGCATAGGCTTCCTTCACCGAATACTTGCCGGCGCCGGAGTGGTAGTTGCCGGCGAACCAGTTGGCGCCCGCCGCGTTCAGGACCGGATCGGCCGGGTAGTCGGCGGTGTTCGGAGAATCCGTATTGCCGTCGCCGTAGGGGTCGCCTTGGACGTGGTACTGCTCCTTGCGCCACTCGCCGCCGAACGCCAGGGACACCGGGCCGGCCGGCAGCGCGAAAGGCTCGCCGCTGAAGTTGATGCTGGCGACATCCTGCTTCTGCACCGAGTGCTGGTAGGGGCCATTCTTGGGCGTGATGTACGCCAGGGCCGCTTCACTGGGGCGTTGGCCGCCGAAGATGTTGATCGGCACGCAACCATTGGCGCGCGCGATGGGATCGGCGCAGACGATCTGACCGTTGACGAGCGTGGCCTGGACCGCCGCCCGATAGCGCGGCGTCAGCAGGATATCGCGAACGTGGATGTTCGTCGTGTTCTGACCGTGGGTGTAGTAGGCGTCGTAGCGCCATTCCTTGCCCAGAGCGTTGAACTTGCCGTCGGCGCCGATCACGCCGCGGTACTGGGTCCGCGTCGGGTGAACCGAGATGTTGCGCGGCAGCAGCGCGTTGCTGGTGCCGAAGGTGAAGGTGGTGATGCCGTTCGCGGCGCAGGCCGCGACGATCGACGCCGGCAGATAGGGGTTCGAGCACGACATCGTCAGGCCGGTCGTGGCCGCGCCCGGGTTGGGCTGGTTGCTGCTCTCCACGCGGGCGGCGTTGAAGGTCGCGTAGATCTCGTTGTTGGCGTCGAGATCGAAGCCCACGCGGCTGTAGGTGTTCATGCGCTTGATGCGCGACTGCAGCGAGGTGCCGACGCCGACGTTGCCCGACAGATCGCCGCCGACGCAGAAGCCGCCATTGGTGTAGCAGCCGCTCACCGCGCCGTTGGCGGCTTTCGAGGGCACGCCACCGCCGCCGTACTGGAACTGGAACGGATTGCCGTTCATGTCGAAGGCCGTGCCTTGCAGCGGGCCCGCGCTGATCAGGCCGTACTTGGTGTACTGATAGGCTTGGGCGTGCTCGCGATAGAGGTACTGCGGCGAGCCGTCGTTGGTGATCCCGCGATTGACCAGGGTGGCGGTCGTGTACCAGTCGCGGCTGCCCGGCGCGTCTTCGCCGAAGCCGCCCGCCGGGACGCCCTCTTCCCAGTCATATTCGCCGCTGATCTGCACGTGCAGGCGGTCTTCCATGAAGTTCTTGCCAGCGGCGACCTGGGCCAGCCACTGGTGGTTGTCGCCATAGGTCGTGACGCCGGTCATGACGTTGGCCTTCAGGCCCACGAACTTCTTGTTGGTGATGAAGTTGACCACGCCGCCGACGGCGTCCGAACCGTAGGACGCCGAGGCGCCGCCCGTCACCACGTCGACCCGCTCGACCAGGAGCTGGGGGAACAGGCTGATGTCGGGAACGCCCGTGACGTTGGCGGGCACGACGCGCTGGCCGTCCAGCAGCGTCAGGGTGCGGATGGTGCCCAGGCCCCGCAGCGAGAACGAGCTGAGGCCCTGCTGGCCGCTCGAGGTGCTGAAGGTGCCTGTGGTCGCGCCGCTCGAACCCTGCAGCGACGGCAGCTGGGTGATGGCGGTGAAGATGTTCGGCTGCGCGGCGCGCTCCAGTTCCGCCGTGCCCAACACCTGGGTCGGCGTCGGCGCGGTGAAGCCCGTCGAGCGGATGCGCGTGCCAGTGACCACGATCTCGGTGACGACGGAGTCATCCTGGCTCGCGGCCGGCGGGGCTGCCTGCGCGTGCGCCGCTCCGCCCGCCATGATCGTCGCGAACGCGCTCGTCGCGAGCAAGGCGCTCAAAAAGGACGATCCCCCTCGCGTGCTACCGACAGCACTCATCCTACAACCCTCCCAATTTTCTTTGGACCATCGTCGATGGCCTGGGGGGAATTTGTCAGAGCAGGCGAAGGCGAACTATTAGACCATGGTCGTAGGCCGCCCACGGACGAGCCGAAACGAAGCCTCTACTTGGCCCGCACGGCGTAGAGGCCATGGTGGGCGAGGACAAAAAGCGTGCGCCCGTCCGCGCTGCCGAACAGCAGCTGCAGGGGCCGTTCGGGCGTGTCGATACGGCCAAGCTCCTTGCCATCGGGCGCGTAGACGAACACCTGGCCATTGGCGACATAGACTCGCCCCTCGGCGTCGGTCGCCA
>NZ_DATFAV010000341.1:0-6451 GCF_035254145.1 Caulobacter sp. | reverse complement strand
ATCGCCGACCTCGCCGAGGCTCGCGCCTATCTGGCCCATCCGGTGCTGGGCGCGCGGCTTCGCGAGGTCGTCGCGGCGATCACCGCCCTGCCCGGCGACGACGCCCATGCGGTGTTCGGCTCGCCCGACGACCTGAAGCTGCGCTCCAGCCTCACCCTGTTCCAGGCCGCCGCGCCGGATGAGGCGTGTTTTGGCGAGGCGCTGGCCAAGTATTTCGCCGGCGCCGCCGATCCTCGGACCCTGGAGCGGCTGTGAGGGAGACGGAGGACGACGAGCGAAACAACAAAACCCCCGCCTTCCTCGCCCTTGTGGCGAGGACCCATGTGTCGGCTTGGCGTGGAAACCCGTCAGAATGCGCCGACGGCGTGGGCGCGCTGGATTCACATTCACCGTCGGCTGAAACCTGGGCCCCAGGCACAAGGCCTGGGGAGGCGACTAAATTAGGTAACGGCTCCCCCCCCTCCGCCCATAGGTAATCATCCCGGCTGCGGAAGCACCTCGCCGAGGCTACTATCGCGCCAGGGATCAAAGCGCAGGAGACCGCCATGACCACGATGATGAAGGCCGCCGTGGTGCGGGCCTTTGGCCAGCCGCTGGTGATCGAGGATCGGCCGCGTCCCAAGCCCGGCCGGGGCCAGGTCCTGGTCAAGATCGCCGCCTGCGGCGTCTGCCACACCGACCTGCACGCCGCCCATGGCGACTGGCCGATCAAGCCTTCCCTGCCGTTCGTCCCCGGCCACGAGGGCGTCGGCGCGGTGGTCGAGCTGGGCGAGGACGTCGATCACCTGAAGATCGGCGACCGAGTGGGCGTGCCGTGGCTGCACACCGCCTGCGGGCGCTGCGTCCACTGCCTGGCCGGCTGGGAAACCCTTTGCGAGAAGCAGCAGAACACCGGCTATTCGGTCGACGGCGGCTTCGCCGAATACGTGCTGGCCGACGCCGACTATGTCGGCCTGATCCCCGAAAACCTGACCTCGGTCGAGGCCGCGCCGATCCTGTGCGCCGGGGTCACCGTCTACAAGGGCCTGAAGGTCCTGGACGCCAAGCCGGGCGACTGGGTGGCGATCTCCGGCGTCGGGGGCCTGGGGCACCTGGCCGTGCAGTACGCCAAGGCCATGGGCTTCCGGGTCGCCGCCGTCGACGTCGCCGAGGACAAGCTGGCCCTGGCGCGCGAGTTGGGCGCGGAGATCACCGTCGACGCCAGCCGCGAGGATCCCGTGGCGGTCTTCCAGGCCAAGGTCGGCGGCGTCCAGGGCGTGCTGGTCACGGCCGTGTCGCGCGGCGCTTTCAGCCAGGCGATCGGCATGGTCCGGCGCGGCGGCACGGTGTCGCTGAACGGCCTGCCGCCGGGCGACTTCCCGCTGTCGATCTTCGACACCGTTTTGCGCGGCATCACCGTGCGCGGCTCGATCGTCGGCACGCGCCTCGACCTGATCGAGGCCCTGGCCTTCGCCGCCGACGGCCGGGTCAAGGCGACGGTCTCGACCGAGGGGCTGGGCGCGATCAACGACATCTTCGAGCGCCTCGAAAAGGGCGGGATCGAGGGCCGCGTGGTGCTGGACTTCGAGGGCCGCGCGTGAGGGCCCTGACCGTTCTGGCGGCGCTGAGCTTGGCCCTCGCCGCTTCGCCGACCTTGGCCGAGGCCCAGACAAAGGCCCAGACAAAGGCCCAGACAAAGGCCCAGACAAGGGCCCAGACAAGGGCTCAGGCTTCCGCGGCCAATGGCGAGCGGCTGGCCCAGCGCGCCTGTGGCGGTTGCCACGCGGTGCGCGGGACCATGAGCCCCCTGCCCGACGCCCCGCCGTTCGCCAGGATCCACAAGCGCTATCGGGCCGGCGGGCTGGACGCCTTGCTCGACGAAGGCATGCTGGCCCCGGCCCTGCCGCCCGAGGAAGGCTCGCCGCGCACCCATCCGCGCATGCCGATGGCCAGCTTCGACGACGACCAGCGGGCGGATCTGAAGGCCTATCTGAAGAGCCTGGAGCCACGGAAGAAGCGGGCGGCGCGGTAGGGGGCTCTACCCCTCTTCCGCCTCGTCCCGCGCCGCCGCAGGCGCGTCGTCGGCCTCCAGCGGGAAGCTGATCTCGCAGCGCACCCCGGCCGGATCGTAGTCCAGGCGGACCTTGCCGCGCAGCTCGCGGGCCAGGGCCTGGGCGATCAGGCGCGTGCCGAAGCCCTTGCGCGTCGGCGCCTGGACCGGCGGCCCGCCCTCCTCGATCCAGGTGAAATCCAGCCGTCCCGCGGTCACGCGCCAGCTCACCCGCACCCGGCCCTCGACGGCGCCGAGCGCGCCATACTTCAGCGCATTGGTGCCCAGCTCGTGCAGGGCCATCGACAACGCCAGGGAGCGGGCGGGCGAAAGGCTGACGCGCGGCCCTTCGGACGCGAACCGCTCGGTCGCGAACGGCTCGGCCGCCTGCCGCACCAGGTCGCCCAGCTCGGCGCTGGCCCAGCTGGACTGGGTCAGCAGGTTGTGGGTGGCCGACAGAGCCATCAGCCGCTGCTCGAACGCCTCGCGCGCGGTCTTCAGGTCGTCGGACGAGCGCAAGGTCTGGGCGGCCAGGGACTGGACCGTCGCCAGGGTGTTCTTCACCCGGTGATTCAGTTCGTTGATCAGCAGGCGCTGGAGCTCCTCGGCCCGGCGGCGCTGGGCCAGCTCGGTCTGGACCGACTGGTAGAGGCGGGCGTTGTCGACCGCGATCGCGGCATGGGAGGCCACGCCCTCGGCCAGCCACTCGGCCCGCTCGTCGAATACGTTGGGATCGGGATGACCGAAGAACAGCCCGCCGATCACCTCGCCCGAGCGCGAGCGGACCGGCACGGCCAGGTAGCTGCGCACCGGCAGGTGACCCTTGGGCATGCCGAAATGCGGCGCGTGCTCGCCGTAGCGCGGATCCTGGGTGATGTCGGCCGAACGCACCGTGGCCGTCCCCTCGAAGGTCGGGGCGAAGATGGGGGTGGCGCGCGGATGGCCGAACGCGTCGAAGGCCGAACGCGGCGCGCCCGACAGGGCGTAGAGCATCAGGATGCGGCCGCCGGCGTCCGGCACCTTGTAGAAGAACGCCGCATAGCGGGCCAGGGTCAGGGCCGCCCCCGCGTCGGTCACCACCTGCACCGCCCGCTCCAGATCCAGCTCGGCGGCGATCACCGCGCCGGTCTCGTTAAGCACCGACAGGGCCGCGCTCTCGGCCTTGTACTTGCGCTCGCTGCGCGCCAGGGCCTCGCGTCCCCGGCGCTCGCTGGCCACCGCCGCCAGGATCAGGGTGGTGGAGGCCATCACCGCGACGAACTGCTGGGTCAGCAGGATGGCCTCGCGGGGGCCCTCGCCAAGGAAAGGTCCGATCCCCTGGACGGTCGCGACGAAGGCGCAGAGCGCGACCAGCAGCGAGACCAGCGAGGCGCCCCGCCCGTCGAACGCCAGGCCGCCCCACACCAGCAGCGGGAAGATAAACCAGGCCCGCGACGACGGCTCGGCGCCGGCGCTCAGGAAGATCAGATAGGCCGCCGCCCCGGTCGTCGCGCAGATCAGCGCCAGATGCCCGATGCGGCCCGGCGTCCACCGCTCCCGCGACGGGCGCCAGGTCAGGAACACCGGCGCGAAGGTCAGGACGCCCGTGCCGAAGCCGAACCACCAGCTGACGAAGGCCTGCTCGACCTTGTGCGGCGTCGCCCCGCTGGCCAGCAGCGTCAACGCGCCGGCCGCGGCCGAGATCGTCGCTCCGCCCGCGCCCGCGCCGATCACCAGCCACAGGGCGCTGGGCAGGCTGTCGAGCCTGGTGTCGGTCTTCAGCCGGCGCACGAGCAGGACCGGGACGAGGGCGCCCAGGGCCGTGGCCGTGGCGATCGCCAGCTGGGCCCACGGCGGCTGCGGCGCGCCGACGATCCAGAAGGTCAGCAGCCGCCCGACCAGCGCGCCCAGCCAGACGCGGGGGCCCAGCAGGGCCACCGCCGCCAGGGCGATCCCGGCCGAGGGCCAGAACGCCGTCCCCGCCCCCGGAACCACCGCCCAGCGCAGGCTGACCACCGCGCCGGCGCAATAGACCAGCGCCAGGCCCGCCACCAGCAGCCATTCCCGGGACGTGCGCGGCAGCAGGTCGGATCGATCGACCAGGCGCAGGATCGGCGTCATCCGTCCCGCTCTCGCCCCGTCCGCCGCACGCAAGATACTCGCCCCTTCACAGCCCGGCGGTAGTCTAGGGTGTTCCGGCCTCGCGCCGCCAGTCGAGTTGACCGCCCGGAACCCAAAATCGCGCCTCCCGCCGCCTCTGCCGCCACGCTGCTGCCATCCGCCGTCAGCAGCCCCCCTAGCCGAGACCCCCGCGGGCGCCTAACTTGGGGCCATGCCTCGCAACCAGAACACCGGTGTCTCGGACGTCTCCACGCCGTTCGTCATGGACGTCTCGGCCGATCCCGCCGACGGCGGCGTCATGCCCATGCTGTGGACCCCGCACCGTCCCGCCCGGCCGGACAAGACCGAGGGCGGGCGCAAGTTCAAGCTGGTCAGCGAGTACCAGCCCGCCGGCGACCAGCCGACCGCCATCGCCGAGTTGGTGGAAGGCATCGAGAACGGCGACCAGGACCAGGTGCTGCTGGGCGTCACCGGCTCGGGCAAGACCTTCACCATGGCCCAGGTGATCGAGCGCACCCAGCGTCCGGCCCTGATCCTGGCCCCGAACAAGACCCTGGCCGCCCAGCTCTACAGCGAGATGAAGTCGTTCTTCCCGGAGAACGCGGTCGAGTACTTCGTCAGCTACTACGACTACTACCAGCCGGAAGCCTACGTCCCGCGCACCGACACCTATATCGAGAAGGACAGCTCCATCAACGAGCAGATCGACCGGATGCGCCACTCGGCCACCCGGGCGATCCTGGAGCGCGACGACGTCATCGTCGTGGCCTCGGTGTCGTGCATCTACGGCATCGGCTCGGTCGAGACCTACACCGCCATGACCTTCACCCTGGAGGTCGGGCAGAAGGTCGACGAGAAGCAGCTGATCGCCGACCTCGTGGCCCAGCAGTACAAGCGCAACGACCAGGCGTTCGAGCGCGGCACGTTCCGCCGTCGCGGCGACACCATCGAGATCTTCCCCGCCCACTACGAGGATCGCGCCTGGCGCGTGACCATGTTCGGCGACGAGGTCGAGGCGATCGCCGAGTTCGACACCCTGACCGGCAAGAAGACCTCGGACCTCGAGATGATCAAGGTCTACGCCAACAGCCACCACGTCACGCCGCGCCCGACCCTGCGCCAGGCGATCATCGCCATCCGCCAGGAGTTGAAGGAGCGGCTGGAATGGCTGGTCGCCAACGGCAAGCTCTTGGAGGCCCAGCGCCTGGAGCAGCGCACGACCTTCGACCTGGAGATGATCGAGACCACCGGCTCGTGCGCCGGCATCGAGAACTACAGCCGCTACCTGTCGGGTCGGAAGCCGGGCGAGCCGCCGCCCACCTTCTTCGAATACATCCCCGACAACGCCCTGCTGTTCACCGACGAGAGCCACCAGACGGTTCCGCAGATCGGCGCCATGTACAAGGGCGACCGCAACCGCAAATGGACGCTCGCCGAATACGGCTTCCGCCTGCCCTCGGCCCTCGACAACCGGCCCCTCAAGTTCGAGGAGTGGGACGCCATGCGCCCGCAGTCGGTCCACGTCAGCGCCACCCCGGCCGGCTGGGAGATGGAGCGGGCCGGCGGCGTCTTCGCCGAGCAGGTGATCCGTCCCACCGGCCTGATCGACCCGCCGGTCGAGGTGCGCCCGGTCTCCAAGGACGGCGCCAGCCAGGTCGACGACGTGGTCGACGAGATCCGCCAGACCATCAAGAAGGGCTACCGCACCCTGGTCACCGTCCTGACCAAGAAGATGGCCGAGGACCTGACCGAGTACCTCAACGAACAGGGGATCCGGGTGCGCTACATGCACTCGGACGTCGACACCCTGGAGCGCATCGAGATCATCCGCGAGCTGCGCATGGGCCATATCGACGTGCTCGTCGGCATCAACCTGCTGCGCGAGGGCCTCGACATCCCCGAGTGCGGCTTCGTGGCCATTCTCGACGCCGACAAGGAAGGCTTCCTGCGCTCGGAGACCAGCCTGATCCAGACCATCGGCCGCGCCGCCCGTAACGTCGACGGCAAGGTGGTGCTCTACGCCGACCGGATCACCGGCTCGATGGAGCGGGCCATGGCCGAGACCGCCCGCCGCCGCGAGAAGCAGCACGCCTACAACCTCGAGCACGGCATCACGCCCGAGAGCGTCAAGCGCGACATCAAGGACATCCTCAACAGCCCCTACGAGCGCGGCGACCGCGTCCTCGTCCCCATGGGCATGTCCGAGACCGACGACCGCCCGTTCAGCGGCGACAACTTCAAGGCCGCGCTCAAGGACCTGGAAGCCAAGATGCGCGAGGCCGCCGCCAACCTGGAGTTCGAGACCGCCGCCCGCCTGCGCGA
>NZ_DATFAV010000340.1:0-6915 GCF_035254145.1 Caulobacter sp. | reverse complement strand
AGGCCGTCCAGGACGGCGTCGGCGATCAGGTCGCAGTAAAGCTGCAGGGCGCGAGCGGCGTCGTCGTTGCCCGGGATCGGATAGGTGATGCCGTCCGGATCGCAGTTGGTGTCGAGGATGGCGACGACCGGGATGTTCAGCTTGCGGGCTTCCAGGATCGCGATCGCTTCCTTGTTGGTGTCGATCACGAACATGATGTCGGGGATGCCGCCCATGTCCTTGATGCCGCCCAGCGACAGCTCCAGCTTGTCGCGTTCGCGGGTCAGCTGCAGCAGTTCCTTCTTGGAACGGCCTTGGGCTTCGCCGGCCAGGACACCTTCCAGTTCGCGCAGGCGGGCGATCGAGCCCGAGACGGTGCGCCAGTTGGTCAGGGTGCCGCCGAGCCAGCGGTGGTTCACGTAATACTGCGCGCAGCGCTTGGCGGCCGTGGCGACCGGGTCGCTGGCCTGACGCTTGGTGCCGACGAACAGCACGCGGCCGCCGGCGGCGGCGACTTCACGGACCTTCACCAGGGCTTGGTGCAGCAGCGGGATCGTCTGCGACAGGTCGATGATGTGGATGTTCGAGCGCGAGCCGAAGATGTAGCGGTCCATCTTCGGGTTCCAGCGGTGCGTCTGGTGGCCGAAGTGGGCGCCGGCTTCCAGGAGCTGACGCATGGAGAATTCGGGAAGAGCCATCGGGCCTTTATCCTTTTTCCGGTTGAACCTCCGCGGACACCCCCGTTCCAGACCATTCTGGAGCGGGACCGGAACGGCGACGTCGGGATGTCTCCCCGGCGCAACCGAACGTCCACGTGTGGAATGGGCGCGCAAATAGGCCCTGGCGCGGAAAAAAGCAAGTCTGATCGCGATCTCCCCGGCTCGCGTCGCAGTCGCCCGAAGCCGTTGAGGCGGCGCCAGGCGGACGTCGTCCTTGAGTCAGGGGTCCGGAAACGCCCAGCGCCCGCCTGTCCACAAGCAAGGCGGCGTGTTGTCGCGAAATCTCCACGGGACCATGCGTCAATGATGGGAGCTAGGGGCGGAGAATGGCGATGCTCGCGGTCTTCGACTTGGACGGAACGCTGCTGAACGGCGATTCCACGGCGGTATGGCTTTGGGAACGCATGCGCCGGGCGCCGCTGCGCGCCCTCGCGACCCTGGCTGTCGCGCCCTTGGCGGTTCCGATGGTGGCCTTGCCGGCCACGCGCCGCGCCGGCGCCTCGATCCTGCTCTGGATCGCGACCGCCGGCCTTTCCGAGACAGGACTGCAGCGCTCATGCCGCCAGTTCGGCCAGGTCTTCGCCTCCGGCCTGCGCCCGCTGGCTTGGCGCGACGGCGCGCTCAAGGCGCTGGATCAGCATCTGACCGCCGGAGATCGCGTGGTGGTGGTCACCGCCGCGCCCGCCTGCCTGGCGCAGGCGCTGCTCGCCACCCTGGACCGCCCCGTCGAGGTGATCGGCACCTCGCTGAAGCCGCGCCTAGGCGGATGGATCGCCGACATCCATTGCCGGAACCGTCGCAAGTGCCAGTCCCTGCTGGAGGCGGGCCACGGGGCGCGGTGGTCCTACGCCTATACCGACAGCCTGGACGACCTGCCCCTTCTGAGGGGCGCCGACCGTCCCGTGATCGTCAAGGGCGGCAAGGCCGCCGAGCGCCGCCTGTTCCGAGCGGGATTGCCGAACGCCCGCGCCGCGGCGTGGTAGCCAGACATGGCGCCCCTAGGCGAGAGATCTAACCTCGGCCCGCATCCCGACGCGCGGAAATCGCGGCTTTCTCGCGATCAGGCGTTCCTCAAAGGCGCAATATAGGAATATTTTCCTAGACGTCTTCTAGCAAGGCCACGCCCGGCGCGGTCTTCAACGCGCCGCGCAGCGCCGCATCCAGGGCGTAACGCCCCGGAAGCCGAAGCTCGATCTCGCGGCCGCCGCCAATCGCCGCGACGAAGGTGACCTCGCCCCCCTTTTGGGTCTGAGCCGGCTCGAGGCGCCGCTTGAGCGCGTCGATCTCGGCCGCCGACGGCGAAAGATGCACCCGCAGGCCCGCCACGACGTTCTCGATGGCCTTCTCGATCGGCTCGGCGTCGTCGCCGAAGAAGCGGACCTCGCCGTCGCGCGCCTTGGCCCTGACCTTGATGGCCACAGCCTTGCCCGGCTCCAGCACGTCGCGACACTTGCGCAGCGATTCCGGCGGGAACAGCACCTCGTATTCGCCGGTCGGATCCGACAGGGAGACGAAAGCGAACTTCTCGCCGCTCTGCGAGGCGCGCTCCTGGCGACGGCGGACGACACCGCACATGCGGAAGGCCTCCATGCCCGCCTCGGCCTGGACCATGGCCTCGGCCAGCATGGCGGTGCGCCGCCGGCGCAGCATGCCGACCATGTCCTCGAGGGGATGACCCGTCAGGTAGAAACCGACGGCCGACAGCTCCTCGTCCAACAGGTCGACCTGATTCCAGTTCTCGGTCTTGGACAGGCGCGGCCGCCCCGCGCCGGAATCCGAGCCGAACAGGCCACCCTGCCCGCCCTGACGGTCGGCATGGCAACTTTGGGCGTGGGCGATCAGCACGTCGGCCGAAGCCACGATCTGGGCGCGGTTCCTGTGGATCTGATCGAAGGCCCCGGCCCGCGCCAGGTTTTCGATCGCACGCTTGTTCACCTGTCGCGGATCGATCCGCTCGACGAAGTCGAAGATGTCCCGGAACGGCCCGCCCTCCTCGCGCACGGCCACGAGATGCCTCATGGCGTCGAGACCGACGTTGCGGATGGCGCCGAGGGCGTACAGCACCTCGCCGTTCTCGACCTCGAAATCGGCTCCGGAGACGTTCACGTCCGGCGCCCGCACGGTGATCCCGAACCGGCGGGCGTCCTGATGGAAGACGGCCAGCTTGTCGGTGTTCGACAAATCCAGGCTCATCGACGCGGCGAAGAACTCGACCGGCGTGTTCGCCTTCAACCAGGCGGTCTGGTACGAGATGAAGGCGTAGGCGGCGGCGTGCGACTTGTTGAAGCCGTAGCCGGCGAACTTGGCCACCAGTTCGAAGATCGAACCCGACTGTTCCTCGGGAACGTTCTTCTCCTTGGCGCCGGAGACGAAACGGATCTTCTGGAGATCCATCTCCTCCTTCTTCTTCTTGCCCATGGCTCGGCGCAGAAGGTCGGCTTCGCCCAGGCTGTAGCCCGCCAGGATCTGGGCGATCTGCATCACCTGTTCCTGATAGACGATGACGCCGTAGGTCTCCTTCAGCACGCCTTCCAGCGACGGATGCAGGGTGTCGACGGGTTTGCGCCCGAACTTGCAGTCGACGAAGGTGTCGATGTTGTCCATCGGGCCCGGTCGATAGAGCGAGATCAGCGCCGTGATCTCCTCGATCGAGCCGCAACGCATCTTGCGCAGCGTGTCGCGCATGCCCTGGCTTTCAAGCTGGAACACGCCGACCGTCTGGCCGGAGGCGAGCAGCTCGTAGGTCTTGGTGTCGTCGAAAGGCAGCTTGCCCAGATCGATCTCGAAGCCGCGTTTTTTCAGGTGCTTCACCGCCCGGTCCAACACCGTCAGGGTCTTCAGACCCAGGAAGTCGAACTTCACCAGCCCGGCGCTTTCGACCCACTTCATGTTGAACTGGGTGGCGGGCAGGTCCGAACGCGGATCCTTGTAGAGCGGAGTCAGCTGCGTCAGCGGCCGGTCGCCGATCACCACGCCGGCGGCGTGGGTCGAGGCGTTGCGGAACAGGCCTTCCAGCTGCAGCGCCACGTTCAGGCAGTTGGCGACGTTCGGATCCTCGTCGCGCGCCTGTTTGAGACGAGGCTCGATGTCGATCGCCTGGGCCAAGGTCACCGGCGCGGCCGGGTTGTTGGGCACCATCTTGCAGAGGCGATCGACCAGGCCCAGCGGCAGCTGCATCACCCGGCCGACGTCACGGAGCACGGCGCGGGCCTGCAAGCTGCCGAAGGTGATGATCTGGGCCACCCGGTCGCGGCCATATTTCTCCTGCACGTAGGAGATCACCTCTTCGCGTCGCTCCTGGCAGAAGTCGACGTCGAAGTCGGGCATCGAGACCCGCTCGGGATTGAGGAAACGCTCGAACAGCAGGCCAAAGCGCAGCGGGTCGAGGTCGGTGATGGTCAGCACCCAGGCGACCAGCGAGCCGGCGCCCGAGCCCCGCCCCGGCCCGACCGGGATGCCGTGCGCCTTACCCCACTTGATGAAGTCCGACACGATCAGGAAGTAGCCGGGGAACCCCATCTTCTTGATGATGTCGAGCTCGAAATCGAGCCGCTTCCAGTACTCCTCCTCGGGGGCGGCCAGGGTCAGGCCCTCCAGCCGCATCTTCAGGCCCTCTCGAGCCTGGTGCGTCAGTTCCTCGGCCTCGTCGCGGCCGTCTCCGGTCGGGAAGCTGGGCAGGATGGGATCGCGCTTGTGCACCATGAAGGCGCAGCGGCGAGCGATATCGAGAGTGTTGTCGCAGGCTTCCGGCAGGTCCGAGAACAGCTTCCGCATATCGGCGGGCGGCTTGAACCAATGCTCGGGCGTGACCCGACGTCGCTCGTCCTGGCCGACGAAGGAGCCGTCGGCGATGCAAAGCAGCGCGTCGTGCGCTTCATAGAACTGCGGCTTGGCGAAATAGACGTCGTTGGTGGCGACCAGCGGCACGTCGTTGTCATAGGCCCAGTTGACTAGGCCCGGCTCGGCGGCGGCCTGCTTGGGCAAGCCGTGCCGCTGCAACTCGACATAGAAGCGATCGCCGAAGACGCGGTGCATCTCGGCCAGCGCCGCCGACGCTTCCGCGGTCTTGCCCGCGGCGAACAGCGCGTCGACCGGCCCATCCGTCCCGCCCGACAGCAGGATCAGGCCCTCGCTGTACTGGGCGACCTTGGCCCAGGGCACGACCGGCTCGGGCAGCTCGGCGCTGTCGAGGTAGGCGATCGACGACAGTTCGGAAAGGTTGAGATAGCCCTGCTCGCTCTGAGCCAGCAGCATCACGGTCGGCGCCCGCGCCCAACGCTCGGTCGGGCCGCCGCCTATGCCCGAGACCGGGATGGCGCAGCCGATGATGGGCTGGACCCCGGCGTCCTTGGCATAGGACGAATATTCCAGCGCGCCGAACAGATTGGCCCGATCAGCCAAGCCGGCCGCTGGCATGCCGGCGGCGGCGGCGAGCTTACCGATCTGGTCGGCCTTGATCGCGCCCTCAAGCAGCGAATAGGCCGAGCGGACCCGAAGGTGGACGAAACCCTCTCCCTCCCCGTCCGCCATGGCCCGATCCTCCGCCCAATACGACTCAGGCCACCAATTGGGCGACCGAGCACATCATCCAGACGAAGCTTACAACGGAAACAAGGGCCAAAGACTCTCGCGCCACACGGATCATCGGAACCTCCACAGATTTCTTGTTTTGTTCCATATTCCGGTTTTGTTCTGTTCACAAGATGTTCTCGCGTCTATCGCCGCATTTTCTGGAGAAACGACCTGTGGACGTGGCGTGCGTCGCGGGGTCTGGCCAAGGCCAACGGATCAGGTCAAATCGACCCATGCGCCTGATTATCGACACCGACACCGCCGGCGACGACGTTTTCTCGCTGATGCTCGCCCTCACCCGCCCGGGCGTCGAGGTCGAGGCGATCACCATCGCCCATGGCAATGTCGGCTTCGTACAGCACGCCGAGAACGCCCTGGTGACGCTCGAGCGTTGCGGGAAGACCGACGTGCCAGTCTATCTCGGAGCGGAGCGTCCCTTCACGCGCGCGCCGCTCGACGCGGCCTATGTCTTCGGGCGCGACGGCATGAGCGACAGCGGTTTCGCCAAGGCCGCTCAGCGTCCGGCCGAGGGCCATGCGGTCGACGAACTGGTGCGGCGGATCATGGCCGCGCCCGGCGAGATCACCCTGATCGCCCAGGCCCCTCTGACCAACATCGCCCTCGCCTATCTGCGCGAACCCCGCATCGCCAAGGCGCTGAAGCATCTGTGGATCATGGGCGGCACGGACAACGGCGTCGGCAACGTCACCCCGGCGGCGGAATACAACTTCTATGTCGATCCGGAGGCGGCCAAGATCGTCGTCAACGCCGGCTTCAACCTGTCGATCGTCACCTGGACGGAGACCCTGCGAGACGGCCTGTGGACCAGCGCCCAGCTGGCGGAGCTGGAGACCCTAGGCACGCCCAAGGCCCGGTTCTTCACCGACGTGAACCGCGCCTCGCTCGCCTTCGCCCGCGAGACGGAGGGCCTGGATGGCAGTCTGCACCCCGACGCCCTGACCTGCGCCGTCGCCCTGGACGAAAGCCTGATCCTCGAAAGCGAACAGTGCGTCGTTGACGTCGAGACCCTGGGCGAGCTGACGCGCGGCTACCTCAGCGTCTCGCATTCGATCCTGCCCGACATCGAGGTCGCCGATCCGGCCCTGAAGCGCCGGCCGCCCAACGCGCGGGTAATCAAGCGGATCGACCAGGCGGGCTTCTTCGCGGCGATGAAGCAAGCCCTGCTCTAAGCCACGCTAGAGACTGCGCGTCTCGAGGTGGCCGTCCTTCAGCGCCATGACCCGGTCCATGTAGCGCGCCAGCTCCATATTGTGGGTGGCGATCAGGGCGGCGACGCCCTCCTGGCGGGCGACCTGATAGAGGGACTGGAACACCGCCGCGGAGGTCGCCGGATCCAGGTTTCCGGTCGGCTCGTCGGCGAGCAGCAGCTTCGGACGATTGGCCAGAGCCCGGGCGATCGCCACGCGCTGCTGCTCACCGCCGGACATCTGGGCGGGCTGGTGGTCTAGACGGTGACCCAGGCCCAGCCCTTCGAGAAGCGCCCTGGCGCGCGTTTCGGCCTCGCGCTGGCTCTTGCCGGCGATCGACAGCGGCAGGGCCACGTTCTCCAGGGCCGTGAATTCGGGCAGCAGGTGGTGAAACTGATAGACGAAACCGACCGTGCCGAGCCGAATACGGGTGCGGA
>NZ_DATFAV010000339.1:0-3134 GCF_035254145.1 Caulobacter sp. | reverse complement strand
TAGGGGGAGGATTTGGGGTCTGCACCCCTCACCCAGCCAGCGGATATTCCCGTTCCAGCCGGTAGGCCGAGCCTTCGTGGGTGCGCCAGCTGGAGTAGAGGCCGAAGCGCTCCACCCGGAAACTCGGCGAATGCAGCAGGTTGTGCCCCTGTATCCAGGCGCCGACCTCCGGAACGGCCGGGCGCTTCAGATAGGCCAGGGTGACGTGCGGCGCGTAGACCCGCGTCTCGGGCTTGAGGCCGGCGGCGCGGGCGGCGCTTTCATTGGCCTTCTGCAGACGGCGCAGCGGGGCGCTGTCCTCGACGCCGGCCCAGACGGCGTGGATGTCGGCGCCCTCGCCGAAATGGCCGACGCCCATCAGCTCCAGATCGAAGGCCGGCGCGGCGATCTCCGACAGGGCCTCGTCGAGATCGGCCGCGACCGGCTCCTGCACGTCGCCGATGAACCGCAGGGTGATGTGGAAGGCCTCCAACGGCCGCCAGCGCGCGCCCTCGATCCCGTGCTGACGCGACAGCAGGCCCTCGCCGATTTCCGGCGGGATGGCGACGGCGGTGAACAGGCGGATCATTTTGACCTAACCCTTACGGACAGGGATTGGGATGACGGGCGTGGATGGCGTTGACCGCGTCTTCCAGGTCGTCGGTCCAGGCCAGGTCGAAGGCGTCGATATTGGTCTTCAGCTGCTCCATCGAGGTCGCGCCGATGATGGTGGCGGTCACGAAGGGCCGGGTGTCGCAGAACTTCAGCGCCAGCTGGGCCGGGTGCAGGCCGTTGGCCTCCGCCAGGCCGACATAGGCCTGGAAGGCTTCCTGCGCGCCAGGCCCCTCATAGCGCTGCATCCGGTTATAGAGCGCCTTGCGCGAGCCAGCCGGCAGGGCGCCGTCCAGATACTTGCCGGTCAGCTGGCCCTGGGCGAGGGGCGAATAGGCCAGCAGGCCCACCTGCTCGCGCATGGCGATCTCGGCCAGGCCGTATTCGAAGGTGCGGTTGGCCAGGTGATAGGCGTTCTGGATCGAGGCGACGCGCGGCAGGCCTTTCGTGTCGCTCTCGGCCAGGAAGCGCATCACGCCCCACGGAAACTCGTTCGAGACGCCGACATGGCGGATCGCGCCCTTCTTCACGTGGGCGTCCAGCGCCTCGAGGATATCGCCGAAGGCCTCGAAGTCCTGGTCGTAGTCCTTGTAGGTCTGGCCGCCAAACACCCGCACCCGGCGGTCGGGCCAGTGCAGCTGGTAGAGGTCCAGATAGTCGGTCTTCAGCCGACGCAAAGAGCCCTCGACGGCCTCGTCGATCTGGGCCCTGGTCTGGCGGGTCGTCGCGCCGTCCTTGCGCATCCACGACAAGCCGCCGAACGCCGCGCCCTGGCCGGCGACCTTCGAGGCCAGCACGATCTCCTGGCGCTTGCCGGTCTTCTGGAGCCACGAGCCGATGTATTCCTCGGTCCGGCCCTGCGTCTCCGGATTAGGCGGGCTGGCGTACATCTCGGCCGTGTCCCAGAAGGTCACGCCGCGGCCGAGCGCGTAGTCCATCTGCTCGTGCGCTTCGGCCTCCGAGTTCTGCGAGCCCCAGGTCATGGTGCCCAGGCAGCAGCGCGAGACGTTCACGTCCGTCCGGCCCAGCTTGACGTACTCCATCGGCGCTTCCTCGTTCTTGCGGTCGGCCTCCGTTCTAAGGGGTGGCCGGGCGGCTTGGGAAGCCGTCGCGCCGTCGCTTCGGCGCATACCATGAACACTTTTCGGATGGGGATTGCGCCCGGGGCGAGGACACCCGATATTTCGAGGGCGTCCACCGTGGACGCCTAGCTCAAGGGCTTTATACGATGAACGACTTCAACCGCGGCTACGCGCGCTCGATCCCGGCGGATCGCGCCGACATGTCGGTTGACGCCGGCCTGCGTAGTTTCATGCTCGGCGTCTACAACAAGGTGGCGCTGGGTCTTCTGCTGTCGGCGGGCCTGGCTTATCTGACCAGCGCCTATCAGCCGGTCGCCAGCCTGCTGTACGTGCTGACCCCCGATGGCCGCCTGGCCGGCTTCACCATGCTGGGCACGATCATCCGCTTCGCGCCGCTGGCGATGATGCTGGTGGCCATGTTCGCCATGCGCAATCCGACCGCCCGCTCGTCCGGCGCGCTCTACTGGGCGCTCGTGGCCTCGATCGGCGCCGGCCTGGGCGTCTGGCTGCTGGCCTATACGGGGACCTCGGTCGCCGCGACCTTCCTGGTGACGGCCGCCGCCTTCGGTGGTCTCAGCCTGTTCGGCTACACGACCAAGAAGGACCTGACCGGTTTCGGCAGCTTCCTGATCATGGGCCTGATCGGCCTGCTGCTGGCCTCGCTGGTCCAGATGTTCCTGCACCTGCCGGGCCTGTCGTTCGTGATCAACATCCTGGGCGTGTTCATCTTCGCGGGCCTGATCGCCTACGACACCCAGAACCTGAAGATGACCTACTACCAGCTGGGCGGCGACCAGCAGTCGACGGCCGTGGCCACCAACTACGGCGCGCTCAGCCTCTATCTGAACTTCATCAACCTGTTCCAATTCCTGCTCAGCATCATGGGCAGCCGCCGCTAAGGCGACGGACTGAACCGGAAAACCAGGAGCCCCGGTGGGAAACCGCCGGGGCTTTTTGCTGGGCCAAGCTCGACGCGGGGAGCGCCAGGACCCACATTGACGGGGATGGAGACGACCATGATCCGAGCCCTCTCCCTGACCGCCGCCCTGCTGCTCGCGACCGGCGCCCACGCCGAGACGGCGGTCCCGGCCTATCCGCCGGCCGCCAGGACGCCGAACCTCACCGCGCCGCTGAACCTCAAGCCCGTCGGTCCGGTCGAGCTGCGCTACGCCCAGGCGCCCGCCCCCTTGCCCAGGGGCGTGGCTCGGACGGCGATCGAGCGCCGCGACGGCGGGATCTCGGGAGGCGTTGGCGTACTGTGCGGCATCCAGCCCAGCGCCGACACCAGCGGCGTCGGCGCGGCGCGGGGCTATGACAACGAGGGCCGCTTCGTCGGCGCCAAGCTGGGCTTCTCGTTCTAGAGCGATTTCTGGCGACGAACCGGCTAGAGCGCGTTAGGGTTAGGTGTACGCGGCTAACCCGCCCGGACGCGCTCTAAATGTTTGATTCTAGAGCCTGTTT
>NZ_DATFAV010000338.1:0-5736 GCF_035254145.1 Caulobacter sp. | reverse complement strand
GCCGCCGTCGGCCAGGCGATCCGCATCATGGGCGAGCAGTTCGTCCTGGGTCGGACGATCGAGGCGGCCATCAAGCGCGCGGCGAGCGAGGACACCATGTGCTCGTTCGACATGCTGGGCGAAGGCGCCCGCACCGCCGCCGACGCCGAGCGCTACGAGAAGGCCTATGCCGACGCGATCACGACCGTCGGCAAGCTGTCGAACGGCGCCGGTCCGGAGAAGGGCCATGGCGTCTCGGTCAAGCTCTCGGCCCTGTGCCCGCGCTACGAGGCCACCCACGAGGACCGCGTGTGGGGGGAGCTCTATCCCCGCACCCTGCGCCTGGCCAAGATCGCCGCCCGCCACGACCTGAACTTCACGATCGACGCCGAGGAGGCCGATCGCCTGGCCCTCTCGCTGAAGCTGCTCGACAAGCTGTGCCGCGAGCCGGAACTGGGCGAGTGGAAGGGCCTGGGCCTGGCCGTCCAGGCCTACCAGAAGCGTTGCGGCGAGGTCATCGCCCGCCTGCGCGCCCTGTCGGAAGCGACCGGCCGCCGCCTGATGGTCCGCTTGGTCAAGGGCGCCTATTGGGACAGCGAGATCAAGCGCGCCCAGGTCGCCGGCCGCCCGGACTATCCGGTCTACACGACCAAGCCGGCGACGGACCTCTCGTACCTGGTCAACGCCAAGGCGCTGATCGACGCCGCGCCCAGCCTCTACGCCCAGTTCGCCACCCACAACGCCCACACCCTGGCGGCCGTGGTCCGGATGGCCAAGAACGCCGGCGTGCGCATCGAACACCAGCGCCTGCACGGCATGGGCGAGGCGCTCTACAAAGCCGCCGACGACCTTTATGACGGGATCGCCCTGCGGGCCTACGCGCCCGTCGGCGGCCACGAGGACCTCCTGCCCTACCTGGTCCGCCGCTTGCTGGAAAACGGCGCCAACACCTCGTTCGTCCACGCCCTGCTGGACGAACGGGTGCCAGTGGAAAAGGTGGTCACCGACCCCATCGACTCGGTCGAAGCCCATCCCGACCGCCACGCCAAGATCCCGACCCCGATCGAAGTCTACGGCCCGCGCCGCCAGAACAGCGCCGGCCTGGATCTCTCGGTGAAGGCCGATCGCGAGCGCCTGGCCGCCGCCGTGGCCGCCATCGACGCCGAGACCCAAAATGGGCGTGTTCTGGCGGCCGGCCCCCTGGTCGGCGGCAAGCTCTCCGCCGGCGCCCCGCCGCTGCCGGTGGTCGCCCCGGCCGACGACAGCCGCGTGGTCGGCGCGGTCTCCGAAGCCCAGTTGCCGCAGATCGACGAGGCCTTCCGCCTGGCGCGCGCCGCGCAACCGGCCTGGGACCAGGCCGGCGGCCCTGCGCGCGCCAAGGTGCTGCGGGCCATGGCCGACGCGCTCGAGACCAATATCGACCGCCTGATCGCCATCCTGGCGCGCGAGGCTGGCAAGACCCTGTCCGACGGGATCGCCGAGGTCCGCGAGGCCGTCGACTTCTGCCGCTACTACGCCGTGTTGGCCGAGGATCAGTTCGGGTCCGGCGAAGTGCTGAAAGGCCCGGTCGGCGAGACCAACACCCTGCGCCTGGCCGGGCGCGGCGTCTTCGTCTGCATCAGCCCGTGGAACTTCCCGCTGGCCATCTTCACCGGCCAGATCGCCGCCGCCCTGGCCGCCGGCAACGCGGTGCTGGCCAAGCCCGCCGAACAGACCCCACTGATCGCCTCGGAAGCCGTGAAGCTCTACCACGCCGCCGGCCTCGACCCGCGCCTGCTGGCCCTGCTGCCGGGCCGTGGCGAGACGGTCGGCGCGGCCCTGGTCGCCCACGAGGGCCTGGACGGCGTCGCCTTCACCGGCGGCACCGACACCGCCTGGCGGATCAACCAGACCTTGGCCCAGCGACAAGGCCCGATCGTTCCGTTCATCGCCGAGACCGGCGGGCTGAACGGCATGTTCGTCGACACCACCGCCCAACGCGAGCAGGTGATCGACGACGTCATCGTCTCGGCCTTCGGCTCGGCCGGCCAGCGCTGTTCGGCGCTTCGCCTGCTGTTCCTGCCCGAGGACACCGCCGACCACATCGTCGAGGGCCTGAAAGGCGCGATGGACGCCCTCGTCCTGGGCGACCCGGCCCAGGCCGTCACCGACGTCGGCCCCGTCATCGACGCCGAGGCCAAGACGGCGCTGGAGAAGCATCTGGAGCGGCTGAAGCACGAGGCCAAGGTCCTGCACGCTCTCGCATCGCCCGCCGAGGGCACGTTCTTCGCGCCCGTCCTGGCCGAGATCCCCGCCGCCGACTTCCTGGAGCGCGAGGTGTTCGGCCCGATCCTGCACGTGGTCCGCTACAAGCCCGAGGCCCTGGAGCAGGTCGCCAGCGCCCTGGCCGCCCGCCGCTACGGCCTGACCCTGGGGGTTCACTCGCGGATCGAGAGCTTCGCGGCCGACGTCCAGCGGCTAGTCCCGGCCGGCAACGCCTATGTAAACCGCTCGATGACCGGCGCCGTGGTCGGCGTCCAGCCGTTCGGCGGCGAGGGTCTGTCGGGCACCGGTCCCAAGGCCGGCGGTCCGCACGCCCTGCTGCGGTTCGCCGTCGAACGGGCGGTCAGCGTCAACATCACCGCCCAGGGCGGCGACCCGGCGCTGCTGAACCTATAGCCCCGAGGCGCTTCACAACCGTCCCGAGCAGCGCCTAAGCTCCTCGAAACTTCGGGGAGCTCACATGGCCCTTTCACGCCGCGATCTGATCCTGGCCGCCGCTCCCGCGCTCGGCGCGGCGGCGAGGCCGACGCGGCCGCCCAAGGGCTTTGTCACGGTGCTAAACGGCCGGCTGGCGCTGGACGGGAAACCCTATCGCTTCGCCGGCGCCAACCTCTGGTATGGGGCCTGGCTGGGCGCGCCGGCGGCCTATGGCGACCCTGATCGGCTGAGGCGCGAGCTCGACCGGCTGAAGGCCCTGGGCGTCACCAACCTGCGGGTGCTGGGCGCGGGCGAGCGCTCGCCGGCCAAGGCCGCTGTCTCGCCCACCTTCCAGGAGAAGCCCGGCGAATACGACCCGACCCTGCTGAAGGGCCTCGACGTCCTGCTGGCCGAGATGGCGGCGCGGGACATGAAGGCGGTCATCTACATCAACAACTTCTGGGACTGGTCCGGCGGCATGCCGGCCTATCTGAACTGGGTCGGAAACGGGCCGTGGTTCCAGCAGGGCGACCCGGATCATCCGTGGCCAGAATATCCAGACTACGCCGCCCGGTTCTACGGCGACGCCAAGGCCAACACCCTGTTCCGACGCTATCTGCTGAGCATCGTCGGCCGGATGAACACGGTCACCGGCAAGGCCTATCGCGCCGATCCGACCATCATGGCCTGGCAGTTGGCCAACGAGCCCCGCCCCGGCGGCAGCCCGGCCTCCGCCGACATGGCCGCCTTCCAGCACTGGATCCGCGAGACCTCGACGATCATCAAGACCCTCGACCGCCGCCACCTGGTCTGCACCGGCAGCGAAGGCCTGAAGGGCTGCCTGGAGAGCGAGGCCTGCGTGCTGGACGCGCACAGGCCCGAGACGATCGACTATGTCACCGCCCACGTCTGGCCCAACAACTGGGGTTGGATCGACCCCAAGAACCAGCGCGCCACCTATGACGCCGGCGAGGCGCGCTGCCGCGAGTATGTCGCCCGCCACATCGCCATCGCCCGCCAACTGGGAAAGCCCCTGGTCATCGAGGAATTCGGCCTGATCCGCGAGGCCCGCGCCTTCGCGCCCGGCTCGGCCACCGCCGACAAGGACCGCTTCTACCGCACGATCTATGGCCTGGCGCTGGACGACATGAAGGCTGGCGGCCCGACCGCGGGCACCAACTTCTGGGCTTGGAACGGCGAGGGTCGCGCCCAGCACCCCGACGCCTGGTTCGCCGCCGGCGACAAGAGCTTCGTCGGCGATCCGCCGCAGGAGGAACAGGGTCTCTACGGCGTCTTCGACACCGACGCCTCGACCCTGGCGGTGATCAAGGCGCACGCGGCGGCGGTCAGCGCCCTCTAGACCCGGCGAGCGCCACGGCCCTGGTCACCGCCTCCGGCAGGCGCGGGGCCAGGCGGCGGGCCTTCAGCGCCGGCCCGTCCGTCCCACGGAAGCCGACCAGCACGTCCGGCTCGACCCCGCCGATCTCGTTCGAGCCGTCGGCGCGCAGACGCAGGCAGTCGGGCAGAAAGAGCCGACCGCCACTGTTCTTCAGCGTGATCGGACCAGCCGAGGTCGCATGGCCGCACCCCGCGCCCAGGGTCGGCGAGCCCAGGATGATCGCGGCCTTGTTGTCCTGCAGCATGGCGGCGAACTCCTCGGACGCGCTGGCCGACCTGGCGTCGACGAGAACGATCAGGGGCCCGGACCAGACGCCCTCGCTCCACGTCCATTTGGCCGGCGTGAACACCGACTGCCCCCAGGCCTTGCCAGCCAAGGCGACGGGATCGGCCGCGGCCCACACCCCGGCGCCATAGCCGGCGTCGATCAGCAGCGGACAGGGTTCGCTGGCGGCGGCCGGCGCGCCGGGATCGCAGGCCCGTCGCGCCTCGGCCGCGCGGGCCCGCAGCTCGGCCGCCTGCGCCAGCAACTGGGTCTTCGGAGGCCCGCGCTCGTCGTGGATGTTGGCCTCGATGTCCACGGCCAGCGACTCGAGCTGTTCGGCGGCCTGGGGCGAGCGGACATAGCGCACGGGCGCGCTGCGGATCCGCAGCGGCGTGACCATGCGCGCGGCGACCTCCGCCCATTCGCGGCCGCCGCCATTGCCGGCAAGGTCGATCATCAGCACCTGGGCGCCGGCCGCCTTCATCGCCGACAGCCGCGCGGCGAAGCGATCGGTCAGCAACTGATAGACGGCCGTGTCCAGGCGGCGCGAGCAGTCGTCGTCGCACGGCTTGTCGAGCGGCAGGCCAAGCCGTTCGGCGGCGGCTTGGCACGCCTCCTGGTCGGCTTCGAACAGGCCGATCTGCACGACGCCGACCTCGCGCCCCTCGACGCTGAGCCGTCCGCCCGGGAACTCGCGCGCGCCCTCGCCGGCGTCCAGGGCGCGCCAACCCGGCAGGCCCGCGGCGACGGGCGGACGCGAGCGCATCGGCCGGGCGTCGGCGCAGGGCTTGGCCGACCCGGCCGGCGCGGCGAGGGCGGGACCCACGGAGGGCTTGCTCCAGTCGATCCGCACATGGCCGTCGGCCAGGGCGCCGAGGGCGCGGTCCAGCATGGCCCGCGCTTCGGCGTCCGACTCCACGCGCGCGAGACCACCCTCCAGCAGCTTGAAATTGGCGTCGAGATTGAAAGCGCGGTCGCCGGTCAGCCAGTCGATATTGGCGTAGCGGGCGCCCAGCGCCGCGCGAATCTGGCGGGCGTCATCGATCCACGGCGCGGGATCATAGGCGAAGGCGGGCGGCGCGGCGCCCGCCAGGATCGCGGCGGCCAGGAGGGCGCTCAGGCGCGACATCATGCAAATCCCCCGATAACAACGTTCCGCGCTCGTAATCGCGCCCGCGCCTCGCATCACGTTAAAAGGCCGTAAGGCGACGGGCGCCAGGCAGTCGAAATAGGGATTGTCACCGGTGTCATTCGTGTTACCGCTGGCGGCAAGCTCGTCAGAAGCCGCCGGAGGAAACCATGGACGCCACCCGCCGCACCCTGATCACCGGGGCCGCCGCCCTGGCCGCCTACGCCGCCCTGCCAAGCGCCGGTTTCACGGCCGAGAAGCGCTCGCCGGTGGTCAAGACCACCAA
>NZ_DATFAV010000337.1:0-2511 GCF_035254145.1 Caulobacter sp. | reverse complement strand
TCAACGACCTGCTCGGCAAGATGAAGGAAAAGGCCCTGGCCGCTTCCGACACCTCGCTGAACACCGCTTCGTTCAACGCGCTGCAAGCCGACTTCACCTCGCTGCGCGACCAGGTCGAAAAGGCCGCCAAGAACGCCAAGTTCAACGGCATCAGCCTGGCCGACAACTCGACCACCAAGCTGACCTTCCTGGCCAATTCGGACGGCTCCGGCTTCACCGTGAACGCCAAGACCCTGACCCTCGCCGGCCTGGGTCTGTCGACCAGCTCGACCTTCACCGATGCGGCGACGGCCAAGACGATGATCAGCAGCATCGACAAGGCTCTGGGCACGGCCACCAACAAGCTGGCCTCGCTGGGCACGTCCTCGTCGGGCCTCGACACCCACCTGACCTTCGTCGGCAAGCTGCAAGACAGCCTGGACGCCGGCGTCGGCAACCTGGTGGACGCCGACCTGGCCAAGGAAAGCGCCAAGCTGCAATCGCTGCAAACCAAGCAGCAGCTGGGCATCCAGGCGCTGTCGATCGCGAACTCCTCGAGCTCGTCGATCCTGAGCCTGTTCCGCTAAGACGGATACCGCCGACGTTCGCGTCGGTCTTGGGGGCGAGCCTTCGGGCTCGCCCCTTTTTCTTTGGGCGATCGGGACCGTCACCCGCACCCTATTCGTGGTTACCGCGCCGTTAACCAGCAACCCTTTGTTAGGGCTGACCATTCCGCTCTGACGAGAGGAGCGGCCTGGTGACCGACGAGGAGCGAAAGGCCTGGCTCGAGCTGTGGTCGGCCGTGTTCGGCGAGCCGCCGCCGATCGTGTCCGACGGCGATCTCGCGGCCAGGATCCTGGTCGCGCACCTGCCGCCGGCGCCGCCCTACGAGATCAAGTCCCGAACTGAGTGAACGGCACGCGATTGAAGAATTCGCGCTCGGCCCCGCGGGGATCGTTCTCCAGGCGCGAGGTGGTGTCGAACACCATCGTCTGGCGGCGGGGCAGTGTGTAGGGCTCCCACTTCGGCAAGGCGCCGCCGTTCGGGTCGCTAGCGCGGGCGAAGTTGACGAAGGCGTCGCTCATCAGGTTCGACATGGCCACGGACTCCGGCCCCGTCCCGACGATCGAACCCTTGGCGTCCAGCGTTCCGAACACTAGGCCGATGTCGATCGTGTGCGGCGCGCCGAAGATCCCGCCCTGGATCGGAGACTTCCAGTCCACCTGGTAGACATAGGCCGGCGAGCCCGCGCGGGCCCGCTCCTCGGCCTGGATGATCGCGGCCTTCCACGAGCGCCCGGCGGTCGAGGCGGCGAAATAGACGTCCGAGGGCGAATAGTTCGGATAGGTCTGGCGGTAGAAGGTCACGACCGTCTCGGGATCGATGTCGATGCGGGCGTTGAACTGGCCCGGCAGCCTGGCGATCACCTCGTCCCACGTCTTCGGGAAGGTCGAGGCGTCCAAACCGATGAAGCCCTTGGTCTCGTCGTGGGTGTTGCCGCACATCATCGGTACGGACAGGCCGAGCGGCGAGGCGTCGGGGAAGAACGGATGGCGGGTCAGGCTGCGCTCGTCCAGGACGGGGCCCATATAGACCCCTCCCGATCCGGCGACCGGATCGACCGCCTTCAGGCCGGCCAGCATCTCGATCGCGGGCAGGGCGCGCAGGGCCGCCAGGTCGTTGACGCCCAGCTTGTCCAGGAACAGCCTGGCGCGCTTGGTCGCATTGAACGGGCCGCCGACGGTGACCTGCTGGCCGCTCATGGTGGCGGCGCGATGGAAGAGACCCTTGGCCGAGGGCATGGCCATCAGGGTGGCGATCTTGGCCCCGCCGCCCGACTGGCCAAACAGCATCACCCGCTCGGGATCGCCGCCGAACGCTGCGATGTTGTCGCGCACCCACTGCAGCGCCAGCACCAGATCCAACTGGCCGGCGTTGCCGCTGTCGGCGACGCTGGGATCATTGAACAGGCGAGCCAGGTAGAGATAGCCGAAGGCGTTCAGGCGGTGGTTGACCGTCACCACCACGACGTCGCCGCGCTTGGCCAGCTTGGTCCCTTCGTACCAGGGGCTGGCGCCCGAGCCGCCATTATAGGCGCCGCCATGGATATAGAACATCACGGGCCGCTTGGCCCCGTCCGCGAGCCCGGCCTTGCCCGGCTTGGCGGGGGTCCAGACGTTGAGGAACAGGCAGTCCTCCGACAGCGTCTCGCCATCCTCGCCCCTGCCGGTCTGCATCGAGGCCGGCCCGTAGGTCACGGCGTCCTTCACGTCGGTCCAGGGCTCGGGCCTGACCGGCGGCATGAACCGGCGCGTCCCGCCGGTGTCGGCGCCATAGCGCAGGCCCTTGAAGACGCTGACCGCGCCGTCGACATAGCCGCGCACCTTGCCATTGGTGGTCTTGACCACCGGCGAGCGCTTCTCGGCCGTGAAACCGGCGCTTGGCAGGGCGGCGTAGGCGGCCAGGGCGGCGGCCCCGGTGATCAGGGTGCGGCGGGTGGCGTCCATGGTTTCCTCCGGCGGCTTCTGACGA
>NZ_DATFAV010000336.1:0-8347 GCF_035254145.1 Caulobacter sp. | reverse complement strand
GCGCTGGTCCAGGTCGTGGCTGGCCAGCTGGAAGCCGGCGCCCAGGCTGTCCAGCGACTGCAGCACCTGAAGGCGCTTCTCGGCCGACAGGGTCAGCGACTTCTCGACCGGCGTTGTCAGATAGGCGTAGGCGCGGGCCTTGGAGCGGCCAACCCGGCCCCGGATCTGATAGAGCTGGGCCAGGCCGAACATGTCGGCGCGGTGGACGATCAGGGTGTTGGCCGACGGAATGTCGAGGCCGCTTTCGACGATCGTCGTCGCCAGAAGCACGTCGTACTGGCCTTCGTAGAAGGCCGTCATCACGTCTTCCAGCTGTGTCGCCGCCATCTGGCCGTGGCCGACGACGTACTTCACTTCTGGAACCTGGGTGCGGAGGAACTTCTCGATGTCCTCCAGGTCCTTGATGCGCGGCACGACGTAATAGGACTGGCCGCCGCGGTACTTCTCGCGCAGCAGAGCCTCGCGCAGGGTCACCGGGTCGAACGGGCTGATGTAGGTGCGCACCGCCAGGCGATCGACCGGCGGGGTGGCGATGATCGACATCTCGCGGATGCCCGACAGCGCCATCTGCAGGGTGCGCGGGATCGGCGTCGCCGTCAGCGTCAGCATGTGGACGTCGGCGCGAAGCTCTTTCAGCTTCTCCTTGTGCTTGACCCCGAAGTGCTGCTCCTCGTCGACGATGACGAGGCCCAGATCCTTGAACGACACCTGCTTGGACAGGATGGCGTGGGTGCCGACCACGATCTCGAACTGGCCGGTGGCCAGGCCCTCGCGGGTCTCGGCGGCTTCCTTGCCGGTGACCAGGCGCGACAGGCGGGTGACCTTGACCGGCCAGCCCTGGAAGCGATCCTTGAACGTCTTGTAGTGCTGGCGGGCCAGCAGGGTGGTCGGGCAGACCACGGCGACCTGCTTGCCGCTCATCGCCACCACGAAGGCCGCGCGCAGGGCCACTTCCGTCTTGCCGAAGCCGACGTCGCCGCAGATCAGGCGATCCATCGGCTTGCCGGACGCCAGATCCTCCAGGACGTCGTGGATGGCGCTGAGCTGGTCGTCCGTCTCCTCGTAGGGGAAGCGGGCGCAGAACTCGTCGAACACGCCGTGCGGCGGATCGGTCTCCTCGACGTGCTTCAGCTGGCGGGCGGCGGCGATCTGGATCAGGCCCTCGGCCATGATCCGCAGCCGTTCCTTGGCCTTGGCCTTGCGCCCCTGCCAGGCCGCGCCGCCCAGCTTGTCCAGCTGGACGTTCTCGGCGTCGGCCGCGCCGTAGCGCGTCAGGAGGTCGATGTTCTCGACCGGCAGGTACAGCTTGGCTTCGCCGCCATACAGCAGGTCCAGACAGTCGTGCGGCGCGCCCTGGACATCCAGGGTCTTCAGGCCCTCATAGCGGCCGATGCCGTGGTCGATGTGGACGACAAGATCACCAGGCGTCAGGGCGCTGGCCTCGGCCAGGAAGTTGGCGGCGCGACGCTTCTTGCGCGGACGCGCCAGGCGGTCGCCCAGGATGTCGGTCTCGGAGATGACCGCCAGGTTCTCGGTCTCGAAGCCATGATCCAGCGGCAGCACGACGCGCTGCGGCGTCTTTGGATCGTTGGCCTTGGCCGCCTGCCAGTAGCCGGCGAACGGGATCTTCTTCAGGCCGTGATCGGCCAGCATGGTCCCCAGGCGCTCGGACGAACCCTCGGACCACGAAGCGAACAGCACGCGTTTTCCTTTGCCCGCGAGATCGCGGGCGTGGGCTGCAGTGGCCTCGAACAGGTTGACGCTATCCTGGGCCCGCTCGGCGGCGAACACGCGGCCGAGCTTGGCGCCCATGTCGACGACATCCAGGCCTTGCGGTTGGAACGGCGTGAACAGGCGGTGCGTGCGGTCGGCGATCTCGCGGTCCCATTCTTCTGTCGTCAGGTAGAGGGCGTCGGGCGCCAGCGGGCGGTAGGCCGACTTGCGGTCGGCGCTGGCGCGGGCCTCGTAGGCGTCGTGGATCATCGACAGCCGTTCGTCGCGCGCCTCGGCGGCCTGGTGGTCGACGCCGATCAGGGCGCCGGCCGGCAGATAGTCGAACAACGTCGCCATCCGCTCGTAGAACAGCGGCAGCCAGTGTTCGAGGCCCGCGCGGCGGCCGCCTTCGCTGACCGTCGCATAGAGCGGATCGTCGCCCGGCGCGCCGAACTGCGCCACATAACCCTTGCGGAAACGCGAGATCCCGTCAGCGTCCAGCAGGGCCTCGCTGACCGGCAGCAGGTCGATTTCCTTCAACTGCTTGGTCGAGCGCTGGGTCTCGGGATCGAAGGCGCGGATGCTCTCCAGAGTGTCCCCGAACAAATCGAGGCGCACCGGCTCCTCGGCCGCGGGCGGGTAGACGTCGATGACGCCGCCGCGGATCGCGAACTCGCCGCGCTCGGACACGGTCGAGGCGCGGGTGTAGCCATTGACCGCGAAATACTGCTCCAGGTCCTTGATCTCGACCGTGTTGCCGACCTTGGCCGAATAGGAGGCGCGCAGCAGCACGTCCTTGGTCGGCACGCGCTGCAACAGGGCCGGCGCGGCGATCACCAGGATGGCGGGCTTGGTCTCGCCCAGGCCCCGAGCCAGACGCGACAGGGTCGACATCCGCGTGGCCGAGACGCCCGAAGACGGACCGATCCGGTCGTAAGGCAGGCAATCCCACGATGGGAACAGCACCGCCTCGATCTCGGGCGCGAAGAATTTCAGGGCGTCCAGGAAGGCGTTGGCCCGCGCGGTGTCGCGGGCGACGAAGGCGGTCAGGCCGCCACGCGCCCGGGCGATGTCGGCCATCACCAGCGCGTCGAAGCCCTCCGGCGCGCCGGCCAGGGTCAGGCCGCCGGCGGCCTTGGCGATCTGTTTGGCGTCGTAGGCCATCGGGTCTCGTATCTATTTAAGGTGTCAGGCGCCGTCGCCGGCGGGACGCGACGCGTGCGCCTCGAACCTGAACGCGCGGATCATCGCCATGACGTCGGTCTCGAACCTTTCCGGCGTCGACTCCTGGCCGACGATCCAGGCGTAGATCTCGCGATCCGACTGCTCGAGCAGGCTCTCCAGCGTATCGAGCTGCTCAACGGTAAGGCTGGGGCCGTGGACGTCCGCGAACGGGCCCAGGATCAGGTCCGCTTCCCGAAAGCCGCGATGCCAAGCGCGGAAACGAAGGCGTCGAAGGCGGGAGTCGTGGTCGATGGTCATGCGCGGCGGATATAGAGCGGCGACCGCCCACGCGCCAGCTTTACGGCTTGGCCCGGCGGGGGCGAAAACCTCTCATGGCCTTGTGCCGATTGACTTTGCCCACTTTCGGCCTATTTATCCGCAGCTTCGGAGCAGGTCTGGCGAATCCGCGCCGCCCGCTCGCCCAAGCACGGGCGGCTCCGAGCAGACCAGCGTGTAATGACTGAATTCACAGACCTCGGGCTCTCGCCCACGACCCTGCAGGCGGTCGCCGACACCGGCTATACCACTGCGACCCCCATTCAAGCCCAGGCCATTCCCGTCGCCCTCGCGGGCCAGGACGTCCTTGGCATCGCCCAGACGGGCACTGGCAAGACCGCCGCATTCACCCTTCCACTGATCGACAAGCTGCAGTCGGGCCGGGCCAAGGCCCGCATGCCCCGCGCCCTGGTCATCGCCCCGACCCGCGAGCTGGCCGATCAGGTCGCCTCCAGCTTCGAGAAGTACGCCAAGGGCACCAAGCTCTCGTGGGCGCTCTTGATCGGCGGCGTCTCGTTCGGCGACCAGGAAAAGAAGCTTGATCGCGGCGTCGACGTGCTGATCGCCACGCCCGGCCGCCTGCTCGACCACTTCGAGCGCGGCAAGCTGCTGATGACCGGCGTCCAGTTCCTGGTCGTCGACGAAGCCGACCGCATGCTGGACATGGGCTTCATTCCGGATATCGAGCGCATCTTCAAGATGACGCCGCCCAAGAAGCAGACGCTGTTCTTCTCGGCGACCATGCCGCCGGAAATCACCCGCCTGACCAAGCAGTTCCTGCGCGATCCAGTGCGGATCGAGGTGGCGCGTCCGGCGACGACCAACGCCAACATCACTCAATTGCTGGTCAAGGTCCCCTCCTCCGATCCCAAGGCCAAGCGCCTGGCGCTGCGGGCCCTGATCGAAAAGGCCAACATCGAGACCGGCATCGTCTTCTGCAACCGCAAGACCGAGGTCGACATCGTCGCCAAGTCGCTGCGCGTGCATGGCTTCGACGCCGCCCCGATCCATGGCGACCTCGACCAGTCCCAGCGCATGAAGACCCTGGCCGACTTCCGCTCGGGCGCGCTGAAGATCCTGGTGGCCTCGGACGTCGCCGCGCGCGGCCTGGACATCCCGGCCGTCAGCCATGTCTTCAACTACGACGTCCCGCACCACGCCGACGACTACGTCCACCGCATCGGCCGCACCGGCCGCGCCGGGCGTTCGGGCATCACCTACATGCTGGTGACCCCCGCCGACGACAAGGGCTTCGACAAGGTCATCAAGCTGATCGGCTCGACGCCGGAAGAAGAGAAGCTCGACCTCGACTATTCGAACGCCGTCACGGTGAAGCGCGAAGGCGACCGGGACCGCAAGCGCGGCGGCCGTGATCGCGGCGAACGCAGCGAACGTCCGGCGCGCGGCAGCAGCCGCAGCCGTGGTCGCTCCGAAGAAGCCGTCGTCGAAGCGCCCGTCGAGGCCGTCGCCGTCGAGACGCCCGAAGCGGTCGCCGAGGACCGTCCCGTCCGCGAACGCAAGCCGCGCCGCGAACGCGAGCCGCGCCCCGCCGCCCCGGCCTCCACGATCGAAGCCGCCGAACGTCCCGTTCGCGCCGAACGCCCGGAACGAAGCGAGCGTCCCGAGCGTCCGGTGCGCGGAGTCCAGCCGATCCGTGGCCGCGAGGACGACGACGACCGTCGCGTCGTCGGCTTCGGCAACGACATTCCAGCCTTCCTCGCCCGCCCGCCACGCGGCGCGAAATAGGACCAAGGTCCTCGTCATCGAAGATCGCCAAGGCGCCGCACGGAAACGTTCGGCGCCTTTTGCTTTTGAGATCTTGGCGGCCTCGCCCGGATCTGATCGCCCGATGGCCGCGCTGGAAAAACGCTGTTATCCTGGCGCACGTTCTCGGCTCGATCGCGCCGGAGCCCGGCCGGTCCAGCCCAACAGGAATGGGAGGATCGCACATGGCCGCCATCGACCCCGAACTCGAGCTCGACCGGGAAGCCATCCTGGTCGCGCACGAGAAGACCTATCACGCCTTCTCGGTGCTGTTGCGCTGGGCCATGCTGGGCCTGGCCTCCGTCATCGCCGGCCTGACGACGGGGTTCGCCACGCCGGGCGGCTTCTGGGGCGGGCTGGCGGTCTTCGTGATCGTCTGGACGGCCGGCTACTACGGCATGGTCAAGCGCGAGGAGCAGCAGCCTCTGGACCCGTGGGTTCAGGGCCGCAAGGGCATCCTATAGCGCCGCGTCGACGAAGCGCAGCAAGTCGTCCAGCGGCGGCTTGAAGGCGAACTTGAAGCCTCGCCGCAACCTGGCCAGCATCGGCGCCTCGCGCGCTGGGCAGGGCGAGGCGCAGACGTAGCCACGCCAATCGACTCCGACCTGGCGACAGGCCGCCCTCACCCACTGGCTGGTGAAGTTCAGGGGCTGGATTTCCACGACCCGCGCCCCACGCGGCAGGAAGACGGCGTTGGCCAGGGCCGCGCCGCTGGCGCCGACCAGCACCTCGGCGTCACGGACCAGAGCGACCTGCTCGGCCGCGCTCAGGGTCTCCGGTCGCACGATCGTGAAGCCCCGCGCGGCCAGGGCTTTCTCGAACGCCGCCTCGCCGACCATCACCCGCATCGACTGGCCGCGCCGGGAAAGATAGACGCGCCGCGCGCCGCGCCCGCCTGGCGCCCGCGCCAGCACCCGCGCCGCCACGTCCGCCACCAGGCCGTTCGGATGGTGCAGGAAGTGGTCCATGCTGGTGGCGAAGGCCGCCCGCTTCAGCCGAACGACGGGTTCGTCGATCTCCCGAACCGCGCGACCGGGAAGCGCCAGGGCGATCAGGTCGCGCTGCCAGGTCGTCAGCCTGGGCGCGAGGATCGGCAGGTCGTCGAGAAGTCCCGCCCGTTCCATGGCCAACAGCGACGGCAGGGCGTCGATGACGAAGTGGCCGTAGTTGAAGGTCGCGCCCCAGGGGAGGAACACCGCGCCGCCTTCGATGGACAGCGCTGAAGCCGGTGGCGCGAACCGGGCGGCGTTCTCGACCAGGCCCGGAATGGCGGAAAGGTCCCGCGAGCCGTGACGCGCCTCGCCGATCGTGGCGTTGTAGAGCGCGCCGTCCGTCCCGATCAGCGCCCCGAAGCGCGGGAACCACCAGGCTTCGCCGATCGCGCACAAGGCCGGCACATTGACCGGCGGCGGCGCGGCGATGTCGAACGGCCAGGCGGCGGCTTCGGGACCGCCCAGTGTCCCGAGGGACGCGCCGTCCGAGGCGTCCTGCACCGGCGTCCAGGCCACGCCCGTCGCCCCAATCGCAAGCCGCTCGCGCAGCTCGGCCTGGGACATGCGCGGCATGTCCTGAGCTTCGACGATGGGGCGCACGGAAAGCGACGCGGTCATGCGCCGCTTGGAGCATGGCCGAGCGAGGAGCGCAAATCGCCCAAGTCGTGAACTGCTTCCTCGGCCCTGGCCATTTCCCGCCCTGAAAGGTCGGGGATTGATAGCCACGGACAAAGCCGGCCGCCGGCGCCGAGCGCGGACATGCCGAGGATATGTTTGGGCTGGTGAGCGGCCCTTGAACTTCGCTCGGACAGCGGAAATTCTGCGGCAATGACCGTCTCTCTCCTCCGTCTCGAAGCTGGCTGTTCGCTGGAGTTCGCCCCATCCGACATTGAGCGTGTCAAGGCAGCCCTTGAACAGCTCTACGGCGTGCCTCTAGTCGGCAAATCGAGCCCGATCCTAACGGTCTACACGTTCGCGAGCGCCAACCTCATCTTTCAAAACGAGTGGGAAGATCCCTGCCTCATCGCTAACGAGCCGGAGGGAGTGGCGATGTTAGAGCAAGTGGCAAAAGCGTTAGGGTAACCCTCAGCGGCGCAAAGCGGCCCCGCCTATTGCCTCTTGAGGGTGGGAAGCTGCCGCCGCTTCATTCATCCCGAACGTAGTGTGGCGTGCGCGGTGAGATCGGGCATTTGACCATAAGTGGTCGCCAAGACCTCGGGCGACGTCCTGGCCCACGCAAGTACCGACGCGTCATCTTCGATCCAGGTGGCAAACCCTCTGGTCTTCCACGAGTATCCCTCGACATTGGCGATCTCGAACAGCTTCTGGACAAAACGCTCAGCTACTGAGCGCCCCCATGACAGCGCTTCCTCGGCTGATGCAGCATCGATCCAAACGGCCTCGCTGGACTCGTCGTCCCAGCCCCCGGCACGGTTGGCGGCAAAATCATCCGGGCTCTCGAACCCAAACCTGAACAGATATCGCATGTGCGGATCATAGAACTCGCGCTGCCAAGTACCGCAACGGGTGGGAGGCCGTCATTGCCCCCTCTCCCATAGGGAGAGGGTTGGGGTGAGGGGTTAATGCGCCAGACGGAGTGCCGGCACGCCGTCAAACCTCGTAACCCCTCACCCTCCCATCGCTTCGCGACGGGCCCCTCCCTCTCCCTATGAAAGAGGGATTCATAGGTCCGACTAGGGTCGCTAGGCGACCTTGTCGCTCGACATCTTGGCCTCGAAGGCGCGCAGTCGGACCCCAAGATCACCGATCCTGATCTCAGTGCGCGTCATCGGGTGCGAGACGGGCCAAACCAGTCTGTCAGCGACCGCGAGTTGCTCAAGTCGCGCCAAGTCACCTACGTGTTCATAGGCCCATAGACGCCAACGCGGCGCTGCGAAGGACCACCACGCCCATCCTGCAGCAAGGCCGACGATGAAGAAGCCGCACAGCGCCCACTGCCCCCTTGTAGTGTTGAACGCCTTATCGATACCTAGATAGAGGATAGGGGGCCAGACAAACCCCATAGTGATCAGCCAGACCGGCAAGGTCACTCGCCAGTAACCGGCCCGAACGGCGCGCTCTTCCAACGACGTTTCGGTATCAGTCATGGCGGCAGCCTAGCCTTCACGGAAGGCCGCGTCAGCAACGGGTCGAAAGGGCGCTTTGGTTCAGGCGCCGATCTCGGACGTCGAATGCGACCGCCGGCGGCCCGTTCGTCCTGTCCTCGCGGCCGATAGAGGTGGTCCCCGCCCCTGGGCTTGCCCTCGAGGCGGGAATGACGGAGCTAGGAATGAACCTTGGGCGAACCTAGCGCTTGATCTGCCCCGCCAGGTACTTGCGGATCGCCTCGCCATAAGGCGGCCGCAGGCCCAGCATAG
>NZ_DATFAV010000335.1:0-14917 GCF_035254145.1 Caulobacter sp. | reverse complement strand
ATCCTGGCGATGGAGTCCGATGTGCGAGACGATATCGAGGCCGGCCGCCTCGTCTCCGTGCTGGACGACTGGACACCGGCGCTGCCGCCCTTGAGCCTCTACTATCCGAGCCGGCGCAATCCGACCGCCGCGTTCAAGGCGTTCATCGACTTCGTACGTCGGCAAGGCGGACCGACGAGCGGCGGGTAGCTTCACCGAAGGCCTGGATCAGCGGTCGGCGGTCGATGGATTTACGGCCTGAAAGCAGACCGTCCACGGCTCCCGACATGGGTCGTAAGCGGTCAAGGGTGGGGCGAACGAATGTCGGACCTCTAGAACCGTACGCCCGGCGTCCACAGGCCCGCGACCAGGCCCGCGAAGATGATCAGGCCGGCGATGGCGTTGGACTTGAAGAGCTTCAACGCGCCGGGGCCGTCGTCCAGCCGCACGGCGGCGGCCTGGCGCGACAGGTGCACGGCGAAGGCGCCGGCGAAGGGCAGGAACAGCGGGCCGACGCCCCCGACCCAGCCGGCCGCGACCACCAGGCAGACCGAGACCGCGTAGAAGGCCACCACGCCGATCCGAACGCGCTGGCCCAGGCGCCGGGTCGAGGACTTGATGCCGGCCAGGGCGTCGTCCTCGATATCCTGGATCGCGTAGATCGTGTCGTAGCCCAGGGTCCAGAAGATCCCCGAGGCGTAGAGCAGGGCGGCCGACCATGACAGATGACCGACAGCGGCGGCGTAGCCCAAGAGGGCGCCCCAGTTGAAGGTCAGGCCCAGCCAGGCCTGCGGCCACCAGGTGATCCGCTTCATGAACGGATAGGCCGCCACCAGCCCCAGCGACAGCACCCCCAGCAGGATCGCCGTCCAGCCCAGGCAGACCAGGATCGCGAAGCTGACCAGGCTGCAGCCGACCAGGAACAGCCAGGCCTGCTTGACGGTGATCTGGCCGGCCGGGATCGGGCGCAGGGCCGTGCGGGCCACCTGGGCGTCGAAGTCGCGATCGACGATGTCGTTGAAGGCGCAGCCCGCCGCCCGCATCAGCGCCGCGCCGACGAAGACGGCGGCCAGCAGCAGGGGATTGGGCCAGCGGCCCTGCTCGGCGGCGGCCAGGGCGATCCCCTGCCAGCCGGGCAGCATCAGCAGCCAGATCCCCGCCGGCCGGTCGAAGCGGCCAAGCTTCAGCCATGGACGCAGGCGTTCTGGCGCGTGGCGGTCGACCCAGTTGGTCGCCATGGCGTCGGGCAGGATGGCGGTGGAGGGCGCGGGCATGGGCGAGGCTTAACCCGCAAACCTCGGCCACGGAAAGGGGCGAGGGCCATGGCGCGGCGGTTGATAGGTATTTTCGATCTCGCCGAGAAAAACGATCAATTGGATTTATGATCGTCAAGGGCTCAGGTTCACCTCACCAGATCCTGCGGAGGCAGCCATGACCAAGACGACCATGACGACGACGGCCGGCGCGCCGATCGCGGACAACCAGAACTCGATCAGCGCCGGCCCGCGCGGCCCACTGCTGATGCAGGACTACCAGCTGCTGGAAAAGCTGGCTCACCAGAACCGCGAGCGCATCCCCGAGCGGGTCGTCCACGCCAAGGGCTCGGCCGCCTACGGGACCCTGACGATCACTCACGACATCAGCCGCTGGACCAAGGCCAAGGCCTTGCAGCCGGGCGCCACGAGCGAGGTGCTGCTGCGCTTCTCCACCGTGGCCGGCGAGCGCGGCGCGGCCGACGCCGAGCGCGACGTGCGCGGCTTCGCCCTGAAGGTCTATAGCGAGGAGGGCAACTGGGACCTGGTGGGCAACAACACCCCGGTGTTCTTCATCCGCGACCCGCTGAAGTTCCCTGACTTCATCCGCACCCAGAAGCGTCACCCGGTGACCAACCTGCGCTCGCCCACGGCGATGTGGGACTTCTGGAGCCTCTCCCCCGAGAGCCTGCACCAGGTGACCACCCTGTTCAGCGACCGGGGCTTGCCCCAGGGCTTCCGGTTCATGCACGGCTTCGGCAGCCACGCCTACAGCTTCATCAACGCGGCCAATGAGCGCGTCTGGGTGAAGTTCCACTTCAAGTCCCAGCAGGGGATCAGGAACTGGACCAACGCCGAGGGCGCCGCGGTCATCGCCGAGGACCGCGAGAGCGCTCAGCGCGACCTGTTCGAGGCGATCGAGCGCGGCGACCATCCGCGCTGGACCTTCTGCGTGCAGATCATGACGGAGGCGCAGGCCGAGCGGACGTCCTACAACCCGTTCGACCTGACCAAGGTCTGGCCGCATGCCGAATTCCCCCTGATCGAGGTTGGGGTGCTGGAGCTGAACCGCAATCCGGACAACTACTTCGCCGAGGTCGAGCAGAGTTCGTTCTCGCCGTCGAACATCGTGCCGGGGATCGGCTTCTCGCCTGACAAGGTGCTGCAGGCGCGGATCTTCGCCTATGCCGACGCGCACCGCTATCGGATCGGCACGCACTACGAGGCCTTGCCGGTCAACCGCCCGCGCTGCCCGGTGAACCACTACCACGCCGACGGCGCCATGCGGTTCGACAGTCCGCCGCGCACCGACGCCTGGTACGAGCCCAACAGCTTCGGCGGGCCGGTCGAGGATCCGTCCGTGGCCGAGCCGCCGCTGCCGATCCACGGCGACGCCGACCGGTTCGATCACCGCGCGGGCAATGACGACTACAGCCAGCCCGGCGCCCTGTTCCGCCTGATGAGCCCCGACCAGCAACGCCAGCTGTTCGACAACATCGCCGCGGCCATGCGGGGCGTGCCCGAGGCGATCATCAAGCGCCAGCTGGTCCACTTCCACCGCGCCGATCCGGCCTACGCCGCCGGCGTGGCCCAGCGCGTCGGCGTCTCGTTCGACGCCATCGCCGCCGAATAGCACGTCGGCCGGGAGGGGCGGTCCCCATGGTCCTCCCGGCCATCGTTCAAGGAGTATCCGCCATGACCACCGCCGCTCTGCGCATATCGGGATGGAGCCTGCTGCTGGCCGGCGGCGCGGCCGGTGTCGCGCTGCCGCACCCGGTCACCACCGCCCTGTGGACCGCCGCGGCGCGGCTGTTCGCGCGAGCCGGCGACAAGCGCATGGTCGCCCGCCTGACCTCGGCGACCAAGTTCGGGTCTCGCATCCGGCGGGGCCTCGCCAAAAGCCGCGGCGTCTCGACCTTGCGCCTGCGCCACGCTTAAGGGTTCGCGATGTTGCGAGCGGCTCTCAATCCTCTCGACAGCGGGATCGCCGGGCGCGAGGATCGCCGCATGGCTCCCGCCGCCCCGGATCGAAAATCGCGCCGTCGTCGCCTTACCCGCGCCGAGCGCTGGGCGCTGGACGGCCTGGGCGGGGTGCTGGTCGCCACCGGCGCGGTCGGCGTCGTCACGCCGGGCCTGCCGACCACGGTGTTCTGGATCGGCGCGGTGGTCTGCTTCCTGAAGACCCGTCCGCACGCCGTGCGGCCGCTGCTGCGCACGCCCGTCGTCGGCCCGGCGATCCGCGGCTTCCTGCGCTGGCGGCCGTTCGGCGAGCGAAAACGCCCCTCCCGCTGATCGCCGCGAGGGCCTATGTAGCCCTCGCCATGACCGACGTCCCTGAGGATCAAGACGAAATCGGCGCCCGCAAGCGCGCGCTGTCGAACCGGGAGGTGCTGGGCTTCGTCGCCCGCTTCTGGAAGCGCCGGCCCGTGCTGTTCGGCTTCGGCGTCGGATTGACCCTGGTGGCGGTCGCCTTCGACCTGGCCCTGCCCTACGCCTCGGGACACCTGGTCGACACCGTGGCCAGCAAGCCGCGTGGCGACGCCGGCGCCTGGTCGGCCCTGGCCGTCTTCGTCGGCGTCTATTTCGCCTTCGCCGTGGTGCGCAACATCGCCCACAGGTTCTGGATTCCTCTGGCGGCCCGGAACATGGAGGAGATGACCAACGAGGGCTTCGCCAAGGTGCAGGCCTTCTCGTCGGACTGGCACGCCGACAGCTTCGCGGGCGCCACCGTGCGCAAGCTGACCCGGGCCATGTGGGGCTATGACAGCGTCACCGACGCGGTGACCATCTGGCTGGGACCGGGGATCATCGTGCTGGTCGGCCTGTCGATCGCCATGCTGATCCGCCAGCCGCTGGCCGGGACCATCTCCCTGGTCGTCGTCGTGGCCTATCTGTCGGTGAATCTATGGATCACCGAGCGCTACGTGCGGCCCAGCAACCTGCGCTCCAACGCGCTGGACTCCCAGATCGGCGGAGCCCTGGCCGATGCGGTGACGTCCAACCCGACCGTCAAGAGCTTCGGCGCCGAGGCCCGCGAGGCCCAGCGTCTGGCGCAGGTGACCGCCGCCTGGCGCGACGCGGTGATGGTGACCTGGAGCCGTTTCACCGACGTGTGGCTGGGCCAGAACCTGTTGCTCGTCGTGCTGCAAGCCGGCCTGACCGGCGCGATGGTCTGGGGATGGGCCAAGGGCACGGCCTCGCCCGGCGACGTCGCCTTCGCCATCACCGCCTTCATGCTGATGAGCGGCTATCTGCGGAACCTGGGCGAGAACATCCGCATGCTGCAGAAGGGCATCGACGACACCGAGGACGTGGCGGCCTGGACCCGTCTTTCGCCGCAGATCGCCGACGCCCCCGGCGCGCCCGATTTCCAACCCGGACCCGGCGCGATCGAATTCCGAAGCGTGACCTTCCGCTACAAGGCGGCCGGCGCGCCGCTTTACGACCACTTCTCGCTGAAGATCGCGCCCGGCGAACGCGTGGCCCTGGTCGGTCCGACGGGCTCGGGCAAGTCGACCTTCGTCAAGCTGGTCCAGCGCCTGCACGACCTGCAGGACGGCGCGATCGTCATCGACGGCCAGGACGTCTCGAAGGTGACCCAAACCTCCCTGCGCCGCGCCATCGCCGTGGTGCCGCAGGATCCCGCCCTGTTCCACAGGTCCCTCTTCGAGAACATCGCCTACGCCAAGCCCGGCGCCACGCGCGAGGAGGTCGAGGCCGCCGCGAAGAAGGCGCGCGCCCATGACTTCATCCTGCGCCTGCCCAACGGCTACGACACCCTGGTCGGCGAGCGGGGCGTCAAGCTGTCGGGCGGCGAGCGCCAGCGCGTGGCCATCGCCCGCGCCTTCCTGGCCGACGCCCCGATCCTTGTCCTGGACGAGGCGACCTCGTCGCTGGACGTCGAGACGGAGGGCCAGGTCCAGGCCGCCGCCGAGGCGCTGATGGAGGGGCGCACCACGATCGTCATCGCCCACCGCCTGTCGACCGTGCGCGGCGCCGACCGCATCCTGGTCTTCGACAAGGGCCGCGTGGTCGAGGAAGGCCGCCACGCCGAGCTGACCGCCAAGGGCGGGGTCTATGCGCGGCTGAACGCGATCAGCGCGGGGGTGGGCTAAGCTCAGGGACGTCCGGATCGGGCGCGGCCGGAGCGCCGGGGCGATGCGGGCAACCCTCCTGAACCGGCGTTAGCGCCAGGGCGTGCCCGCCGATGATGAGGTCGCGCCGGGGCTCCGGCGGACCCATTCGCGCGGCGCCGGCCTTGAGGTTCGACTGGAGATCGCCGACCCAGCAGTAGGAGGTGGTGCGGGCCACGCGGCGCCAGCCGTCGGCGGAGAGCTTGTAGACATCCAGGACGCCGCCCGATCCCAGCAGGACCTCATTCGCGCCGTCGGCGTCCACATCGATCAGCACCGCGTAGCACCCGACGCCGGAACCGTCGCATCGTCCCCGCGCCGGGAGGTTCGCATCCTGGTTCAGGAACGTCTCCGGCAGTTTCGAGCCCTTTGGGTAGACGGTGATCGTCGAATAGTCGGGCTTGTCGTTCGGCCGGATCGGCGGGAGGGGGCGGAACGCCTCGACCTTCACCTCGCGGGCGCGCCGCGCGACGAGTGGGTTCGGGTTAGCCTTCAGCCCTTCCAGCGCCTCGCGGCCATAGCGACCACTGTCGAAACGCAGGAAGCGGAAGTCGAACTTCTCGGCCGGGACCTTGCCCGACTCCAGCCGCTCGACCTGGCTTCCCACCGACAGACGCGCCGGGTCGGCGATGGGCGTGAAGAGGGCGATCAGCAGACCCACCGAGACGGCGGCCATGATCAGGTTGGTCGGCTCCAGCGGTTTCATCCAGGCGCCGGGCCGGGTGGCGGCGAGCGTGTAGCCGATCGTGAAGCCCACGGCGACGATCAGATAGGTCGTGGCCAGCACCCGGTCGGGCGTCAGCCCGTACTGGTGGATCCGCAGCCACAGGGCGTAGGCCGTCAGGGTCACGATCGGAATCAGCAGCAGGCTGGCGGCGCGCGCCGCCCAGCGCAGGATCGGGTTGGGCGGCTCGAGGCCGTCCTGATAGGCGGCGTTGATCAGGATGATCAGGGCGGCCGCCGCCGACAGCAGCAGGGACGCCGCGGCCTTGGTGCTCCACAGCGGCGCCAGGCCCGTGAAGGGCAGGCTGGCCAGGAAGCCGCCGGCGATCACCACCATCAGCGGCAACAGCCAGGCCAGCAGCACCAGGCCCACGGTCCGCACGCCGCGCACCAGCCCCGCCCGCGCCTCGGTTAGCTGGACGGCCATGTGGACGGCGGCGGCGAACATCAGGCCGGTGGCCGGGAAGGCGAAGGCGGTCTCGCCGATCAGCTTCTGGATGGCCTGGATGCCGATCAGCTTGAAGAGGGCCGCGGCCAGAAACAGCAGCAGCCAGAAGGCGCCGGTGAAGGCCAGCGACAGGAACAGGCGGACGACGTTGGTCCCGACCAGGTCGAAATAATCGGCATAGGGCGCGACGGGCTTGCCCGCCGCCTCGGCCGGCTGGACCAGGTGGTGGGCGATGAACAGCAGGGCCGCCACGGCGATGAACACCGGCGGCGACAGAGGGCCCGCGCCCAGTCGGTCGGGCTGGGCCCCGGCCCAGGCCGCGTGGATGGCCATGATCGCGGCCAAGGCCGCCGCCACCGCGCTCCAGGCGATCAGGGCGTTTCGCCGTATGGCCGAAAGCGCGGCCAGCGGGATCAGGGGAACCATCAGGGCGCAGACCAGCAGCGGCGCATAGAGCATCGGCTGCGTCGCCGGCCAGGTCTTGGCCTCGTCGACCTTCTGCAGCAGGAACAGCACGATCCCCTGCGCCAGGCCGATCGCCAGCCGGGTCAGGGCGGTGGTCCGGGCCGTCCTGGCGTCCGTCGCGTCTGTGGCGTCCATTGGCGGGAAGGCTCCTCAATCTGGCGGCCAAACCACCACGCCAGACGCGGCTTGTGAAGTCGCGCGCGGGCGATGTCGGAAGCGGGGGCTTCCAGACGTCCTTGATTCGCGACCCAAGGACCGCGCTGGAGATCCGACCGATGATGAAGCCGTCCGCCGCCTCGATCGACGCCTATCTGGCCAAGCTGCCGCCCGACCAACGCCAAGCGCTGGAGCGCCTGCGTGGCCAGATCCGCACGCTCGCGCCCCAGGCGGAGGAGGCGATCCGCTATGGCCTGCCGACCTTTCGGCTGAACGGCAATCTGGTGCATTTCGGCGCGGCGGCGAAACACTGCGCCTTCTATCCCGGGGCGGTCATCGACGCGTTCGCCGATCGGCTGAAGGGCTTCGAGACCGCCAAAGGCACGATCCGCTTCCAGCCCGACGCGCCCTTGCCGCCGGACCTCGTCGCCGACATCGTCCGCCACCGCATCGCCCAGAACCTGGAGATCGCCGCCAAGCGCGCGGCGCGACGAGGTCGGCGGGACGCACCGCCAAGCGCGGCGCATCCCGGCGGCGGCTAGGCCTTTGCGGCGACCGGCAGGCGGAACGGCGCGCCCAGACGGTTGAAGGCGTTCATCGCTGCGATCGTAATGGTGAGATCCACCAAGGCCTTCGGCGTGAAAGCCGCGGCGGCGGCCGCATAGGCCTCGTCCGAGGCGTGGGTCTCGCTGACGCGGGTCACTTCCTCGGCCCAGGCCAGGGCGGCGCGCTCCTGGTCCGAGAAGAGGTGCGGAACCTCGTCCCACACCGGGACCAGCACGAGCTTGTCGACGGACATGGTCTTGAGCAGGTCGCGGCTGTGCAGGTCGATGCAGTGGGCGCAGCCGTTGATCTGCGAGACCCGCAGGAACACCAGGTGGATCAGCTCCGCCGGCAGGCTGCCGGCCGTGGTGACGTAGTGGTGGACCCCGAACAGCGCTTTCGCACCTTCGGGGGCGACCTCGGACCAATTCAAGCGAGTCATCTTCGTCTCTCCTCTCTGCGCCTACAGGCGTCGAGGATGAGACGAAGCGCACCGGGCCGATGTGACGTCGGCGCTGAAACTTTTCGCGCTAGCGCGCCAGCCGCCCGTCCTCCAGGGCGCTGGGCTCGAACGAGAAGATGACCTCCGGATCGGGCTTGGCCACGACCTTGGCGATCTTCTTGTCGCCCGCGGCGTGCAGCAGCCAGCGGATGACGTTGAGCCGGGCGGCCTTCTTGTGGTCGGCGCGGACGCAAATCCAGGGCGCGACGTCGCTGTGGGTGCGCATCAGCATCTCGTCGCGGGCCTTGGTGTAGTCGTCCCACTTCTCCTCGGCGACCTTGTCGAGGTCGCTGGTCTTGAACGCCTTCAAGGGATCCTCGCGACGGGCCTTCAGGCGCTTGGCCTGCTCCTCGCGGCTGATGTCGAGCCAGAATTTGACGTAGCGCGTGTCGTTCTCGACCAGCATCCGCTCGAAGGCCGGCACGTCGCGCAGGAACTGCTCCTGCTGCTCGGGCGTCGAAAAGGCCATCACCCGCTCGACCCCGGCGCGGTTGTACCAGGAGCGGTTGAACAGCACCGCCTCGCCGCAGGCCGGCAGATATTCGACATAGCGCTGGAAGTACCATTCGCTGCGCTCGCGGTCGGTGGGCTTGGGCAGGGCCACGACGGTGGTGGCGCGCTTGGACAGGTGCTCGACGATCCGGGTGATGGCGCCGTCCTTACCGGCGGCGTCGCGGCCCTCGAAGACGGCCAGGATCTTCCAACCCTCCTTGATCGCCTTCTTCTGCATGTCGATCAGGGCCAGCTGCAGCTGGGCGAGTTCGTTCTCATAGTCGTCGGACTTGCTCATTCGGTCAGCCTACCCCCGGAAACCAGAGTTGCGCTAGAAGGACGAAATGATCCGCCTCTTCGTTCCCAACGATCTCTCCGCCGGCGCCGGCGTCGCGCCCACCGTCGATCAGTCGCGCTACCTGACCTCGGTCATGCGCCTGTCGGTCGGCGACGAACTGCTGCTGTTCAACGGCCGCGACGGCGAGTGGCGCGCGACCATCGTCGAGGCGACCAAGCGCGGCTGCCTGCTGAAGGCCGAGGCCCAGACCCGACCGATGGCGAGCGGGCCGGACCTTGATCTGATCGTCGCCATGGTCAAGCGCGGGCGGGTGGAGACCATCGTCGAGAAGGCCGCCGAGCTGGGCGCGCGCAGGGTGCGGCTGACCGTGACCCGCAGGACGAATGTCGACTTCGTCAAGCTGGGGCGGCTGGACGCCATCGCCATGGAGGCCGCCGAACAGACCGGCCGCCTGGACGTGCCGGAGATTCTGGACCCCGAGAAGCTGGACAAGATTCTGGATGGCTGGGATCCCGCCCGGCGCCTGGTGTTCTGCGACGAGGGCGGCGACGCTCGGCCCGCGATCGAGGCGCTGGCCGGAACCGGCGCGCCGGCCGCGATCCTGATCGGTCCCGAGGGCGGCTTTGCTCCGGAGGAACGCGAGCGCCTGCGGGGGCTTTCGTTCGTCACGCCGGTGTCGCTTGGCCCCCGCATCCTGCGCGCCGACACGGCCGCGATCTCGGCCATGACCCTGTGGCAGGCGGCGGCTGGGGACTGGCGTTAGCGCGCCGAAGATCATTTATGCTCAAGGCTGCCCCTTGAGGTTCGCAAAGAAAACGCCCAACTGGGCGTGACCGAGTAGTATCGCCGGCGGCGGAGAGAATGGGCCCTCTCCTCCCTCAGCATCGCAACCCCTGGGGAGGGACGGCTTGCATGGCCGACACCGCTAGCGTCCAAGAGCGTCCGCTGACGCTCGCCGATCTGACCGAATATTTCGCCCAGGGCAGCAAGCCCAAGGAGGCCTTCCGCGTGGGGGCCGAGCACGAGAAGTTCGGCTTCTACCTGGGCTCGCACCAACCCGTGCCCTACGAGGGCGAAAAGGGCGTCCACGCCCTGCTGGTCGGCCTGCAGCGCTTCGGCTGGAAGCCGGTCATGGAAGGTCCGACGATCATCGGCCTGGAGCGCAACGGCGCCAATGTCAGCCTGGAGCCGGGCGGCCAGTTCGAGCTGTCGGGCGCGCCCTTGGCGACCATGCACGACATCTGCGACGAGACCGGCCAGCACCTGGACGAGGTCAAGACCGTCGCCGACGAGCTGGGCCTGGGCTTCATGGGTCTGGGCTTCTCGCCGCTGTGGAAGCGCGAGGAGGTGCCGGTGATGCCCAAGGGCCGGTACGTGATCATGCGCAACTACATGCCCAAGGTCGGCAAGCTGGGCCTCGACATGATGCTGCGCACCTGCACGGTGCAGGCCAATCTCGACTTCTCCAGCGAAGCCGACATGGCCGCCAAGTTCCGCATGAGCCTGGCCCTGCAGCCGATCGCCACGGCCCTGTTCGCCAATTCTCCGTTCACCGAAGGCAAGCCGAACGGCTTCCTGTCGGCCCGCGCCAACGTCTGGACCGACACCGATCCCAATCGCACGGGCCTGCTCGATTTCGTGTTCAAGGACGGCTTCGATTTCGAGCGTTACGCCCGCTACGCGCTGGATGTGCCGATGTACTTCGTCAAGCGCGGCGACAGGTACATCGACGTCGCCGGCCGGTCCTTCCGCGACTTCATCGAGGGCAAGCTGCCCGAGCTGCCGGGCGAGATCGCCACCATGAAGGACTGGGCCGACCACACGACCACGGCCTTCCCCGAAGTGCGGCTGAAGACCTATCTGGAGATGCGCGGCGCCGACGCCGGGCCCTGGAGCCGCCTCTGCGCCCTACCGGCCCTGTGGACCGGCGTCTTCTACGACGACGCGGCCCTGGCCGCGGCCTGGGACCTCTGCAAGCACTGGACGATCGAGGATCGCGAGGGCCTGCGCCGCGACGTGCCGAAGCTGGGCCTCAAGGCCAAGGTCGCCGGCCGCACGGTCCAGGACGTGGCCAAGGACTTCGTGACCATCGCCAAGTCCGGCCTGAAGAACCGCGCCCGGCTGAATGGCGGCTTCCTGGACGAGACCATCTATCTGGGCGAGCTGGAGCAGATCGCCGACAGCGGGATCACCCCGGCCGAGCGCCTGCTGGCCCTCTACGAGGGCGAGTGGAAGGGCGATATCAGCCGGGTGTTCACCGACTGCGCCTACTGACGGAACTCTAGAAGATCGCCCGTGCGGCGGCGAAGATCGTCGCCCACGAGCCGACCGCGAACGCCAAGGCGAACAGCCGGCCCCAGGCGAGGCGAGAACGTTGCGTCGTTGCGTGAACGGCGGCCGCCCGATCGTACGAGACAAAGGCCATGGTTTCCTCCGCGCCCCTCTGACGGGAGCTAGACCATAGGGTCACGCTCCCAGCGGTTAACGCGGGCTTAAGCCCGGCTGGCTGCGACTATATGGCGCCGACGCCCGTGTAGAGCTGGTCGACGTCGCGCTCGACCCGGTCCGGATCGGGCGTGTCGACATTCGGCGGCCACTTGGCGGCCTGGCTGTTTCCCGAGCCGCTGTCGGTATGCAGAACCACCTCGTCGACGTCCCTCGCCTCGGTCTCGGCGGGGCTGAGGTCGCCGACCTGGAACTCGACGTGTTCGGGATAGAAGGCCAGGCGGCCGCTGATGGCGGCGACGGCGGCGTAGGGATCCTCGTACGACCAGACGGCGCTCTCGATGATCTGCCGGTCGCGATAGATGGTGAAGTACGAGGCGTCGCCCTTATAGGGGCAGTGGGTCACCTTGTCGGTCCGCCGGAGGAACTCCATGCGCACGTCGTCGCGCGGGAAATAGTAGACAGGCGGGTAATTGGCCTCCCGCAGCACCAGCACGTTGTCGCTGTCGGCGATCTCGTGGCCTTCGAACAGCACGCGCACCACGCCGGACGCGCGCTCGATCGAGATCGGGTGGCTTTCGTCGGGGATCTTCATTTTCGGCTCCCGGAATTGAAAGGTTCGCAGCATCAACGCGCGAGGGCGCGGCCAAGCTTCCCGCGGCGACATCGAAGCCGCTCGTCCGGCAAGCCGTTGCTTGTGAAACGGCCGCCCGCGTGATCTTCTCCCCGCCACCTGGGGTCCGCGAGGGCGATTTGACCTGGACCGCGTCGGGGGATGCGGCGGGTCGGTCCGCGCGGCTCGTCCCGTCTTTAGAAGCTTGGGCAAGGCCTTCGTATGAACATCGTCATCGCCGCGGGCGTCCTGATCACGCTCGTGACCGGGATTCCTGTTCTCATTCAACTGCTCAGGGGCCATCCGCGCGGCCTGATCATCTGCTTCCTGGCCGAGATGTGGGAGCGCTTTTCCTACTACGGCATGCGGGGCCTGCTGATCTTCTACCTGACCCAGCACTTCCTGTTCGATTCGAAGGTCGCCAGCGGCCACTACGGCTCCTACACTTCGCTGGTCTATATCGTGCCGCTGCTGGGCGGCTTCCTGGCCGACCGCTACCTGGGCACCCGCAAGGCCGTGGCGTTCGGCGCCCTGTTGCTGGTCGCCGGCCATCTGGCCATGGCCGTCGAGGGCAAGCCGGCCGTCCAGACCCTGACCTATGGCGGCCACGTCTACGAGTTCCAGGCGCAAGGCCGCGGCGACGCGCGCGTGGCCAAGATGATCGTGGCCGGCAAGCCCTACGACGTCACCGCCACCGAGGCCGGCGACTTCGCCGTGAAGGGCCTGCCCGCCGACGCCGGTCTTCCCGCCGTGCTGCCCAAGGGCCAGTACAAGCTGGACGTCACGGGCCGCGATCCTCTGTACCTGAACATCTTCTGGCTGGCCCTGTCGCTGATCATCGTCGGCGTGGGCTTCATGAAGGCCAACGCCGCCTCGCTGGTCGGCCAGCTCTATCCCCAGGGGGACCCGCGCCGCGATCCGGGCTTCACCCTCTACTACTACGGCATCAACCTGGGCTCGTTCTGGGCCGCCATCCTGTGCGGCGTGCTGGGCGTCAATGTCGGCTGGTGGGCGGGCTTTGGCGCGGCGGGCCTGGGCATGCTGGCCGGCTACGTCATCTTCGTGCTGGGCAAGCCCTGGCTGCTGGGTCACGGCGAGCCGCCCGAACCGGAGAAGCTGAAGGAGAAGGTCGCTGGTCCGATCACCCGCGAGACGGTGATCTACGCAATCTCGTGCCTGGCCGTGGCGGCGGTGTTCCTGCTGGTCCAGCATACGCCCGTCGTCAGCGTGGCCCTGATCGCCGGCATGTTCGGCTCGCTGGGCTACATCCTGTGGCTGGCCTTCGCCAAGTGCGAGAAGGTCGAGCGCGAGCGCCTGCTGCTGGCCACGGTGCTGGTGCTGGGCGCGGTGGTGTTCTGGACGCTGTTCGAACAGGCGGGCTCGTCCCTGAACCTGTTCGCCGCCACCAACGTCAATCTCAAGCTGCTGTCCAAGCCGGTCGAGTGGTTCGGCGGGGCGGTGGTGCTCGGCTCGCCCGAGCAGCTGACCGCCGCCGGAATCTCGACCGCGGGCAAGCTGTGGGTCAATACGGCCTTCAACGCCGCCCAGACCCAGGCCATCAACGCCGGCTGGATCCTGATCTTCGCCCCGGTCTTCGCCGCGCTCTGGACGGTGCTGACGGCGCGGCGGATCAACCCGAACCCGGTGATCAAGTTCGGCCTGTCGCTGATCCAGGTGGGCGCCGGCTTCCTGATACTGCTCGTCGGGGCCCAGTTCGCCGACGGGGCGTTCAAGATGCCGCTGATCTTCCTGGTGCTGATGTACATGCTGCACACCACCGGCGAGATGTGCATGTCGCCCGTCGGCCTGTCGCAGATGACCAAGCTGTCGCCGGCCCACGTGGTCTCGTTCGTGATGGCCGTCTGGTACATGGCTCTGGCCATGGCCAATCTGTTCGGCGGCTGGATCGCGGGGATCGCCTCGACCGAGACCATCGGCGGCCAGGTGCTCGACCCGGCCGCGGCCATGACCCAGTCGCTGATGGTGTTCAAGGTGATCGGCCTGGCGGCCATCGCGATCGGCGTGCTGTTCCTGGCCCTGTCGCCGGTCCTGAAGACGTGGTCGCACGGCGCCGACGACGTCACCGCCTGACCCTGACGAACGAAGGGCCCCGGCGACGATCCGGGGCCCTTCTCGAGACGTGGAGGGGCCACGTCCCTACTCCAGGTGGGAACGGCCCTCGCGATGGCTCAAATCGCAAAGGCCGCTTTCCGCTCCTACCCGAAGCCCGTGCGCGCGGCCGGGGGCGGCCACGCGAATCTCAAGGTCCGGCGGTCGAGTTAGCCGACATGGATGCGACTATTGTGACGGTCGCCGAACCTGTGGACAGCGTGAGCCGGCGAGGCGCGCGGGGAAAGTTACAAGCCTGAAAGCTGGATTAAACCTTCGACAGGTTTCCGGGCGACGGAGAGGAACATGGACGAACGGACGGCGACGCTGGCGGTCGCGGATCTGGCGGGGCCGGACGGCGAGGCGCTGCTGGCCCTCAACAACGACCACGCCGTGGAGCTGTCCTGGCTGGCGCCTGAAAGGCTGATCCGCCTGGTCTCCGAAGCCTTCGTGGCGCGGCGGGCGGGGGTCGCCGACGCCTTGCTGCTGGCCTTCGACCAGGACGCCGACTACGACAGCGTCAACTTCCTGTGGTTCCGGGAGCGTTTTCCGCGCTTCGTCTATGTCGATCGGGTGGTGGTGTCGGACGCCGCGCGGGGCAGGGGCCTGGCGCGGCGGCTCTATAACGATCTCTTCGCCGCGGCCCGCGCGGCCGGCCACGCGCGGATCGTCTGCGAGGTCAATTCCGATCCGCCCAACCCGGCCTCGGACGCCTTCCACGCGGCGCTGGGCTTCGCGCCCGTCGGGACGGCCGAAAT
>NZ_DATFAV010000334.1:0-6488 GCF_035254145.1 Caulobacter sp. | reverse complement strand
CACGACCTACGACCACGCGGTCTGGAACGGCGTGCCAGTGTCGGAGATGGACCGCCGCCTGGCCGATCTCGACCAGTTCATGCGCGACCTGGTCCGCGAGCGCGCCGCGCAATGGGGCCAGCCGCACTAGGGATTTTGCTCCCTAGGCCGCCTCGACGGCGCCAGCCCCGAACAGGCCGCCGACGATCAGCCGCCTCACCGCGCCGACGTCCAGGTCCGTGCAGACCTCGGCGTTTGGCGGGCCGTCCACGCGTTCGATGCGGCCCAGGCGTTCGCCGTCGACGATCACCCGCAGGCGGGCAGGCTCGAAAGTGAAGAGCTCCGGCGCGATCAGGCTGGCGGCGGCCACCGCGTCGTGCGGCCGGCAGCCTTCGCCGCCCCAGACGTTCTGGTGAAAGGCGATGTAGGCGCCCGCCGCCTTGATCAGCCGCGCCGACAGCGGCGAGCCGCAGCAGGCCGCGCCGCGGGACAGGTCGGCGGTGGTCACGCTCACCTGATGCGTCACGTCCAGCGGCATGAGACGCGGCGTGACCCCGCTCTCCAGCGTGCGCTGCAGGGCCTCCGGATCGCTCCAGCTGTTGAAGTCCGCCCCGCCGGCCGCCTTGCCCTCGACGGCGAAGGCCCCGGCCATGATCGTCGGGCGCCAGTCGCGGAAGGCGGCCGGGTCTTCCAGCAGACCTTTGGCGAGATTGGTCAGCGGTCCCAGGAACAGGCCCGCGATCCTGCGGCGGGCGGCGAAGGCCAGGAAGTTGGCGGAATGGCCGCGCTCAAGCTCGGGCAGCTTCCAGCGCTGGGAGAAGCCCGCGCCGTTCAGCCCGTCGACGCCGTGGGCCGGCCGCATCCGCTCGACCCGCCGCTTGGCCAGGCCCGAGCCGGCGCCGATATAGACCTCGGCCCCGCAGCCGGCCAGGCGCAGCACTCCGCGCGCGTTGGCGGCGGCCTGGTCGACATAGGTGTTGCCGAACACGGCCGAGACCGAGACCACCTCGACCGCCTGCCGGGCCCGCGCCAGCAAGGCCAGCGCCAGGGCGTCGTCCACGCCGCAATCGGTGTCGATGTGAACCCGCAGGACCATGCCGTCAGTCTAGCCGGAGGCGATGACAGGGAGAAGCATATCCCCGAGCCCACCCCTTCTGCGAGAGACGGGACCTAGCCCAGCTTGGCCAGGTCCTCGTCGCTGATGTCCTCGTTCGAGTAGACGGCCTGGACGTCGTCGTCCTCGTCCAGCATGTCGAGCAGCTTCATCAGGGTGGCGACGCTGTCGCCGGTGACCGGGACCTGCATCTTCGGGCGCCAGGCGATCTTGGTGTTGCCGGCCGCGCCGAACTTGGCCTCCAGGGCGGCGGCCACCTCGTTCAGGTCCTCGAAGGCGGTGTAGATCGTGTGGCCTTCGCCTTCCTCGTCCATGTCGGAGGTGACGTCGTCGGCGCCGGCCTCGATGGCGGCTTCCATCATCTCGTCTTCCGACGCGGCCTTGGCCGGATAGCTGATCTGGCCGACCCGATCGAAGTTGAAGGTCACCGAACCGGTGGCCCCCATGTTGCCGCCCATCTTGGTGAAGTAGGAGCGGACGTTGGCGGCCGCGCGGTTCTTGTTGTCGGTCAGCACCTCGACGATGATGCCGACGCCGCCGGCCGCGACGCCTTCGTAGCGGATTTCCGAATAGTCGGCCGCGTCGCCCATCTGCGACTTTTTGATCGCGCGGTCGATGACGTCCTTGGGCAAGCTCTCGGCCTTGGCGTTGTTCACGGCCAGGCGCAGGCGCGGGTTCATGGCCGGGTCGGGCAGGCCGGCCTTGGCCGCCACGGTGATTTCCCGCGACAGCTTGGAGAACAGCTTGGAGCGCGCGGCGTCGGCGCGGCCCTTGCGGTGCATGATGTTCTTGAATTTCGAGTGGCCGGCCATTGAAGAGGCTCTGTCTCTGGTCTGAAAAATGGAGTGTGGCGCTTCTAACGCCCGGGGGCGGGCTTTGTCACCCCCGCCGCCGGGGTTGCGTTCCGGCGCGCCTCGGATATAGTTAGGCAGTTACTTAAGTATCCGGGAGCGCCCATGAGCCTGACGCTGTACGCCCACCCGCTGGCTTCATACTGCTGGAAGGTGCTGATCGGCCTCTACGAGAACGCGATTCCGTTCGACAACGTGCTGGTCGATCTGGGTGATCCCGCCGCGCGCGAGGCGTTCCTGAAGCTCTCGCCGATGGGCAAGATGCCGGCGCTCCGCGATGACGCTCGAGACGAGACGGTGGTCGAGACCTCCGTCATCCTCGACTATCTGGACGCCCACTATCCGGGGCCCGTCCGCTTCACGCCCATAGCGCCCGACTTCGCCTGGCGCATGCGGTTCTGGGACCGCTTCTTCGACAACTACGTCCAGACGCCGATGCAGAAGATCATCGCCGACCGCATCCGCCCCGAGGGCGCCAACAAGGATCCGTATGGGGTGCAGGAGGCCTACGGGCAGTTGGCGAACGCCTGCGATTACCTGGAAAGCCAACTGGCCGACGGCCGGACCTGGATGCTGGGCGACTTTGGCCTGGCCGAGTGCGCGGCCATGCCGGCGCTCTTCTACGCCGACAAGGTCCAGCCGCTCGAAGGCCGCTGGCCGGACTGCCTGGCCTATCTGGAACGGTTGAAGGACAGGCCGTCGGTCCAGCGCGTGCTGGCCGAGGCCGAACCGTATTTCAAACTCTTCCCGACGGCCTAGGCTCGCCCCCCCGGGCTTAAAGGGCGGGAATCGTCGGCCTCAGCCGTCCGCCCACCCGGATCGGTTCGACCCGCAGCGCCAGGCCCGTGCGGTCGTCGGTCTCGACGAACACGCCGCAGACCGTGGCCGGTCCGCTGGCCGGCTGGTAGCGGCCGCCGCTGATCTTGGTGGTGAAGCGCCGCAGCGGCTCTTCCTTCTGGTTGCCGATCACGCTGTCGTAGTCGGCGCAGGCGCCGGCGTCCGTCTGGTAGGCGGTGCCGCCGGGCAGCACCTGGCAATCGGCGGTCGGGACGTGGGTGTGGGTGCCGACCACCAGCGAGGCGCGGCCGTCGCAATAGTGGCCCATGGCCATCTTCTCGGACGTGGCCTCGCAGTGCATGTCGACCACTACAGCGTCCGCCACCTGGGCCAGCGGGGCCTTGTCCAGCTCGCGGTCGACGGCGGCGAACGGGTCGTCCATGGCGTCCATGTGGACCCGACCCAAGAGGTTGACGACGTAGATCGTCTTGCCCGAGTCGGTCTGAAACAGATGGCTGCCGCGCCCGGGCGCGTCCGACAGGATCGGGTAGTTGGCCGGCCGGATCAGGCGCGGTTCGCGGACGATATAGGTCAGGGCCTCGCGCTGGTCCCAGCTGTGGTTGCCCAGGGTAAGGCAGTCCGCGCCGGCCTCGAACAGCTCGCGGGCGGTGTTCTCGGTGATGCCGAAGCCCGCCGCGGCGTTCTCGGCGTTGATGATGACGAACTCGAGGGAGAGCCGGCGGCGAAGATCGGGCAGATGGTCGGCCAGGCCGTCACGGCCCGACTTGCCGACGACATCGCCGAAGAAGGCGAAACGCATAGAAAGTCCTTGGTGCGAGCCGTCAGCGGCTCATGTCTCGACGGCGATATACTCTTTTTCGGTGAGAATGGCGTCCAGCCTTTGATCGTGCGGCTCGTGCGGCAAATTCTCCACCTGCTGGCCGCTATAGGCCACGCCCAGCACGAAGGTCGGCTTGCGGGCCCGCAAGGCCTCCAGCGCCCGGTCGTAATAGCCGCCGCCCTGGCCGAGGCGCACGCCGTCGCGCTGGAAGGCCAGCAGCGGGGCCAGCACCAGATCCGGCTCCAGCTTCGCGGAGTCCGGCGACGGCGCGGGCAGGCCGATGGCGTCGCGGATCAGGGGCTGGGCGGGATCCCAGGCGCGAAAGACCATGCGCGCGGCCTCCGCGTCCTCGATCGCCGGCAGGGCCAGGGTCCAGCCGGCCTCGCGCAGTTGGTCGCCCAGGATCAGCGGCGACAGCTCCGAGCCGAGGCCATGATAGAGCGCCGCGACCTTGCCGGCGGAGTCGGGAAACAACCGAGCCAGGGGCTCGCGGGCGATCTCGGCGATCATCCAGTCGGCCTGCGGCGCTTGCAGGGCCAGCTGCTTGCGCTGGTTGCGCAGGAAGACGCGCAGGGCCGTCTTGGCCGCGACGGGGTCGGCGATGGTCATGGATCGCTTATAGGGGAGATAGGGTGGCGGCGCCGCGAAGAACCGTGAAGACGTTTCAATCCACTCGAACCTGTCAGTAACAGGTGGGCCCCGTGTTCCCGCAGCCACGGCCACGGGAGGGAACAGGTCCCGATAGAGAGATTAAGGTCCCTGGGAATAGAAATCTTCGACGAGAGCCACAGCAAGACCCGCCGTCGATCAAGATAGGGCGTCGGGGGGCGGAAAGCCAGGGGCGCCTTTGACGCGGCGGCCCGCCCCACTCAATCCTCCCCCTGACGGGGGAGGTGTCGGCCCGAAGGGGCGACGGAGGGGGAAGTTCCGCCGGCCTTGCCTCTTCCCCCTCCGGCCTTCGGCCACCTCCCCCGCTGGGGGGAGGATTGACTGCCTCTACTCCGCCGCCAGCTTCTCGATCTTCTCCGCCGCCGCGTCCAGGGCGCGGATGGCGGCGATCTCGGCCTTGGTGCCTTCCTGCTGCATCCGGGCGATCTCGGCGTTGGCGTGGGCCAGGCGCAGCTTCATGTCCGACAGCTCGTCGGCCAGCAGCAGGGCGCCCATCAAAAAGAGGCGCGTCTCGCCCAGTTGTCCGACGTCGGCGCTGACCTGGCGGACCTGGCGGTCGAACAGGCGGGCCAGCTCGGCCAGATGCGGCTCCTGGCCATCCTCGCAGCCGACGCTGTAGGGTCGGCCGTTCACCTGGATCGTCACCTGGGCCATGGTCACGCCTCCTCGGAGTCTTCGAACAGGTCGTCGTCGTCGGTCGGCGCGTGCAGATCGTTGGCCACGCCTTCGTCGCCGAGCGCGGCGCGGATCTCGGCGATGGCGCGGCCGAGCGCCACCGAGGCCTGCTCGCCGGCCTCTTCCAGCGCCTTCTCGCGCTCGCGGGCGGCTTCCAGGTCGGCGACCAGGCGACTGCGCTCCTGATCGTCGAACAGGCCAGGCTCGGCCGACAGGCTCGCGACCGGCGCGGCGGCCGTCCGTCGGGCCTCGGCGGCCTTGGCCGCCAGGCGCTGCTCCAGCTGACTCACCGCACGCTCGAGGCGGCGCACGGCGAGGTCGAGGGCCGTACCGTCGGCCGGGATCATCGGCGGGTTTCCATCATGCGACGCAACATACAGATCGAAGCCCTCTAAGCCAGCCGCGGAAGGCGACATTTGGGCGACGCACCGCCCATAGCAGCATTCGCCCCGCCTTGTCCGCCGCCGACAGGGCGTTCGAGGGGGTGAAACTCTCGAAAAACCGCGTTCACTTTCGGCCCTCCGCCCCGCAATGGCGGCTTCTCGGACTTGACTTCGCGCCCCCAGCCCGCAAAACGCGCACCGAAATAAGGGAACGCCGAACGATCCCGCTCGGCGGCCGCTACAGGAGAAAGACCCATGGCTCTTCGCGTCGCCATCAACGGCTTCGGCCGCATCGGACGTCTGGTCCTGCGCTCCATCGCCGAGCATGGCCGTCGCGACATCGAGGTCGTCGCCATCAACGACCTGGGCCCGGTCGAGACCAACGCCCACCTGCTGCGCTACGACAGCGTCCATGGCCGCTTCCCGGGCGTCGTCACCTCGGGCGAGGACTGGATCGACGTCGGCCTGGGCAAGATCAAGGTCACGGCCATCCGTAACCCCGAAGAGCTGCCGCACAAGGACCTGGGCGTCGACATCGCCTTCGAGTGCACCGGCATCTTCACCGCCAAGGACAAGGCCAGCGCCCACCTGAAGGCCGGCGCCAAGCGCGTGCTGGTCTCGGCCCCCGCCGACGGCGCCGACAAGACCATCGTCTACAAGGTCAACCACGAGACCCTGACGGCCGACGACATCGTCGTCTCGAACGGCTCGTGCACCACCAACGCCCTCGCCCCCGTCGCCAAGGTCCTGCACGACCTGTTCGGCATCGAGCGCGGCTACATGACCACGATCCACAGCTACACCGGCGACCAGCCGACGCTGGACACCATGCACAAGGACCTCTACCGCGCCCGCGCCGCGGCCCTCTCCATGATCCCGACCTCGACCGGCGCCGCCAAGGCCCTGGGCCTCGTCCTGCCGGAACTGAAGGGCAAGCTGGACGGTTCGTCGATCCGCGTCCCGACCCCGAACGTCTCGGTCATCGACCTGAAGGTCGTCTCCGGCCGCGAGACCTCGATCGACGAGATCAATGCAGCCCTGCAGGCCGCCGCCGACGGTCCGATGAAGGGCGTGCTGTTCACGACCAAGGATCCGCTGGTCTCGACCGACCTGAACCACATCGCCGCCAGCTCGACGGCCGCCCTGCCCCAGACCCAGGTCATCGACGGCAAGCTGGCCCGCGTGCTGTCGTGGTACGA
>NZ_DATFAV010000333.1:0-4104 GCF_035254145.1 Caulobacter sp. | reverse complement strand
TGGTTGAAGCCATCGAAGCGGCCGGGGTTCAGTCGGTGCGCGTGCGCTCGGTGCTGGTCTGCGAGGCCGACACCGGCATCTGCGGCACCTGCTACGGCCGTGACCTGGCCCGCGGCACCCGCGTCCTGGGCCGCTTCACGGCCGAGGACGTCAAGGATCCGGCCAGCGGCGAGCTGGTCGTGCCGGCCGACACCTATATCGACGAAAACATCGCCGACGCCATCGAGGCGGCGGTCGTCCAGTCGGTGAAGGTCCGCTCGGTCCTGACCTGCGAAGCCAAGATCGGCGTCTGCGGCGCCTGCTACGGCCGCGACCTGGCGCGTGGCACGCCGGTGAACATCGGCGAAGCGGTCGGCGTCATCGCCGCCCAGTCGATCGGCGAGCCCGGCACCCAGCTGACGATGCGGACCTTCCACATCGGCGGCACCGCCCAGGTGGCCGAGCAGTCGTTCTTCGAAGCCTCGAACGAAGGTACGGTCCGCGTGATCGGTCCGACGGTCGTGGGCTCCGACGGCGCCCTGGTCATCATGAGCCGCAACACCACCGTCAGCGTTCTGGTCGACGGCAAGGAGCGTGAAACCTACAAGCCGCCGTACGGCGCCCGCCTGCGGGTCAAGGACGGCGACGTGGTCAAGCGCGGCCAGCGCCTCGGTGATTGGGACCCCTACACCACCCCGATCATCACCGAAGTGGCCGGCAAGATCCGCGCCGAGGACCTGGTGGATGGCCTGTCCATCCGCGAGGAAGTCGACGAAGCCACCGGCATCGCCCAGCGCGTCATCGCCGACTGGCGCACCTCGGCCCGCGGTTCGGACCTGCGTCCGGCCATGGGCGTGCTGGCCGAAGACGGCAGCTACAAGCGTCTGTCGAACGGCGGCGAGGCTCGTTACCTCCTGTCGGCCGGCGCCATTCTCTCCGTCGCCGACGGCGACGAAGTGAAGCCGGGTGAAGTGATCGCGCGTATCCCGACCGAAGGCGCCAAGACCCGGGACATCACCGGTGGTCTGCCGCGCGTCGCCGAACTCTTCGAAGCCCGCCGTCCGAAGGACTGCGCGGTCATCGCGGAAATGGACGGCCGTGTCGAATTCGGCAAGGATTACAAGAACAAGCGCCGGATCAAGATCACGCCGGACGTCGACGCCGACGGCAACCAGGCCGAGGCGGTCGAGTTCCTGATCCCGAAGGGCAAGCACATCGCCGTCCACGACGGGGACTACATCACCAAGGGCGAGTACATCATCGACGGCAACCCGGATCCGCACGACATCCTGCGCATCCTGGGCGTCGAGGCCCTGGCGAACTTCCTCGTCGACGAGATCCAGGAGGTCTATCGACTGCAGGGCGTGCCGATCAACGACAAGCACATCGAGACGATCGTTCGTCAGATGCTGCAGAAGGTCGAGATCCTCGAGCCCGGCGACACCGGCCTGATCAAGGGTGACCACCTGGACAAGCCGGAGTTCGACAAGGAACAGGAAAAGGCGATCGCCCGCGGCGGCCGTCCGGCTGTGACCCAGCCGGTGCTGCTGGGCATCACCAAGGCCTCGCTGCAGACCAAGAGCTTCATCTCGGCCGCCTCGTTCCAGGAAACGACGCGCGTCCTGACCGAAGCCTCGGTGCACGGCAAGACCGACACCCTGGAAGGCCTGAAGGAAAACGTCATCGTGGGTCGCCTGATCCCCGCCGGTACGGGTTCCTACCTGCGCAGCCTGCAACGCGTCGCCGCCAAGCGCGACGAACAGCTGGCCCAGCAGCGCGAAGAAGCGATGGAGCCGCTGCCGGTCGAGATCGCGACCGCGGACGCCGAATAGGCGTCCGCGAGAATCGGGACTCGGGCGCTCGCGGAGCGCCCGGGGGACGCCGAGTAAACCTTCTGACTCGAGTGACTACGGAAAGGCCCGGGAGCGATCCCGGGCCTTTTTCGTTGGTCCGGCCCGGCTGCCGGCGAACGGCCGTCGGCGACGTCCCCCTCCGCGCCCTCCTAGTCGAAGTGCGCGAAGACCTTGTGGGTGAAGGTCGCGAGGACGTCGTCGACCTGGTCCCAGCGGATGGTCCGCCAGCCGATCTCGGTGTCGGCCCGGTTGTGATCGGAGGGCCCCGGGAACATGCCTCCGTAGACCATCTCCACATGATCATGCTCGCCGGCCGCGAAGCTGATGTAGGGCACGGGCTGGCCGGCGGGGTGGTCGGGGCGCTTGACCTCGAGGCGGTATCTCGTCGCCTCGGCCTCGCCCAGGACCTCGTATCGCGCCTCGCACTGGTGCGCGCGGGCGCGGTCGACCACGGCGGCGAGCAGCGGCTCCAGCTTTTCCCCGGCCGTCTCGCGGAACAGCGCCTGATCGACGGGCGGCCGCGTCGCCTCGGGTTCGGCCGCTCCTTCCGAGGTGTCCGGCAAGGGCGTGCGCTCCGCCCGGACCGCCTTGGGGCGTCGCAACGTGAACCCGAAGATCGACGCGATGCAGCCCACGACGACGAGGGCGGCCACGACGATCGTCAGGTCTTTGAACGTCTCGGGCGTCATGGGATGTCCTCTCTCGGCGCGATAGGCCACCGCCCACCGACGAGCACATTATCCTAGATCAACGCGCGCCTGGATCTTGCCCGACCCTAAGCGGGGAGCCCAGGGCCTTCGATCATCGTCTGGGGACCCGCTCAAGCCGCCCCGGGGCCTCGGGCCGCCCGGGGCCGCTGTCGAAACACGTAAATCGTGACCCGCCGTGTCGTTTTTCCGTCGCCCGCTTGATGATGGTCAAAGATGACGCCGGCGTCATCTTTATGATGGCTTTCAGAGGCGCTCCACGAGAAGCGCGCTCACAGGGAGGCCAAGATGCATGTGACCGTTGTGGAGCGGGCGCCGACGGCGATCCGTGAATTCGAGAGCGAAGAGCTGGCCGGCAAGCTGACCGGCGAAGACGTCGAGGTGATCCGCGAGATCTTCAACACCCCGCTGGTCGGCTCGTACAACTGGGACTACGAGGCGGCCAACGCCAAGATCCGCAAGCTCTACGAGCTGGGCAAGCGCTTCAACTGGGACGCCAGCCTCGATGTCGACTGGGACGTCCCCTATCCCTTGAGCGAGCCGCCGGCTGATCCGCAGCTCAACGCCTTCGCCGGCCATCCCAAGTACGAGGCCCTGAGCGAAGAGCAGAAGATGGCCTTCGCCTGGCGCGGCCACGCCCAGACGCTGTCGCAGTTCCTGCACGGCGAGCAGGGGGCGCTGATGGTGGCCAGTCAGCTGGTCTCGTGCGCCCCGACCTACGACGCCAAGCTCTACGCCGCCTCGCAGACCTTCGACGAGGCGCGCCACGTCGAGGTGTTCAACCGCTATCTGCGCGAGCGCTGCAAGCTCGTCTATCCGATCAACCCGAACCTGAAGGCCCTGCTGGACAAGGTGCTGTCCGACCCGCGCTGGGACCTGAAGTTCGTCGGCATGCAGATCCTGATCGAGGGCTTGGCCCTGGCCGCCTTCCAGTCGATGGCGATGACCGCCCGCGACCCGCTGATCCGCCAGATCGTCCAGCTGGTCATGCGCGACGAGGGCCGTCACGTGGCCTTCGGCGTCAACTATCTGGAGGACTGGATCAAGGCCCTGCCCCCGCGGGAGATCGAGGACCGCGCCCAGTTCGCCTACGAGGCCTGCGTGATCATGCGCGAGCGCCTGTTCTCGACCGACGTGGCCGAGGAGTTCGGCTTCACGGCCGAGGAGGCCAAGGAGATCCAGGTGGGCGGCGCCGTCGGGCGGGCGTTCCGCGACTTCCTGTTCGAGCGGATGATCCCCAACCTCAAGCGCGTGGGCCTGCTGACCGAGGCCGTCCGGCCGAAGTTCGAGGCCCTGGGCGTCCTGAAATGGGAGGACGCCACCCATGACGGCCTGATCGACTGGGCCACGCTGGAAAAGCCGTTGCCGATCAAGGCCGCGATGGCGGCGGAGTAGGCGGCGCCTAGGACGGATAGGCGTTCAAGGCGGCGCACAATTCCCGCCTTCCCGGGCGCAAGGCCCAGGAAGGCGACCAAACGCCGCCTTGATCCCATAACCGCTTCACCGATCGCGGACCGCTCCAGCCCTACTTCTTCGGCACGACCGGCAGTTCGACGTAGGACGCC
>NZ_DATFAV010000332.1:0-5361 GCF_035254145.1 Caulobacter sp. | reverse complement strand
TCCGTATAAGGACGCGTCCCTACCAGCGCAGAACCCACCGCCCGACCACCGCCCCCAGCGCCGCCAGCAGCAGGACGCCGAGGCTGTACCAGAGGGCCACGAAGGTGAAGGTGTTTTCCGGGCAGTGCAGGCCGTAGACGGTCGCGGCCACCCCGCCGGCGAACAGGCCCGTGGCGAAGCCGGCGGCGACGGGGCGCGTCGGGGCCATGCCGCGCACGGCCAGCAGGCCCAGGGCCAGCATCGGCAGGCCCAGGGCCAGGATGTTGCGGCTGCACGAATGCCAGGAATGGCCTCGCAACATGTGCAGGGCGTGTTGAATGTCGGGGCTGACCAGCGCCTGCCAGATCCCCGCCACGGCGAACACGGCCAGCGCCACCAGGCCCAGCGCCCAGCCGCGCCGTCCCGAGCCCGTCGGCCGCGCCAGCCGCTCGATCGCCAGATAGCCGGCCAGGCCCAGGACGCCGGTGTAGAGCGCCTTCATCCAGAACATGCCGCCCAGCACCGCCTGCGCCAGGTCGTGGCGGGTGTGCAGCCAGCTCAGCACCAGGACCAGGGCGGCCAGGGCGCCCAGCGCCGCGACCAGGGCCAGACGGCGCGGCGGCGCATTGACCGGTCCGCCGTCGGCGGCCAGGGCGTCGATCAGATCATCCGTCCGCACGGCGCATCCTTTCGGCCAGGGCCTTCAGCGCCCGGTGCAGGGCGACCTTGGCCGCTCCCTCGGAAATGCCGGCTCGAGCCCCGGCCTCGGCCAGGGACAGGCCCGTCAGCTTGACGTCGGAGACCAGGATCCGCTGCCGCTCGGGCAGGCTGGCCAGCGCCCGGTCCAGCTCGATCCCGATGGAGGGCTCGGGCTCGTCGGCGGCCAGGAAGGCGGCGTGGTCGTCGATCGGCAGGGTCTGGCGGATCTTCCGGCGACGCCAATGGTCGATCAGCTTGTAGCGCGCCACCGCGTGCGCCCAGGCGGTGAACGACTGGGAGGCGTCCCAGGTCGACCGCTTCAGATGCACCGCCAGCAGCGTCTCCTGCACCAGATCCTCCACATCGCCGGGCGCGCCGGCCATCCGGCGCGCGAAATAGGCGCGCAGCCGAACGCCCAGCTGCGCCAGACACGCGCGGTAGGCCGGAGCGTCGCCCTCCAGCCCGCGCAGCATCAGCGCCTTCAAACGGGTTTCGGTATCCGTCACGCCTGCCCCTATTCGCGCGCGAGGCGGCGATGGTTACACGCCCTCACGCCGCGCCGGAACCTGCGCCGGAAGATCGGTCGAAATTTTGTTCGGCGAGCGGTGTAACCTCCGATGGTTCGGCTTCGTACTTCCCCACGACCGAGCGGCCAAGGCGGCCGTTCGGCGAGAAACGCCTCAAGGAGAAACCCCATGAACCGCACCGCTTCCGCCGCCCTGGCCGCCGTCTTCGCCCTGTCGACCGGCGCCGCGATGGCCGCCCAGTCCAACATGCCCATGGAGAAGAAGGGCGAGACCGAAAAGTGCTACGGCGTCGCCAAGGCCGGCCAGAACGACTGCAAGGCGGGCGCGGGCACCTCGTGCGCCGGCACCTCCAAGGCCGACTACCAGGCCGACGCCTGGAAGATGGTCCCCAAGGGCACGTGCACGACCATCAAGACCCCGAACGGCATGGGTTCGCTGACGCCGAAGGCTTGATCCTTAAAACTGTCATCCCGGCCAAGCGCGTGGCGCGCCGAGCCGGGATGACAGCTTGATCTGGATGATCACCATGCCCCCCACCGCCGGCCTTGGCCTGAAGCCCCAGCACTACGCCGACGCGCTCGCCGCGACGGATGAGGGCCTGTGGTTCGAGGTTCATCCCGAGAACTACATGTCGGCCGGCGGGCCGCGGCTTTTGGCGCTGGAGGCGATCCGCGGGCGGCATCCGATCTCGCTGCATGGGGTCGGCCTGTCCTTGGCCGCCGACGCCAATCCGGATCCCGAGCACCTGGCGGCCCTCAAGCGGCTGGCCGACCGGTTCGAGCCGTTCGTGGTCTCCGAGCACCTGGCCTGGTCGACCCATCGCGGCGTCCACCAGCCCGACCTGCTGCCCTTCCCGCGCACCCACGCCGCCCTCGCCCGCATCGCCGACAACATCGACCGGATGCAGGAGGCGCTGGGCCGCAAGGTGCTGATCGAGAACCCCTCGCTCTATCTGCCGCTGAGCGGCCACGACCTCGAGGAGGTCGAGTTCCTCAAGGCCCTGGTCGCCAGGACCGGCTGCGGCCTGCTGGTCGACGTCAACAACGTCTTCGTCAGCGCCAGCAATCTCGACTACCGCGCCGAGGCCTATCTGGACGCCATCCCGGCCGAAGCCGTCGGCGAGATCCACCTGGCGGGCCACGGCCCCGACGCCGGGGGCTCGGACCTTCTGATCGACACCCACGGCGCGCCGGTGGCCGAGCCGGTCTGGGCGCTTTATCGCCGCCTGATCCGCCGGATCGGTCCGCGCCCGACGCTCATTGAGCGGGACGACGACATCCCCGCCTTCGCGATGCTGATGGCCGAGCGCGACCGCGCCGCCGCCGAACTCGGGGCCCTGGAGGCGGTTCATGCCTGAGCTGATCGACTTCCAGGACGCCTTCGTCGCCGCCCTGACCGGCGATCGCCCCGCCCTGTCGCCGTGGCTGACGGACGGGGACCACCCGGGTCTCGCCGTCTATCGCAACACCATCGCCAAGGGCTGCGTCGACGCCCTGGCCGACAACTTCCCGACGGCGCTGTCCATGGTCGGCGAGGACTGGTTCCGCGCCGCCGCCGCCCTGTTCGCCCGCGAGGCCCCGCCCGCCAGCGCCGCTCTGCTCGACTATGGGGAGGCCTTTCCCGGCTGGCTGGAACGCTTCCCGCCGGCCGCCGAGCTGCCCTATCTGGCCGGGATCGCTCATCTCGACCGCCTGTGGATCGAGGCCCTGTTCGCGCCCGAGGCGCCGGCGTTGAGCGCCCAGGCGCTGTCGAGCCTGTCGCCCGAGACGCTGGCCCAGACACCCCTTTCCCCGCACCCCAGCGTCCGTTTCGCCGCCTTCGACGCCGGCCTGCCCAGCCTGTGGCGCGCCGCCCGCGAGGGACGCGAGGACCTGGAAATCTCCGAGACGCCCGAGACCCTGCTGCTGGTCCGGCGCGACGGCGCGGTGACCCACCGCGTGGTCGGCGCCGCCGAGACGGCGTTCCTGCGCGCCTGCCGCCAGGGCCTGACCGCCGGCGAGGCCGCCCAGGCCGCCGCGATGGCCGATCCCGAGACCCCTTTTGCTTCCCCTTTCGCCACCCTGATCGCCGACGGCGTCTTCGTCGCGCCCCTCTAAGGAAATCCCGCCATGACCGCTCTTTCCCCGGCGCTGCGCGCGCCGCTGACCCTGCTCGCCCGTACGACTCAGAAGCTGCTTCCCGAGGACCTGCTGGTCCTGGTCGCGCGGCTGGGCGTCGCGGCCGTCTTCTTCCTGTCGGGACGCACCAAGGTCGACGGCCTGCTGCACATCACCGATGGGACCTACGCCCTGTTCGAGAGCGAGTACCACGTGCCGCTGCTGCCGCCCGTCGTGGCCGCCCACGCGGCGACCTATTCGGAGCACCTGTTCTCGATCCTGCTGGTGCTGGGTCTGTTCACCCGCGTCTCGGCCCTGGCGTTCCTGGGCATGACGGCGGTGATCGAGATCTTCGTCTATCCCGACGCCTGGCCCACGCACCTATCCTGGGCGGGGCTGCTGCTGTTCCTGATCGCCCGCGGCGGCGGCCGGTTCAGCCTGGACCGGGCGCTGAAGATTCCCTGAGTCGGGGCGAGGTTTACGGGCCTTTCACTCGGGGTCGCTAGGGTCGCCGGCCATGCGTCGCGCCCTTCTCGCCCTGCTGATCCTGACCTGCGCCATCCCGGCCCAGGCCTTTCAGACTCAGGCGCCCTACCAGCCCCGGCCGCCCGTCTCGGTGCTGCCCTCGCGCGAGGGGCCGCGCACCGTCCTGGCCGCCCCGTGGGCCCTGGCGGCCCGCCAGCCGGCCGGCGACCTGCACCGATGCAACGCCATGTGCGCGCGGACCCGCTATTTCTGCCAGGCCCGCAACAAGGACGACGACAGCTGCGGCGCCGACTGGGTGCTGTGCAACGGCTCCTGCGCCTCGGCCTACGCGACCACGCCGTTCGGTCGGTAGGGCTGACGGTCACGCGCCATCTGTTGAGCCTGAAAGGTCGTCTCCAAATTTCTCCGCCTCCCCTGGCCTTGTGCCTGGGGCCCAGGCTTCAGCGGGCTTTGAGTTGGATCCGCGCCCGCCCACGCCGGCGGCGTTCACCAACCCCGCCGCGCCCAGCCGCGCCATGGATCCTCGCCACGGGGGCGAGGAAGGCGGGTTAGAGGGGCGCCTCCCAAGACCGCCACATCTGGAGTCCACCCCTTTCCGCAACGGGCGCTTGCTGGCTGGCATAACGCTGATACGTTCACCTGAACAACGATAAGTCAGGAGGGTGGAATGTCGGCCCAAACCCCTATGGACAGGGCTCCCCAAGCCAAGCTCCCGAAGGCCTGCGTGATCGGCGCGGGCTGCAGCGGCTTCACCACCATCAAGCGGCTGAAGGACTACGGCGTCCCCTATGACTGCTTCGAGATGTCCGACGACATCGGGGGCACCTGGTACTACAAGAACCCCAACGGCATGTCGGCCTGCTACGACAGCCTGCATATCGACACCAGCAAATGGCGGCTGGCGTTCGAGGACTTCCCCGTTCCCAGGGACTGGCCCGACTTCCCCCATCACGCGCAGCTCTTCCAGTACTTCAAGGACTATGTCGACCACTTCGGCCTGCGCCCGACCATCACCTTCAACACCCGCGTCGAGAAGGCGCGCCGCACCGACGACGGCCTGTGGGCGGTGACCCTGTCGACCGGCGAGACGCGTCTCTACGACGTGCTGTTCGTCTGCAATGGCCACCACTGGGACCCGCGCGTGCCGGAATATCCGGGCGAGTTCGACGGCCCCGCGTTCCACGCCCACGCCTATTGCGATCCGTTCGATCCGGTCGACATGCGCGGCAAGAACGTCATCGTGGTCGGCATGGGCAACTCGGCCATGGACATCGCCAGCGAGCTGTCCCAGCGGCCGATCGCCAAGAACCTGTGGGTCTCGGCCCGGCGCGGGGTCTGGGTGTTCCCCAAGTACCTGAACGGCAAGCCGGCCGACAAATCCGCCATGCCGGCCTGGATGCCCAAGAGCGTCGGCCTGTCCCTCGCCCGCAAGATGATCAAGAAGACCATCGGCAAGATGGAGGACTACGGCCTGCCCAAGCCCGACCACGAGCCGCTGGAGGCCCACCCCTCGGTCTCCGGCGAGTTCCTGACCCGCGCCGGCTGCGGCGACATCAAGTTCAAGCCGGCGATCA
>NZ_DATFAV010000331.1:0-12785 GCF_035254145.1 Caulobacter sp. | reverse complement strand
GGCGCGGGCGCGTCGAGAACGGTCATGGGAGAGATGTCGGGGAACTTGGCCAGCGGCGCAAGCGCCTCTCCTCCCCCGCGATGCGGGGGAGGTGTCGGCGAAGCCGACGGAGGGGGCAAGCTGGAAGTCGGCCGAGCTGGCCCCCTCCGTCCCTCTGGGCCACCTCCCCCGTGTCACGGGGGAGGAACATCAGGCCCCGAACCGATCGTAAGCCTCCGAAATCACCCGCCGGGTCTCGTCCCATTCCACCAGCGCCATCGCTTCCTCGCGGGACACGAACCGCGCCTCGGCCGCGTCGTCGCCGGCTACCGGCTCCCCGGCCATCCAGCGGGCCGCGTAGTCGATCAGGACATAGTGCCGGGTGATCTCGCCGCCCCCTCTCCCATCAAGATTGGGCCGGGCCGGAAAGACCCCGTCGACGACGTCGATCAGGCCCAGCAGCTGCGCCTCGACGCTCGTCTCTTCCTTCAGCTCGCGCAGGGCGGCGACGGCGGTCGTCTCGCCCCATTCCAGCCGGCCGCCCGGCAGGCTCCACTGGTTGAGGCGCGGCGGCGTCCCGCGCCGGATGAGCAGCACTTCCGCCCCCTTGAGGCAGACCACCCCGACGGTCGGCACAGGGTGGTTCACGGAAAGCCGACCTTCAGATCGACGCTGGACTTGACCCCGATGCAGGTTCCGCAATCGGCCAGCCAGGCGTCGGCCGCTGTCCGGCCGCGCTCCTTCAGGTCCGACAGGAAGCTCCACTCGGTGTTGAACTTGGTCGACAGTGACAAGTCCGCCAGCGGCTTGTCGGCGGTGATGGCGTGGACCAGCATCCGGCGATAGCGGCCCCGGGCGTTGTCCTTCAGCAGCCCCTCGTCCAGCAGCTTCTGCACGAAGCCGATGGCCCGAAGCTCCGAGGCCAGGGAGGCGTTGAAGGTGATCTCGTTCAGCCGGTCCATGATCTCGCCCGGCGTCTTGGGCGTCTCCTGGCGGACGAAGGGGTTCAGACTGACGATCAGGATGTCGTCGGGCGTGTCGTCGTAGAACAGCGGCCACAGCGCCGGATTGGCCAGGAAGCCGCCGTCCCAATAGGGCTCGCCGTCGATCTCCACGGCCTGGAACAGCTGCGGCAGGCAGGCGCTGGCCATGATGTGGCGCGAGGTCAGCTCGGTCTCGCGGAAGATGCGGGCCTTGCTGGCGTGGACGGCGGTGGCCGAAATGTAGAGCTTGACCGGCGAGCGCTCGCGAATCTGGCTGAAGGTGACCTCGGCCTCCAGCAGGTCGTGCAGCGGGTTCAGGTTGAACGGGTTGAACTCGTAGGGGCTGAACGACAGGGCCAGGGTCTCGGCCATCCGCCAGCCCGGGGTGTTCTTCAGCCAATCGGCTCCGTTTCCGAAGGCGCCCCCGAAGGCGGTCGTCCAGATCGAGGTGTCGCCGAAGACGTTGCGGCCGCCCTGGCGATTGACCTGCCGCCAGAACGACTCGAGCCGTTTGCGGGCCCCGGCCTTGCCGTCGTCGAGCAGGCCCTGGGCCAGGCAGACCGCGTTCATGGCGCCGGCCGAGGCGGCGGTGACCGCCCGGATCTCCAGATCCTCTTCCTCGAGCAGGCGGTCCAGCACGCCCCACTCGAACGCGCCGTGCGCGCCGCCGCCCTGCAGCGCCAGGCTCAGGGCCTTGCCGGTCGGCTTCTTGCGGGTGAAGGGCGGGATGGGCACGGAGCCCAGCCTATTGGGCGACCCAGCCGCCGTCGACCTGGAAAGCGGCGCCGTTGGCCGAGGCGCCGGCGTCCGACACCAGATAGAGCAGCATGCCGGACAGCTGCTCGAAGGTGACGAACTGCTTGGTCGGCTGGGCGGCCAGGATCACGTCCTTCATCACCGCTTCCTCGGAAATGCCGCGCGCCTTGGCCTGGTCGACGATCTGGGCCTCGACAAGCGGGGTCTTCACGAAGCCGGGGCAGATGGCGTTGCAGGTGATCCCGTGGGTGGCGACCTCGAGGGCGACAGTCTTGGTCAGGCCCATGATCCCGTGCTTGGCGGCGACGTAGGCGGCCTTGAACGGCGAGGCGATCAGGGCGTGAGCCGAGGCGATGTTGACGATCCGCCCGCGCCCCTGCTCCTTCATGATCGGCACCGCCGCCTTGGTGGCGTGGAAGGCCGACGACAGGTTGATGGCGATGATCAGGTCCCACTTGTCGTCCGGGAAGTCCTCGATCGGGGCCACGTGCTGGACGCCGGCGTTGTTGACCAGGATGTCCAGCTCGCCGAACTCGGCCTTGGCGGCCTTGACCATGTCGGCGATCTCGATCGGCTTGGTCATGTCGGCGCCGTGATACAGCACCTCGACGCCGTGCTGCTCGGCCATCTCGGCGCGCGCCCGCTCGATGGCGTTCATCTCGCCCAGGCCGTTCATGACGATGTTGCAGCCCTGGGCGGCGAGCGCGTCGGCCAGGGCGTGACCGATACCGCTGGTCGAGCCGGTGACGATGGCGACCTGCCCCTGCAAACCGAAATCGACGGCCATGCGAACGCTCCCTGAACGACTGCCCGACTTGTTGCGGCGCAGCATATAGCTCGCTCCTGCGAAGGGCGAGCGCTTATTAAATTCACCGATAGATGAATTCAGGGCTGCGGGCGAGCGAAAACCCAATCGGCCTGCGTCGAAAGCTCAGGCTTGAAGCGATAGCCGTCGCGATCGAAGCCCTTGAGGTCCTCGGCGCGCTCGACCCGGTTGTCGATGGCGTAGCGGGCCATCCGGCCGCGCGCCTTCTTGGCGAAGAAGCCCAGCACCCGCAGCTCGCCATGCTTCTCCTCCTTGAAGTGGCAGGTGACGACGGGAAGCTTCAGCGCCTTGGCGTCGACCGCCCCGAAATATTCCTGGCTGGCCAGGTTCACCAGGGTGGGATCGGCATGCCCCTCGGCCGCGGCGTTCAGGGTCTTGGAGATCGTCTCGCCCCAGTAGTCATAGAGATTGTGGCCGCGCTTGGTCTTCAGCCGCGTGCCCATCTCCAGGCGATAGGCCTGCAAGGCGTCGAACGGGCGCAGCACGCCATAGAGGCCCGACAGGATCCGCAGGTGGTCCTGGGCCCACTCCAGGGCGGGGCGGTCCAGTTCTCGGGCGGCCAGGCCGCCATAGACGTCGCCATTGAAGGCGATGATCGCCTGCAGGCCGTCCTCCAGCTCGGCGTCGAAGGCCTGGAACCGCTCGCGATTCAGCTTGGCCAGGGCGTCGGAGATGTGCATCAGACGCTTGAGGTCGGCGGCCGTCAGCTTGCGCGTGACCTTGGAGAGCTCGGCGATCTGGGCCTTGAGCTCCGGCGTCGTCATGGGCAGGGCCTGGGCGGGCGCGGTGAAGTCCAGCGACTTGGCGGGCGAGATGACCATCAGCATGGTCGGGGAGATAGAGGGTTAGGCGCGCCTTCGCCAGCTATGTCATTCTCCGGAGTCGACACGCCGCCGCATGTCCCCATGGGCGGCGGCGATCAGAGCGGCCAGCGCCGCTTCGTCGAGCGATTGACCCCACCGCAGCTTCACATGCCGCATCCGCTTGCCCGTCCCCTCCAGCAAGCCGGCGGGGTCGGGCAGCGAGGCGCCTTCGTAGAAGCCGAGGTTCACATGCGCCGTGAAGGCGTCGACATAGGCGAAGGCGGCGTCCTCGACGCAGGCGGTCGGATGGCCGTCGTGTAGCAGCTCGCGGACGTCCGCGCCGGCCTGGCGCATCCGCTCGAACCAAGGCTGGACCATGCGACGCATGGGCTCGTCGCCGTTCGAAAACCAGGCCTCGACCTCGGGATGGCGCGCCATCGCATTCGAGAACCGAAAGAGCTTGCTCATGCCGACATCTGGCGCGCCCCGGCCCGTGATGTCGAGTCCTTCGCTTTCCGTGCTGGAAAGTTTTCACTTGCCAAGTCGGAAAGTGACAATCATAACTTTCCACAACGGAAAGTAAGGAGGTCGAGATGACCCGCGACGAAGACACCCTACGCATGATCGCCGAGGTCGAGGCCGCCAACGCCGACCTGGCCGAACGCGCCAAGGCGCCGACCTGGTATCATCCCGCGCTGGGTCTTCTGATGGGCGGACTGGTGGCCGTGCAGGGCCAGCCGATCCCGCTGCTGATCGGCTATTACGTCGTGTTCGTCGCCGGCTTGCTTCTTCTGGTGCGGGCTTACAAGCGCCACACCGGCATGTGGATCAACGGCTATCGCGCCGGCCGCACGCGCTGGGTCGCTATCGGCCTGGCCGCGCTCACCACGCTGTCGATGCTGATTTCCGTCTGGCTGCGGCGCGAACGCGGCCTGGTCGCCGCGCCCCTGGTCTTCGGCGGTCTGGTCGCCGTCATCGTCACCATCGGCGGCTTCGTCTGGGAGGCGGCCTTCCGGAGCGACGTGCGCGAGGGCGGCTCGCTGTGAGCGGAGACCTCGACCCCGTCATCCACGCCCCCAACCGCCTGCAGATGTGCTGCATGCTGGCTGCGGTCGACACCATCGACTTCGCCACGGTGCGCGAGGCGCTGGATGTCTCGGAATCGGTCCTGTCCAAGCACGTGAAGACCCTGGAGGAGGCCGGTTACGTCAAGGTCCGCAAGGCCGCGTCCGAGGGCCGCCAGCGCACCTGGCTGTCGTTGTCGTCCCCCGGACGCAAGGCGTTGAAGGGCCATCTGGCGGCGTTGCGGGCGATGATGGCGAGCGTTCCCGAGGCTTAAGACACCTCGACCCCGGCGAGCGGCGAGGTTATCCAGCGGAATGCAGAACCTTGGCCTCGCCGCAGCCCTCGCCTGGCCGATCCCGATGATCGCCGCCCTGTTCTTCGTTCTGCGCGACCGGACGCTGAAGTTCCGCCCGCTGTGGGCGGTGATGTGCTTCGTCGGGGTCGGAGCGTTCTGGATGGAGCAGTCGAGCGGCCGCTGGGGTTTCATCCCGCTGGCGATCAACCTGATCCCGGGCACCCAGCCAGGTTTCTACAAGGCCACGATCCCGGCGGGCGCCTTCGCCGTGCTGCTGATGCTACGGCTGCGAGCGGTCCGCAAGGCGGGAGGATAGGAATGGTCGGCGGCCGGGCTGGCCGCTGACACCTGAGCCCGACGCGCCCTAGGATGCCCCCCAGGACAGGGAGCCGCCACATGACCATCGCCCGCGAGAACCTCAGCAAGGTTCCGGCCGTCACCCTGGGCTTCTGGGTCATCAAGATCCTGGCGACCACGCTCGGTGAGACCGGCGGCGATACGGTCAGCATGACCATGAACCTCGGCTATCTGGTTGGAACCGCGATCTTCGCGACCGCCCTGGCGGTCTTGGCCCTGACCCAGATCCGAGCCCGGCGTTTCCATCCCTTCCTCTACTGGGCGACGATCATCGCCTCGACCACGGCGGGCACCACCCTGGCCGACTTCGCCACGCGCTCGCTGGGCATTGGCTATACGGGCGGCGCGCTGTTGTTGCTGGCCTGCGTCCTGGCCTCGCTTGGCGCCTGGCGCGCGGTCGTCGGCCGGATCGATGCGGACGACATCCATACGCCGCGCGCCGAAGCCTTCTACTGGGTGACGATCACCTTTTCGCAGACCCTGGGCACGGCCTTGGGCGACTGGACGGCCGACACGGGCGGCCTGGGCTACATGGGCGCGGCCCTGGTGTTCGCGGCCCTGCTGGCGATCGTCGCGGCGCTCTATTTCAAGACCCGTCTCGACCGACTGATCCTCTTCTGGGCCGCCTTCATTCTGACGCGGCCGCTGGGCGCGGCGGTGGGCGACTTCCTGGACAAGCCCCTGGATCATGGCGGACTGGCGCTAAGCCGACCGCTGGCGACGGCGGTGCTCGGCGCCGCGATCGTGCTGTTGATCCTCGTCCTGCCCCAGCGCGCCGGCGGCCACGCTTCCCGCCAAGACGCCTAGAACAGGATCCGCGGGTTCATGATCCGCTTGGGATCCAGCGCCCCGCGAATGGCGCGCAGGGCCGCCACCTCGATCGGATCCTTGTAGGTCAGGGCCTCGGCCGTCTTCATCGCGCCCAGCCCGTGCTCGGCGCTGATCGAGCCCGAGAAACTGGCGGTGATATCGTGGATGATCCGCGCGCCGGCCTCGCGCTGGATGTCGTGGGCGTCGTCATCGGCGCCGACGGGCTTGAGCACGTCGTAGTGGACATTGCCGTCGCCGACGTGGCCGAAGGCGACGATGCGGGTCTCGGGAAAGGCCTGCTCGATCGCCGCGTTGGCCTGGGCGATGAAGTCCGGGATCTTGGAGACGGGCACCGAGACGTCGTGTTTCCACACAGCGCCTTCGGGCTTCTGGCCGGCGGAATGGCCCTCGCGGATGTGCCAGAAGGCCTTCATCTGCGTTTCGGTCTGGGCCACGGCCGCGTCGGAGATCAGGCCGCGCTCCAAGGCGCTGGTCAGCAGGCGCTCCAGGGCCGCCTCGGCCGCGCCGGGCTCGCCGCTGGCGATCTCGATCAGCACGTACCACGGATGCTCGGTGGGCAGCGGGTCGCGCAGGCCCGGCACGTTGCGCACGGTCAGCTCGAAGCCCAGACGGCCCATCAGCTCGAACGCCTCGACCGCGCCGCCGGTCTCGTCCTTGGCGCGGGCCAGGAGCTGGATCGCGTCGGCCGGCGAGCCCAGGCCGACGATCGCCACGGCCCGCGAGGCCAGAGGCGCGTGCAGCTTCAGCGACGCGGCCGTGACGACGCCCAGCGTGCCCTCGGCCCCGATCAGGAGCTGCTTGAGATCATAGCCGGTGTTGTCCTTGCGCAGGCGCTTGAGGCCGTTCCAGATCTCGCCGTTGGGCAGCACCGCCTCGATCCCCAGCACCTGCTCGCGCATCATGCCATAGCGCAGCACCGCCGTGCCGCCAGCGTTGGTCGAGATCAGGCCGCCGATCGTGCACGAGCCTTCCGAGGCCACGCCGACGGTGAAGCGGCGGCCAGCCTTGGCGGCCTGCTGGTGAGCTTCGTGGAGGGTGACGCCGGCCTCCAGCACCATGACGTCGTCGATCGAATCGACGTCGCGAACGGCCGTCAGCTTCTGGGTCGACAAGAGGATCTCGCCGTGCGGAATCTGGCCGGCGACAAGGCCGGTATTGCCGCCCTGGGGCGTGATCGCCACGCCCTCGGCCGCGCAGATCCCGACGACCGCGGCCACCTCGGCGGTCGTGCGCGGGGTGACCAGCAGCGGCGTCTCGCCCTTCCAGCGGCCGCGCCATTCGACCAGCTTGGGTCCGATCACCTCGGGATCCTGGCTCCAGCCGCCCTCGCCGAGCACGGCCTTCAGGCGGGAAACGACGTCTGCGGGAACGGGCTTGGTCATGGTCCTATCCTACGCTCGAAAGGTCAGCCGATATAGCCGGCGGCGCGGCGCAGGCGGTCGTTGATCGCCTCGCCCAGGCCGTCCTCGGGGATCGGGGCGACCGCGATGGCCGAGGGATGGGTGCGGTCGGCGGCGCGCAGATAGGCGAAGAGGTTGGCGGCCGCCTCGGCGAGGTCGCCGGTCGGGCTGAGATTGAACACCCCCTCCCCGCTGGCGCCGCCGCCGAAGGCCAGGAAAGCCTCGCCGGGCTTGGGCGCCCTGGCGTTGATCCGCACCGGCGCGTCGGGGGCGTAGTGCAGGGCCAGGCGGCCCGGCGAGCGCTTGGCGTCGTCCTCGGCCTCGGCCAGGGGGCCGACGATCTGCTGCAACTGCACGCGCGTCACCGCGCCGGGACGCAGCAGCCGGACCTGGCCGTCGATCACGGAGACGACGGTCGACTCCAGGCCGACGGCGCAGGGCCCGCCATCGAGGGCGGCGGCGGTCTTGTCGCCAGTCTCAGCCATGGCGTCGGCGAAGGTCGTGGGGCTGGGACGGCCGGAGCGATTGGCCGAGGGCGCGACGACCGCCCCGCCGAACGCCTCCAGCACCGCGCGCGAGAGCGGGTGGCCGGGCACCCGGATCGCCACCGTATCGAGGCCAGCGCGCGCCAGGTCGCAGACGGCGGCGGTGTCCTGGATCGGCGCGACGATGGTCAGGGGGCCGGGCCAGAATTCCCGGGCCAGGGCCCAGGCCCGATCGTCGAGCCGGGCGATGCAGGCGGCCGTCGCCAGGTCGGCGACGTGGGCGATCAGGGGATTGAAGCGGGGCCGCCCCTTGGCCTCGAAGATCGCGGTCACCGCGGCCGGGTTGGCCGCGTCCGCCCCGAGGCCATAGACCGTCTCGGTCGGCAGGATGACGAGCTCGCCCGCGCGCAGGGCGCGGGCCGCCGCGTCTATTTCCGCTTGGCGGTCAGCGAGAAGCTCACCTTCACCTTCGCCGCGATTTCGTCCGTCGACGCCCATTCGCCCTGTCCAACTCCGAACGTCGTCCGGTCGAGGGTGGTTACACCGCGCGCGGTCGCCGTGTCGCCGTCGATCTTCAGCGAGAACGGCAGGCTGAGCGGCTTTTTTACGCCGCGCAGGTCCAGCGTCCCGTCGGCGACATACTTGCCCTCGGCGGTCTTGCGGAACTTGCTGGCCGTGAAGATCGCCTTCGGATGCTCGGCGGTGTCGAAGAAGTCGCCGCTGGGCAGGCTCTCGTCGCGCTGGGCGTCACCGGTCGCGGCCGAGGCCATGTCGACGGCGACGGTCAGCTTCGAGCGGTCCAGCGCCTCGGGCGAAAACAGGATGTCGGCGGTCCAGCGCGTGAAGCGGCCCTCGATCGGATTGCCCGACCAGGTCGCCGAGAAGGCCAGGCTGGCGCCCTTCTGGACGGTCCAGGCGACGGGATCCTTCAGCGCCGGGACAGGCGCCGCGGCGGCGGTCTCCGGCTTCGCCGTGTCGGGGACGGGGGCGGCCTGCTCGGTCGGCGCCGGCGCGGCGGGCGCCACGGGAGCGGCGGCCTCGGCCGGGGGGGCGGGGTCCGCCGGCTTGGCCACCTTGATGGTCGGGGTGAACAGATAGCCGGCGGCGACCACGGCCGCGAAGCCGGCGACGGCCAGCCACAGGCGCGGCTCCTTCAGGCCCGGCTTGGCGCCCGGGGCCATGTTCGGGAACACTTCGTCCTTGTCGAGGACCTGGTGCTTGGCCACCGCGCCCAGGTGCAGAACGAGCAGCAGGTAGGTGAGCTTGACCAGGACGCCATGGCCGATCTCGCCGACCTCGTGCCAGGCGTGCTTGGGGGCGGCGGCCAGCTCGGGCAGGCCCGGCAGGTGCGGCCACGGGATCACGCCCCACCACAGGGTCGGCACGACCACGCGGCTGGTCGAGACCAGGATCCAGCCGGTCAGCGGCAGGCCGATCATGATCACGTAGAAGCCAACATGGACGGCCTTGGCCGCCAGCCGTTCCCACTTCGGCTGGCCGGCCGGCGCCAGCGGGGCCGGGTTGACCAGCCGCCAGGCCAGACGCGCCAGGCTGAGCAGCAGGATCGTGAAGCCGATCGACTTGTGCAGCTGGAACAGGGCGAAGGTCGTCGGCGAGCCCTTCGGCCCGTCGCCCATGCGCCAGCCGATGATCACCTGGAAGATGATGGCCGCCGCGATCAGCCAATGCAGGAAGATCGCCACCGTCGTGTAGCGCGTCCGAGTTGCGGCCATTGATGTCCCTCCAGGTGATCTCGTCAGCTTACTTCTTGTCGAACTCGACTTCGATGTTCAGCGTAACTTCGTCAGCGATCAGCGGAACATATTTGCTGACGCCGAAGTCCGAACGTTTGATCTGGGTCACGGCCGAGAAGCCGGTCTTGACGCTGCCGGGCACGAAGCTGGAGCCCACGCCGTTGAACGTCACGTCCAGCACCACCGGCTTGGTCACGCCGTGCAGGGTCAGGTCGCCATAGACCTTGCCCGCCTGGCCCGCGCCCGGCTCGACCTTGGTCGAGACGAAGGTGGCGGTCGGGAACTTGCTCGCCTCCAGCCAGCCGTCGCCGGCCAGCTCCTTGTTGAACTTCAGGCCGAACTCGTCGGCGCCCGTGGCCGTGTCGATCGAGGCCGGGTCGATGGCCACCTTGATCTTGGCGTCCTGCGGGGCCTTGGGATCGTAGTCGAAGCTGGCTTCGACCTTGGTGAAGCGGAACTGGTAGTGCGAGAAGCCCATGTGCGTGATCCGGCCCACGACCGAGGCGTGGGTCCTGTCGAGCACATAGTGGCCAGCGGGCAGGTCGGCCGGCTTGGTCGAGGACACGCCCGGCCCGGCCAAGGCGGCGGGGGCGGTGAGCAGAGCCGCGGCGAGCGCGCCGTAAGCGAGCTTGCGGGAAAGGAAACGGGCCATCGGGGGAACTCCAATTAAAACAGCATCAGTTACGGTTTCCCCGACTTAAGCAGTCAGGCACGGCTTTGAAGGGGCGTGCGATCACGAGATCGTTATCCCGAGAACAAAGCTGTGGTCAGCTTGGCGCGGCGGGTCCGCGCGCCTAAAGAGATCGCCGATAACCTGGAGCTTGCCGTCCATGACCTACCGCGCCCCCGTCCGCGACCTCGCCTTCTCCCTACGTCATGCGGCGGGCTTCGAGCGGCTGGCCGACGCCTTTCCCGAGGCGGACGCCGACACGGTCACGGCGGTGCTGGAGGCGGCGGGCGCCTTCGCGGCCGACGTGCTGGCGCCGCTCAATCGCGGTGGCGATCTGGTGGGCGCCAAGCTCGAGAACGGCGTGGTCCGTTCCGCCCCAGGCTTCGCCGACGCCTACAAGCAATTCGCCGAGGGCGGCTGGGCGGGTCTGGCGGCCTCGCCCGAACACGGCGGCCAGGGCCTGCCCAAGACGTTGGAGGTGGCCGTGCTGGAGATGATCCAGGCGGCCAACATGGCCTTCGGCCTCTGCCCGATGCTGAGCCTGGGCGCGATCGAGGCGCTGGACCACCACGGCTCGGACCGCCAGAAGGCGCTTTACCTGCCCAAGCTGGTGTCGGGCGAGTGGACCGGCACCATGAACCTGACCGAGCCGCAGGCCGGCTCGGACCTGGCGGCCCTGACGACCGTGGCGACGCCGGATGGCGACGGCGGCTGGCGGATCACCGGCCAGAAGATTTTCATCACCTGGGGCGACCACGACGCGGCCGACAACATCGTCCACCTGGTGCTGGCCCGCACGCCCGACGCGCCGGCCGGCGTGAAGGGGATTTCGCTGTTCCTGGCCCCCAAGGTCCTGGTCGACGAAACGGGCAAGCTGGGTGAAGCCAACGCCCTGCGGGTCGGCGGGCTGGAGCACAAGCTGGGCATCCACGGCTCGCCCACCTGCGTGATGCTGTTCGAGGGCGCCAAGGCCGAGCTGGTCGGGGGCCTGGGCCAGGGCTTGCCCAACATGTTCACGATGATGAACGCCGCGCGCCTGCAGGTCGGGACGCAAGGCACCGCCATCGCCGAGCGCGCCTACCAGCAGGCCCTCGCCTTCGCCCAGGAGCGCGCCCAGGGCCGCTCGGCCTGGACGCAGGCCTATCCCGCGCGCCTGTTCGACCACCCCGACGTGCGCCGCACGCTCGTCCTGATGAAGGCCCACATCGAGGCGGCGCGAGGGATCTGCCTGTCGACCGCCGTCGCCGCCGACCTGTCGCGCGCCGCGACCGACGAGGCGACCCGCACCGCCGCCAAGCTGCGCGAGGAGCTGCTGACCCCCATCGCCAAGGCCTGGTCGACCGACGTCGGCGTCTGGGTCGCCTCGCAAGGCGTGCAGATCCACGGCGGCATGGGCTTCATCGAGGAGACCGGCGCGGCCCAGCACTATCGCGACGCCCGCATCGCTCCGATCTACGAAGGGACCAACGGCATCCAGGCCATCGACCTGGTGGGCCGCAAGCTGATGCTGGGCGAGGGCCAGGCGGTCGGCGACCTGATGGACGACATCCGCGACACGATCGAGGCGCTGGTCGCCGGCGACCTCAAGGCCGTCGGCCTGCGGCTGGAAGCGGCCCTGGACGCCGCCGCCAGCGCCACCGCCTGGCTGATCGAGCGCCGTGCCAAGTCCATGCCCGACGCCCTGTCGGGCGCCACGGCCTATCAGAAGCTGCTGGGCGACGTGGTTGGCGGCTGGATGCTGGCCAAGGGCGCCCTCGCCGCTTCGGGCGAAACAGATACGGCCTGGGCCGAGAGCAAGCGCGCGCTGGCCCGGGTGTTCGCCGAAAGCGTCCTGGCCCAGGTCCCCGGCGCGGCGGCCGGTGTGATGATCGGCGCGGACGACCTGGAAGCGATGACGCCGGAAGTGCTGGGGGCGTAGGCCCGCCGCGCTCCAAAAACGATCGTCATCCCGGAAGCCTCGCGGAGGCTATCCGGGACCCAGGAGCCACCGCACCGCGCTTGGCCCCTGGGTCCCGGCTCTACGCTACGCTTCGGCCGGGATGACGAGGTTGGTTCAGGCCTTGAAGAACGTCAGCAGGTCGGCGTTGATCACGTCCGGGTGGGTCGACGCCATGCCGTGCGGCAGGCCCGGATAGGTCTTCAACGTCCCCTTCTTCAGCAGCTTGATGCCTAGCAGGGCGCTATCGGCGATCGGCACGATCTGGTCGTCCTCGCCGTGCATCAGCAGCACCGGCACGTCGACCTTCTTCAGGTCCTCGGTGAAGTCGGTCTCCGAGAAGGCCTTGATGCAGTCGTAGTGGGCCTTGGCGCCGCCCATCATGCCCTGGCGCCACCAGTTGTCGATCAGACCCTGGCTGACCTTGGCGCCCGGACGGTTGAAGCCGAAGAACGGTCCCTCGGGAATGTCGCGGAAGAACTGGGCGCGGTTGGCGATCAGCGAGGCGCGGAAGCCGTCGAAGACCTCGATGGGCAGGCCGCCGGGGTTCTTGGCCGACTTGACCATGATCGGGGGCACCGCGCCGATCAGCACGACCTTGGCCACGCGGCCGGGCTTGGCGCGGGCGGCGTAGTGGATCGCCTC
>NZ_DATFAV010000330.1:0-4299 GCF_035254145.1 Caulobacter sp. | reverse complement strand
GTCACGCGGCTGCGCCGCGCGCCACCTCCCCCGTTTCCGGGTGAGGAGGAGGCCGCCCATCCTCCCCCGCGTGCGGGGGAGGTGTCGCGGAGCGACGGAGGGGGCGCTCTACTATGTACGCACACCTCCGCCGCCTCACGCGGCCTGCCGCTGAAGGGATGGAAAGGGACGCGGAGCGCCGGACGACGTCCGGAAGTGTGAGTAGCAAATACCGTTTCGACGAAGCCGAACGCTCCGCGCGACCGTTATCCGCCAGCGTCCCGTCAGGTGGCCCTGTTCAGGCCTTACCAGGACCTGGAGTTGGCCGTTTCCAGCCACTCCAGCGGTCGAAGAGGACGAGCCACTTCAGGCTAAGACACATCCCTTGGCCTCCGACCACGCCGACGGCGGGCGGGTCTGGCCAGCAACCAGATCCCCGGACCGTCCGAGTATCCCCCTCGGACCTGTTCCCGCTCGATCGCCCCCCGCCGCCGCAAATGGTCGCTGGCCACGCGCCCTTTCCTCGCGATGAGGTGGGATCATTGTCCGCGCGGTTTGAACGCGGATCATTCGATCGCGCGTAAAATCGACAAGCGGTTGATTTCGTTGGGGCCTGTCGCGCGAACGCGGAGGATTGAGCGCGCTCAATCCCCTCTCTCCAAGAGAGAGGGGTTTTGAGGCGGCGCGCGAGCCTAGTGCACGGTTCCGGCGGCGCTCATCCAGGCGGTGAACGTGCGGGCTTCCTGGTCGTCGTGCTGCTCTTCGAGAGCCATCTCTTCCAGCAGGATCGCGGCCAGCACCCACTCCTCGAGGTCGGCGGCGGTGGCGCGGCCGTCCTCGAGCGCTTCCTTGACGGTTTCGATCAGCCACTCGACGGCGGCTTCGTGGGTCTTGCTCATGAGTTCACCTCACAACCTGTCCGCGAGACTACAGGCTGTTGGCGCTCAAGGCCCTGCGACACAGGGTCATACCGCCACAAGACCCTCGCGCGGCCGGGCCGCGCGAGGAAAGGGACCTATTGGCCTTTCAGCTTGCGGTCGAAGAACGCCAGGTGCGTCTTCAGCACGCTGAGGCCCTTGGTCTTGCTGCCCGGCGCGCTGTGGCGCTCGCCCGGATAGAGCGCCATCTCGAACGGGATCGCCTTCTTTTGCAGGGCGGCCATCACACGCGTGCTGTTCTCGAAGATGACGTTGTCGTCGGCCATGCCATGCAGTAGCAGCAGGCTGCCGGGCTTTAGGCGATCCAGGCGGTTGTTGACGTCCGAATAGGCGTAGCCGGCCTTGTTCTCTTCTGGCTTGCCCATGTAGCGCTCGGTATAGGCGGTGTCGTAGAGCCCCCATTCGGTCGGCGGAGCGCCGGCCGCGCCGGCCTTGAACGGCGTGTTCTCGGCGGTCATCAGCATCAGCGTCATGAAGCCGCCGTACGACCAGCCCATCACGCCCAGCTTGTCGGGGTCGACATAGGGCAGGCCGGCCAGGAACCTGGCGCCCTGCAGCTGATCCTCGACCTCCACCGTGCCGAGGTTGCGATCCAGGGCGCGCTGGAACTTGGCCGAGCGATTGCCGCTGCCGCGATTGTCCAGCTTGAAGATGACGTAGCCGGCTTCCAGATAGGTCCGCTCCGACGGGCTGTGCCAGCCCTTGGTGACGCGCTGAGCGTGCGGGCCGCCGTAGACCGAGACGATGGCCGGATACTTCCTGGCCGGATCGAAGCCCTGCGGCTTGAGGATCTCGTAATAGAGGGTCTCGCCGTCGGTGGCCTTCAGCGCGCCGTACTCCGGAACGGGCAGGGTCGAGGCGTACGGCCAGTAGGGATGGCCCTCGGCCAACCGGTTTTCCTCGATCCATCGCACTCGCTTGCCGTCGGCCGTGTAGAGCGCCGTCTGCGGCGGGGTTTTGGGATCCTCATAGGTCCCGGCGAAGGCGCCGCCCGTCTCGGCGACCTTGACCTTCCACCAGCCGCCGCCCGAGGTCAGGGCCTTGGGCTTGCCCGGCTTCACGTAGCTCACCTCATAGAGGCGACGCTCCAGCGGACTGTCCATCGAGGCGGTGAACAAGGCGACCTTGCGGGCCTCGTCGACGCCCTCTAGCGCCGAGACCGGCCAGTCGCCCTTGGTCAGCTGGGCGATCAGCTCGCCGTTGGCGGCATAGTGGTAGAGGTGGTTGTTGCCGTCCTTTTCGGACGACCACAGGAACGTGCCGTCCTTCAGCGGCGTGAAGTCGTCGCGCGCTTCGACCCAGTGGGCGTCGGTGTCGGTGACGATGGTCTTGCCCGCGCCGGTGGCGGCGTCGAAGGCGATCAGGTCGAGGGCCTTCTGGTCGCGCGACAGGCGCTGGGCGTAGATCGTCTTGCCATCGGCCGACCAGTCGACGCGGGCCAGATAGATGTCCTTGTTCGCGCCCAGGTCCAGCTTGCGAACCTGACCCGAAGCCAGGTCGCGGGCATAGAGTTCGACCACGGCGTTGGGCCGGCCGGCGCGCGGATAGCGCTGCTCGACCACGGTGGCGCCGCCCGGCCCGATGTCGGCGCGCGGCACGACGTCGACCGTGCTCTCGTCGACGCGGGTGTAGACGATGCGGCTTTCGTCCGGGCTCCACCAGTAGCCGGTGAAGCGGTCCAGCTCTTCCTGCACCACGAATTCGGCCGTACCGAACGACAGCGTATCCTTGCCCTCGGTGGTCAGGGCCGTCTCGGCCCCGCCCGCAACGGGTTTGATGTAGAGGTTCTGGTCGCGGACATAGGAGACGTAACCGCCCTTCGGCGAGACCTTGGCGTCGACCTCGTCGCCAGGCGTTTGCGTCAGGCGCGAGACCTTCCCGTCGGCGACGCTGTCCAGATAGAGGTCGCCGTCCAGCGGCACCAGGATGAAGCGGCCCTGGCGGTCCCAGCTATATTCGACGATGCCGCGCGCCGAGACCCGGGCGCGTTCGCGGCGGGCCTTCTCGGCCTCCGACAGCTCCTTGGCGCCCGAGGACAGGGCCGCCGAGTCGATCAGGCGGTAGGGCTCGCCACCCTTGACGTCGGCCGCCCACAGATCCTGGACGTTCGCCGCTTCGGGCTTGGCCTTCAGATAGGTCACCCGCTTGCCGTCCGGAGACAGGGCAACGCCCTTGGCCGTGGGGCCTGAAAGGCTTGGATCGGCGAAGATGCGTTCGGGGGTGAGTTTTTCCGCCAGGGCGGGCGAGGAGAGGGCGAGGACGGCCGCGAGCGCCGTGAGCGAGGGTCTGATCATGGCGCGCGACGCTATTCGGGTGCATCGCGGTTGTCAGCAGCGAAGTTGTTGCGAGCTTGAAACGCCGAGGGCGCGCTACCGGCCTAACGACAGATGCTCTCCAGCGCCTTCAGATCCACCGGGAACGGCGAAACCGGCAGGCCCTTGGCCTTCAGGGCGTCCTCCAGCGTCGTCGGCTCCGGCGCCAGGCCGGGATTGACGTCGGTCTTGTAGAACGGGTGCTTCTCGGCCTTGTCCAGCGTGGTGAAGCCAAAGCCCTTGTCCTGGTAGAGCTTGAACAGGCGCGGGGCCATGCGGGCGTCGAACGCGCCGCCGTGCATCAGCAGGACGTAGGGGATGTCCTTGCCGTAGAGCGTCTTGGACATGGCGCGCGAGCGGTCGGCCACGGCCGCCGCGCCGTCCAGGAACCTTTTTTCCAGGTCGGCGATCGCCGCCTCGTCGCCCTTCGCCACGCAGCGGGCGTAGGGGTCGTTGAAGGCGTAGTCGCCGAAGCTCATGGTGACGCTGGCGATCCGGTAGTGATTGGCCGCCAACCAGCCGCGCACGGCCAGGCGCTTCTCGGGCGTGTCGCCCTCCGACAGGAAAGGATAGCGCAGCCAGCGCCAGTCCTTGTCGCCCATCAGATCCTTCAGCATCGGCTCGTTCTGCGCGATCTCGGCGGTGAACTGTTCGGGCGTCAGGTCGATGATGTTGGGGTGCGACCAGGTGTGGTTGCCCAAGGGCTGACCGGCCTCGCGCCATAGCCTGAGAACGACGTCGGAGCCGGGCTCGCGCTGGGTATGCACGCCGTTGATGAAGCCGAAGGCGGGGGCCTTGGCGGCGGCCGAGGCCTTCAACAGGTCGGTGGCGATCTGCGCTCGCGTCACGCCCGGGGGCAGGGCCGCGTGGGCGGGCAGATCGTCCCAGGTGAAGGCGATGACGGGCTTGTTGGCGGCGTGGGCTGTGGTGGCGGTCAAGGCGAGGCAAGCGACGCTCACCCATTTTCCGACCTTCCCGGCGAACGCCGGGGTCCAGGTCGAGCCTTGAGCGGGGGTGGTCTTGGCTGAGGTCTTGGGCGCGAGCACGTCTGACTCTCCGGATGGAATTGA
>NZ_DATFAV010000329.1:0-5982 GCF_035254145.1 Caulobacter sp. | reverse complement strand
AACTCCACGACCGCCACGAAGCTGTTGCCCAGGGTACCGTAATATTTCTTGGTCCCCGGCCAGCGCTTGGCGCCGAACGAGGCCAGGGAGCCCCACTGGGCCGAGGTGAACGGCACCGGGGTGCTGGCCTTCTCATCATCGAAAGTCTGGACGATCGATCCGTCGTTGCGCTGGAAGCGGTTGATTTCGCCCCAGGGCGTCTTCCACGAGCCGAAGTCGGCCGTCAGGCGATCCGAGGCCTCGGCTAAGGCGGTGAGCTTCTCGGCCGGCGTCAACTTGTCGGCCATGTAGTCGTAGGTGTTGAGGCCCTGGGCCTTGGCCGCGGGCGCGGCCTTGGCCCACATCGCCTCGCCCCAGAACACGGCGAGCGAGGTCTGCGTCGAGCGGGCCGACCACTTGCGGTCCCAGGCGCTCAGGGCGGCGACCTGCTCGGCCACCTTGGCCTTGACCGGGGCGCCGTCGGGCGTGGTGGCGTAGGCCGTCTCCAGCGTCGGGATCAGCCGGGCGAAGGCGGTCAGGTAAGGGTCGTAGGCCTTGTCGATCAGGCCGCCCAGGGTGAGGTTCTTCGCATCCTTCAGCACCAACTCGGCGTGAAGACCGCGCGGGTTCTCGCCGGCGCTGTCCATGTACTTCGGATAGTCGGCCTTCCTGGGGCTGTAGGGGCCGGCGGCCGTGTAGGGCCAGTTGTTGGTGTTGAAGACCCAGCCATTCGGCGGGTTCAGCACGCGCGGCGCCTTGTCCAGCGGCGTCAGGCCCTTCCAGTCGGTGGCCGGGTCCGAGCCGTCCACCGGCTTGGTGTAGTCGAAGCGGTCGTCGCGGATCGGAATGAACTGTGGGTGCAGATAGGCGATCTCGCCCTTGCTGTCGGCGAACAGGGTGTTGTTCGACGAATTGGCCTTCAACTCGGCCACCTTCATGAAGCTCTTGTAGTCCGTCGCCTTGGTGCGCAGGAACGACTGCTGCAGGGCCGCGACCGGCTTGTTCATCAGGGCAATGCTGATCCACTTGCCGTCGGCTTCGCGGACGATCGGGCCGTGGTGGGTCTTGAAGACGGTGAAGCGCTTCGTGACCATGGTCCCGTCGGCGGCGCGGTAGGGAACGGCGATCACCTCGCTCTTCAGCGGGCGCAGGTCCTTGCCGTACTTGTAAAACCGCTGACCGTCCTTCTCGACGATGGTCTCGGCGAACTCATCGACCACGTCGACGCCGCTGGAGGTGTGCATCCAGCCGGCCTTGGCGTTGAAGCCCTGGTAGATGAAAAACTGCCCCCAGGTCGTGGCGCCATAGGCGTTCAGGCCCTGGTCGGACGAGACCTGCATCTCCGAGCGGAAGAAGAAGCTGGTGTGCGGGTTGATCAGCAGCAGGGCATGGCCGTCCAGGGTCAGCTTCGGCGCGATGGCGAAGCCGTTCGAGCCCTTGGGTTCCTTGAACAGCAGGCCCCTCTCGTCGGCGGTCATGGCCAAACTGCGCTGGCCGTAGAAGGCCTCCAACTGGGTCAGGGCCACGCGCTCGATGTCGCCGCCGATGCTGCCTTCGGAGAAGCTGAGCGCCATCCATGGCTCAAAGCGCTTGATGACCTTCGGCTTCACGTCCGGATGGGTCGCGAGGTAGAAGTTCAGCCCATCGGCCCAGCCGTTCATCAGCGCCTTCAGCCATGGCGGGCTTTTGGCGTAGTCGGCCTTCAGCGCCACGGGATCGATGAACAGCTTCTGGCGCAGATCCGCCCAGACGGCCTTCTCGCCCTCGGCCTCGGCCGTGCGGCCCAGCGAGGTCATGAAGTTGGTCTCGACGCGGTTGAAATCGTCCTCGGCCTGGGCGTAGGCCATGCCGAACACCGCGTCGGCGTCGGTCTTGCCGTGGATGTGGGCGATGCCCCAGTCGTCTCGGGTGATCGAGACCGCGGCGGCGCGGGTCTTCAGGCGGGAGACGTCGTCTGGGGTTCCTGGCGCCGCATAGGCCGACGACGCGGCGAGAACGGCGGCCGACATCAAGGCCAGCAGACTGACGGACAAACGCATACGACCCTCCCGAGCCTTTCCGGCTGCGATTTGGTCATGAGGTGTAAGGGCGCGCGGGCCAAGCGCCAATACAGTGAAGCCGTCGCTGATCAGGCCGGCGCCTGAAAGCACAGCTGATAGCCGTCGGGGTCGGTCAGCCACAGCTGCTTCATGCCGTATGGCGCCACTCGGGGCGGGGCCGGATCCAAGCCCGCCGCGCGCAGGGCCTCATAGGTCGCGTCGACGTCGGGACAGCCGAAAAAGAGGCCGGTGTCGATATGGGCGGCCACACGGGGGGGATCGGGTTCGGCCGGGCGCTCACCGGCGTCATAGGCGGTGTTCAGCATGAGATCGGCGCCGTCCAGGCGCAGCCAGGCCCAATGGAAATAGCGCCCCTCGGGCGCGTCGATCTCGGGGGAGTGCTGGACGATCTCGAAGCCGAGGCGGTCGCGATAGAACGCCAGCGCGGTCGGCATGTCGAAAACCTGGATCAGGGGGCGGAGACTGGTCAGTCGAAGCGTCATCCGATCCTCTTGATCTACTGCGGCGGGCAGCCCTTGAACTCGCCGACCGTGCTGACCGAGAGGCTGGAAAGGTCCACGCCGCCCAGGGCCTTCATCGAAGCCGCGCCGAAGCCGCTGAAGAGGTCGAGCTTGAGACCCTTGATCGCGCCGCCGATATCGGAGGCGTACCAGTAGCCGTCGTGCGTGCCGCCGCCGGGCAAGGGCAGGCCGACGGTTTCCTTGATGAAGAGGACGGTGCGGCGCGGGATCACCTTGGGATCCACCGCCACGGTGCGCATGGCCGCGACCTTGCAGCCCAGCGAGTCGAAGGCGCGGATGCCCTTGGCGCCGGCGTGATACATCGTCGCCCGCATCTTGTACTCGACCGAGCCGGGCAGGGCGCCGCCGCCCAGCGCGGTGCTGATCAGCTCGCCCAGCGGGTCGACGCGCTGCGTCGCGGCGGACGCGGAGTCCGAATCCGGAGCGGCGTTGGCGATGGCTGGAGCGGCGAATGCGGAGATGACCGCGGTGGCCAAAATTCCGGCGAGCTTGCGTCGCATCGAGGGTGTCCTCTTATCGGCGTGTCTGTCGGGCGGCGTCTGGATAGTCCGATCACGCCGCTGTGACAACCCTTGAGCTCACCCCTCCCGGGTTTCAGCTCGCCCTGTGAGCGAAAAATGGGCATGGATTCAGGCGCTTGAAACTTGGCCTTGGGCCTGTCGATTTTTGGCTTTTTGAAGCTTCGCAGAAGGAACCACGATGGCGTTGCGCATCTACGGCGACTCGATCTCGGGCAATTGCCTGAAGGTGAAGTGGACGGCCGAGCACCTCGGAAAGCCGTTCGAATGGATCGAGACCAGCGTCCTCAACGCCGAGACGCGGACGCCCGAATTCCTGGCCCTCAATCCCGCCGGACAGGTCCCGTTGCTGCTGCTCGACGACGGCCGCCCGCTGGCGCAGTCCAACGCAATCATCCTGCGCCTGGCCGAGGGATCGTCCCTGATCCCCGGCGACGCCTACGACCGCGCCAAGATGCTGGAGTGGATGTTCTGGGAGCAGTACAGCCACGAGCCCTATGTCGCCGTGGCTCGTTTTCAGATGCTGTATCTGGGCAAACCGCGCGAGAGCCTGGACGTTCGCTTGGTCGAGCGCGGAGGCCAAGCCCTGGCTCGCCTGGAAACGCAGCTGCGACAAACACCGTTTCTGGTCGGCGAGCAGCTGACCCTGGCGGACGTCGCCCTGGTGGCTTACACCCGCGTGGCCCACGAGGGCGGGTTCGACCTTTCGCTTTATCCGGCCGTGGAGGCCTGGGTGCGGCGAACGGAAGCCGCGCTCGGCATTATCTGATCCTTGGGAGCGTTGTCCTTGCGTCTGTCGACCAGCCTGAAAGTCCTCGCCTTGGCCGCGGCCCTGTCCGCGCCGGCCGCATCGGCGCTCGCCTGGGGCGCCTCGGGCCACCGCGTGGTCGGCGTCGTCGGCGCCGCGAGCCTGCCGGCGGACGTGCCGGCCTTCCTGCGCACGCCCGAAGCCGTGGCCGCCATCGGTGAGTACGCGCGCGAGCCGGATCGCTGGAAAGGCGCGGGCAAGATCCACGACACCGACCGTGACAGCGCCCACTTCCTCGACGTCGACGATCAGGGGAAGATGTACGGCGGCCCGGCCTTCACGGTGGCGACCCTGCCGCCGACTCGCGCCGACTACGAAAAGGCCCTGCAGGCCGCCGGCGTCGATGGCTGGAAAGCCGGCTACCTGCCCTATGCGATCATCGACGGCTATCAGCAGCTGGCCAAGGACTTCACCTACTGGCGCATCCTGACCGCCGCGGTGAAGCTGGAGAAGGATCCGACGCGCCTGGCCTATTACAAGGCCGACCTGAAGCGCCGCGAGGAGCTCCTGCTGCGCGACCTGGGCGTCTGGGCGCACTATGTGGGCGACGGCAGCCAGCCCCTGCACCTGTCGGTGCACTACAATGGCTGGGGCGACTATCCCAATCCGAACGGCTACACCAACGCCCGCTCCACTCACTTCCAATTCGAGGGGCCGCTGGCCAAGGCGCTGGGCGACGAGGCGTCGATCAAGGCCCTGGTGCCGGCTTACAAGGCTTGCGACTGCTCGGTCGAGACCCGCGTCGTCGGCTATCTGACCGATACCTGGAAGCAGGTCGAACCGCTCTACCAACTGGAAAAGGCGGGCGGCATGGTCGAGACCGATCCGCGCGCCAGGACCTTCGTCCAGGCCCGTATCGCGGCCGGCGCGACGGCTCTGCGCGATCTGGTCGTCGACGCCTGGACCGCCAGCGCCAAGGGCACGATCGGCTATCGCCCCGAAATCAGCGTCGCGGACGTCGAGACCGGCAAGGCCGATCCGTGGTTCGATCTCTACGGCAAGGACTAAGGTCGTGTTGGCCTTCGGAACGCCCGTCGCGGAGCTGACCTATCGCGACCGGCGCGCGGCGTTCGGCGTCGCCGAGAACGACCTGGGCCAGATCGCCCTGGCCCAGGTGACGAAGCCTGGCAGGGCGCCGTACTTCGACCTGCCCGGCGGGGCGGTGGATGGCGACGAGACCGAAGCCCAAGCCCTCGTCCGCGAGTTCGGCGAGGAGACCGGCCTCGTGGTCGAGGCCGGGTCCCTGATCGAGATCGTGTCGCAGCACTTCCTGAAGTCCGACGGCGAGCCGGTACGGAACTTCGGCGGCGTCTACGTCGCGAAGGTCGCGGGCGACAATCTCGCCTTGAAGGTCGAGGATGACCACGCCCTCGTCTGGCTGGACCCGCGCGACGCGGTGGTCGCCCTGCGCCACGACGCCCACGCCTGGGCGGTGGCGGCCTGGATGCGCCGCGGCTAGTTCGTCGCCAGTTCGATCTTGGCGCCGGCGCGCTGGGCGACCTTCAGCTCGGCGACCTGCTTTTCGCTGAGGGCGTCCTTCAGGTCTTCGTTGAAGTCCATCAGACAGGCCTTGACCGAGAGGCCGCGGAAGCCCTTGGCCTCGCAGGCGCGGTTGGCGGCGATGTTGACGCGGCGGGCGAACTCGCGCGCATCGGCCGGATCCGACAGGCGAAGGTCGCCAACCTTGATGCGGGCGACCGGCTGGGCGGGCTCGCCGGCGTGGGCGGCGGTCAGGCCGATGATCGGGGTGGCGGCCAGGGCCAGGGCGGCGACGGCGGCGATGCGGTTGACGATCTTGCTCATGACTTGTCCCTCGTGGCGTGGTCGCCTCGGCGATCCGTTGAGAGAGGGTGTAATCTCGGCGTTCGCCGAACACCCGTTACGAGTGCTTCATGACGTCGAATTAAGTCTATGAAACCAAAGTAATATTTCCAAAAATTCAGAATTGCGGCGGCGGGTTCGGCTCCGCGCGGCGCTCGGCTTCCTTCGCCGCGAGCCGTGCGAACTCCTTGGAGGTTCGGAACTTCCGCATCTTCCGCATCACCTTGCGGCGCAGGTGGGCCCAGCGGGCGCGCGGCCATGCGGGATCGATCTGG
>NZ_DATFAV010000328.1:0-10865 GCF_035254145.1 Caulobacter sp. | reverse complement strand
GCCGGCCGACGCGCCCAAGCTGATCGCCTTCGAGAGCGTCTATTCGATGGACGGCGACATCGCCGACATCGCCGGGACGATCGCCCTGGCCAAGAAGTACGGCGCCATGACCTACCTGGACGAGGTCCACGCGGTCGGCATGTACGGTCCGCGCGGCGGCGGCGTCGCCGAGCGCGAAGGCCTGATGGGCGACATCGACATCATCGAGGGCACGCTGGGCAAGGCGTTCGGCGTCATGGGCGGCTACATCACCGGCGACACCGAGGTGGTTGACGCCATCCGCTTGATGGCCGCCGGCTTCATCTTCACGACCTCTCTTCCTCCCGCCTTGACGGCGGGGGCCTTGGCCAGCGTCCGCTGGCTGAAGCAGCACCCGGAAGTGCGCGAGATCCATCAGGAACGCGCCGCGACCCTGAAGGCCATGTTCCGCGCCGCGGGCCTGCCGGTCATGGACAGCGAGAGCCACATCGTCCCGGTGCTGGTCGGCGACCCCGTCCACTGCAAGATGATCAGCGACATGCTGCTGGCCGACCACGGCGTCTATGTGCAGCCGATCAACTATCCCACCGTGCCGCGCGGCACCGAGCGCCTGCGCTTCACCCCCACGCCGTTCCATACCGACGACATGATGCGCAAGCTGGTCGCGTCGATGGAGACGCTGTGGGCCCGTTGCAACGTCGCCCGCATGGGCGGTTTCGCCGCTTAAGGATCAAACGCACTTCAACTTCGACCTGACCGCACATCGTCGAGACGAAAAACGCCGCCGGAACCCGGCGGCGTTCGCGTGCCCGAAGACTGGCTTTCAAAGGATTTGGGCGCGGTCAGCTGCCGCGCCGGACGCCCTTGCCCAGGCCGATCTTCTTGGCGAAGTCCGAGCGCCGCGCGGCATAGGCCGGCGCCACCATCGGATAGTCCGGCGGCAGGCTCCACTTGCGGCGATATTCTTCCGGGCTCATGTCGTAGTGCGAGCGCAGGTAGCGCTTGAGCATCTTCAGCTTTTTGCCGTCCTCCAGGCAGACGATGTAGTCGTGCTGGACCGAGCGGCCGACCGGAACGGCCGGCTTGGCCTTTTCCGGCGGGCGAACCGGCTCGCCGCCGTTGTTGAGCGTGCTGAGCGCTTCGTGGACGGTCCGGATAAGATCGGGAATGGCCGTCTGGGAAACCGTATTCTGGCCTACGTAGGCCGCCACGATCTCGGCGCTGAGCCCCAGGATATCGACGCCGCTGTCGCTTGTCGTGTCCGTGCCGCCGCCCTGAGACGCCATGAGATACCCCACTACCATTGTTGCAGTTGTTATGGCGCAGGGGGTGATAGCCGCCCTGCGCGACTGCAACGCACAGCTAAGCATGTGGTTCCGAGATTGATCGCCGCGCCTATCCCGTTAAAGAAGGCGCCTCTGCCGACTCCCCGTAACGCCAGGAGAGCGTGATGACCCAAGCCAACCTAAGCGCCTTTTTCGGGGCCGACCTCGCCACCGCCGATCGCGACATCTTCGAACGCATCGGCCGCGAGCTGGATCGGCAGCAGAACCAGATCGAGCTGATCGCCTCGGAGAACATCGTCTCCAAGGCCGTGCTCGAGGCTCAGGGCTCGATCCTGACCAACAAGTACGCCGAGGGTTATCCCGGCAAGCGCTACTATGGTGGCTGCGAATATGTCGACGAGATCGAGACCATCGCCATCGAGCGCGCCAAGAAGCTGTTCGGGGCGGGCTTCGCCAATGTCCAGCCGCACTCGGGCTCGCAGGCCAATCAATCGGTGTTCATGGCGCTGCTGCAGCCGGGCGACACCTTCTTGGGCATGGACCTGGCCGCCGGCGGCCACCTGACCCACGGCTCGCCCGCCAACCAGTCGGGCAAGTGGTTCAAGCCGATCAGCTACACCGTCCGCCAGCAGGACCAGCTGATCGACTATGACGGCGTGGCCGAGATCGCCCAGCGCGAGAAGCCCAAGCTGATCATCGCCGGCGGCAGCGCCTACAGCCGCGAGATCGACTTCGCCAAGTTCCGCGAGATCGCCGACTCGATCGGCGCCTATCTGATGGTCGACATGGCTCACTTCGCGGGTCTCGTGGCCGGCGGCGTGTTCCCCAGCCCGATCCCGCACGCCCACGTCGTCACCACCACCACCCACAAGACCCTGCGCGGTCCGCGCGGCGGCATGGTGCTGACCAACGACGAGGCGATCATCAAGAAGATCAACTCGGCCGTCTTCCCCGGCCTCCAAGGCGGTCCGCTGGAGCACGTGATCGCCGCCAAGGCCGTCGCCTTCGGCGAGGCGCTGCAGCCGTCGTTCAAGGCCTACGCCCAGCAGATCATCGCCAACGCCAAGGCGCTGGCCGAGGCCCTGGGCAAGTCGGGCGTCAATATCGTCTCGGGCGGCACCGACAGCCACCTGATGCTGGTCGACCTGCGTCCCAAGGGCGTGACCGGCCGCGACGCCGAGCACAGCCTCGAGCGCGCCCACATGACCTGCAACAAGAACGGCGTGCCGTTCGACACCGCGCCGTTCACGGTCACCTCGGGCATCCGCCTGGGCACGCCGGCCGGCACGACCCGCGGCTTCAAGGAAGCCGAGTTCACCCGCGTGGGCGAACTGATCGGCGAAGTGGTCAACGGTCTGGCCGCCAACGGCCCCGAAGGCAACGCCGCCGTCGAGGCCAAGGTGCGCGGGGAAGTGCTGGCCTTGACGGCCCGCTTCCCGATCTACAACTAATAGAGACGGGTCTCGCGGGAGGGGCCACATCATGCGTTGCCCCTTCTGCGGACATGCCGAAAGCCAGGTCAAGGACAGCCGCCCGTCGGAAGACGGTGCGGCCATTCGTCGCCGCAGGATGTGCCCCGAGTGCGGCGGGCGCTTCACCACCTTCGAGCGGGTGCAGCTGCGCGAGCTGATCATTCTGAAGCGTTCGGGCCGGCGTTCGCCGTTCGATCGCGACAAATTGGTCCGTTCGATCATGCTGGCGATGCAAAAACGGCCGGTCGACCCAGAGCGGGTTGAGCGGATGATCAATGGGATCGTCCGCCAGCTGGAGAGCATGGGCGAGACCGAACTGCCGTCCTCGACGGTCGGCGAAATGGTCATGAAGGCGTTGAAATCGCTCGATGACGTGGCTTATGTCCGCTACGCCTCGGTGTACCGCGACTTCAAGGAAACGAGCGACTTCGCCAAGTTCCTGGGCGAAGAAGGCCTAAGCGACGCCGTCGAAGACGATCTATAGTCCGTTAAGCCTTAATGTGTGTTTCTGGTCGCGTCGCGACGCGACCGTGGAGATTCGAGTTCTATGGTTGAAGACAACATCCGCCTGCTGATCGTGGAGGGCCGAAGCCATTCGGGCGTCTCCGACGAACTGCTGCGCGGCGCCGCGCAGGCGATCGAGGCCTATGGCGCGGAATATGACGTGATCACGGTCTCGAGCGCGCTGCAGATCCCGACCGCCGTGGCCCTGGCCGAGGACGCCGGCCAAGGCCCCGTGGGGCTGCGCTATGACGGCTACGTCGCGCTGGGCTGCGTGATCCGCGGCGAAACCTACCATTTCGAACTTGTCGCCAACGAGACCGCTCGTGGGCTGCAGGACCTGGGCATCGGCCGTCGCCTGGCGATCGGCTTTGGCGTGCTCGCCGTCGACGACGAGCAGCAGGCCTGGGCGCGCGCCCGGGTCAGCGAAGGCGACCGTGGCGGCGCCGCGGCCAAGGCGTGTCTCGAGACCATCGCGCTGAAGCGGCAGTTTCTGGGACGCAACCGATGAGCGGGGGCCGTATCCAACCGCGTTCGGTCGCGCGTCTCGCCGCCGTTCAGGCCCTCTATCAGATGGAAGTGTCGGGCGCGGGCGTCGATTCCGTGATCCGCGAATTCTCCGAACATCGCTTCGACCGTGACGTCGAGGGCGAGCGCCTGGCCGCCGCCGACGAGGCCTTCTTCGCCGAACTCGCCAAGGGCGTCGTGACCAATCAGGCGCGCGTGGACCAGGGCATCGTCAAGCGACTGGCCTCGGGCTGGCGGCTTGATCGTCTCGACGCGACGGCTCGCGCCGTGCTGCGCGCGGGGGCCTTCGAGCTGATGTACCGGCCGGACGTTCCGACCGAGGTCGTGATCAACGAATATGTCGAGATCGCGAAATCCTTTTTTGAGGGTCCTGAGTCAGGCTTCATCAATGGCGCCCTCGACGCGATCGCCCGTGATGCAAGAGACTGACGAAGAAGACTGGTTCGCTGAAGACGAGGCGCCGCCGACCGTGGCGGCGCCCGCGACGGAATTCGACCATATCGCACGTCTGCTGCGCCCCCTGACCCGGGGGGATCCGGCGGCCCTGGATCTGCTGGACGACGCGGCGGTGCTGCCCTCGCGCCCGGGCTATGACCTGGTGATCACCAAGGACGCGATGGTCGGCGGCGTGCACTTCCTGGTGGACGAAGCCCTCGACGTCATCGCGCGCAAGCTGCTGCGGACCAATCTTTCGGATCTCGCCGCCAAGGCCGCCGAGCCGTACGGCTATTTCCTGGCCGTGGGCTGGCCTTCGGGGGCCGACGTCGCCTCGCGGGAAATGTTCGCGCGGGGCCTGGCCGAGGACGGCGCGCTGTTCGACATCTCGCTGCTGGGCGGCGATACGGTCACCACCTCCGGGCCTCTGGTTCTGTCGGCGACCCTGCTGGGCTGGGTTCCGCAGGGCGGGGCCATCCTGCGGCGCGGCGCCAAGCCGGGCGATCGCCTGATGGTCTCCGGCACGATCGGCGACGGCTGGCTGGGCCTTCTGGCCCAATGGGGCGAGGTCTCCGATCCCGATGGCTCGATGCTGCGCCGCTATCGCCAGCCCGAGCCGCGCGTCAATCTGCGCGACGCCATGCGCCAGCACGCCCGGGCCGCGGCCGACGTTTCCGACGGCCTTCTGGCTGACAGCGGCCATATCGCCAAGGCCAGCGGCTGCCGCGTGCGGGTCGATCTCGAGCGCCTGCCGCTGTCTCCCGGGGCGCAAGCCTGGCTCGACCTGCAGCCCGAGCAGGTCGAGGGACGCATTTCCCTGGCCTCCGGCGGCGATGACTACGAGATCGTCTGCGCCGTGGACCCGGCCGAAGCCTGGGCCTTCCGCGTCGCGGCCGCGGCGGCGGGCGTCAAGGTCAGCGAAGTCGGCGAGTTCGTGGAAGGCGAGGGGGTCTCGGCCTACTACAAGGGGCGCGACGTTACGCCCTCGCGACTGGGATGGCTGCACGGCTAGAGCGTGGCAGCCGAAAGCGTGAGCGGTTTCGGCGCCTGCCACGCTCCAAATGTTTGAGATAGAGCCTGTTTATCCGCTTGTGATGTTTCAAGCGGACAGGCTCTAGCCGGTAGGGGAATCTCAAGCCCCGCTTGCTAGAAGCCACGCATGAGCCCGCGTTCTCCCGCCTCGCGCCGAGTTTTCCTGAGCCTCGCCGTCGCCATGATGGCGAGCGGACCCGCCTTCGCCCGTTCGGAGAAGAAGAAGAAGGAAGAGGGCGAGGAGCAGGCGCTCGATCCCAGCTACAAGCTCGGCTCGATGACCATTCCGATCATCGCCAACGGGCGGATCGTGAACTACGTGTTCGTCGCCCTGACCCTGAAGCTTTCCTCCGGCGGCGACGTCGAGGGCTTTAAGGCCCAGGAGCCGGCCCTGCGCGACGCCATCATGCGCGCGGCCTACCGCACGCCCTTCGTCCGTCCCGACACCTGGCAGGAGGTCGACGGGCCGCGCCTCAAGGCCTTCGTCCTCAGCCAATGCACCGTCCTGTTCGGCAAGGGCAAGGTCGCTTCGGTCGAGATCGCCAAGCAGATCCCGCGTCAGCACGTCATGCCGCCGAACGCCGCCGCGTTGCGGGCGATCCAGCAGAAGCCGGACGATCCCAACCCCTGATTCCGGCGAACTTGGCCTTGAATGGCGCGGAATCGCTTGTATCGACACGGGTTGCGCGCCTCCCGGGCATCTGACAGTCTCTTTCACATGACGCCGTTCGAGCGTCATTTCAGGGAGTACGAGGGGGCACGAGGCCAAAAGGCCCGCCTGTCGACCTCGACGGCGGACTGAGTTGGCTTGTTTGAGTTGGCTCAAGGCCGTCGCCGGCGGATCGGCGTCCCCTCGTTGCAAAGAAGCGCGAAGGGGCGAAGAACCTAATGAGTCTTTGGCTTTATCTGGCCATCGGGGCCGGGTTGCTGGCGGTGCTGTACGGCGCCGTGCAAGCAGCCAGTCTGATGCGGGCCTCGGCCGGCAACGCACGCATGCAGGAGATCGCCGCGGCGATCCAGGAAGGGGCCCAGGCCTATCTGCGGCGGCAATATCTGACCATTTCCATCGTCGGCGCGGTCATTCTCGTGGCCGTCTATCTGCTGATCGGCCAGTGGGCCGCTCTGGGCTTCCTGGTCGGCGCCGTGCTCTCGGGCGCGGCGGGCTTCGCGGGCATGCTGATCTCGGTCCGGGCTAACGTCCGCACCGCGCAGGCCGCCTCCGAAGGGCTGGCCAAGGGGCTGTCCCTTGCGTTCACCTCCGGCGCCATCACCGGCATGCTGGTGGCCGGCTTCGCCCTGCTGGGCGTGGCGGGCTACTACTGGGTGCTGACCGGCGTCCTGGGCATGGAGCCGACGGGCCGCGGCGTCGTCGACGCCTTGGTGTCCCTGGGCTTCGGCGCCTCGCTGATCTCGATCTTCGCCCGTCTGGGCGGCGGCATCTTCACCAAGGGCGCCGACGTTGGCGGCGATCTCGTGGGCAAGGTGGAAGCCGGCATCCCCGAGGATGACCCCCGCAACGCCGCCACCATCGCCGACAACGTGGGCGACAACGTCGGCGACTGCGCCGGCATGGCCGCCGACCTGTTCGAGACCTATGCGGTGACCACGGTCGCGACCATGGTCCTGGCGGCGATCTTCTTCCGCGGCTCCGAGGCCGTCGGCGCGATGATGCTGCTGCCGCTGGCCATCTGCGCGGTCTGCATCGTCACCTCGATCATCGGTGCGTTCTTCGTCCGCCTGGGCAAGAGCCAGAACATCATGGGCGCCCTCTACAAGGGCCTCATCGTGACCGGCGTGCTGTCGATCCCGGCGGTCTGGTACGTGCTGCACGACCTGATCCCGACCGCGGTCGTGACGGCCACGCGCACCTACACCGCCGATGGCCTGTTCTATTGCGGCCTGGTGGGCCTGGCGGTCACCGCCGCGATCGTGATGATCACCGAGTACTACACGGGCACGGGGTTCCGCCCGGTGAAGTCGGTGGCCCAGGCCTCGGTCTCGGGCCACGGCACCAACGTGATCCAGGGCCTGGCCATGTCTCTGGAAGCCACCGCCCTGCCGGCGCTGACGATCATCGTCGGCATCGTGGTCACCTATAACCTGGCCGGCCTGTTCGGCATCGCCATCGCCACCACGACCATGCTGTCGCTGGCCGGCTTCATCGTCGCGCTGGACGCCTTCGGTCCCGTGACGGACAACGCCGGCGGCATCGCCGAGATGGCGGGCCTGCCTCCGGAAGTCCGCGTCACCACCGACGCCCTCGACGCGGTGGGCAACACCACCAAGGCCGTGACCAAGGGCTACGCCATCGGTTCGGCGGGCCTGGGCGCCCTGGTGCTGTTCGCCGCCTATACCGAAGACCTGAAGTTCTTCTCGGCCAATGCGACGCCGGGCAGCTTCTTCGACGGCATGGGCGCGGTGACCTTCGACCTGTCGAACCCGTACGTCGTGGTCGGCCTGCTGTTCGGCGGCCTGCTGCCGTTCCTGTTCGGCGGCATGTCGATGACCGCCGTCGGTCGCGCGGCCGAGTCGGTCGTGGCCGAGGTGCGCCGTCAGTTCCGCGAGAACCCGGGCATCATGACCGGCGAGGTCAAGCCCGAGTACGGCAAGGCCGTGGATATCCTGACCAAGGCCGCCATCCGCGAAATGATCGTGCCCAGCCTGCTGCCGGTGGTTTCGCCCGTGGTGCTGTTCTTCGTGATCAAGGCCATCGCCGGCAAGGTGGACGCTTTCGCCTCGCTCGGCGCCATGCTGATGGGGGTGATCGTGACCGGTCTGTTCGTCGCCATCTCGATGACGAGCGGCGGCGGCGCCTGGGACAACGCCAAGAAGGTGATCGAGGAAGGTTTCACCGACAAGAACGGGGTCCTGCACAAGAAGGGCGGCGACACCCACAAGGCCGCCGTCACCGGCGACACCGTCGGCGACCCCTACAAGGACACCTCGGGTCCGGCCGTGAACCCGATGATCAAGATCACCAACATCGTGGCCCTGCTGCTTCTGGCGGTGCTGGCCCACGGCGGCTGACGCGCAAGCGAAAGGCCGAAAACTGGAACGCCCCGGAGGAGACTCCGGGGCGTTTTCCTTTGGCGGCGGCCCGCGTGTCAGTAGACGTCTTCGGGATCCATCTCGGCCATGGCGTCCCGCACCGGGACCAGCGCCCCCGCGCGCCGGGTCCCGCGTCGGTCGGCGCCGGCGAAGTCGTGATCGATCCGCCGCCGTCGGCATGGGCCGAAATATTCCTTGGCCCGGACGAAGGGGCGGGGATTGTTGATGATCTCGTTGATCCTGTGCATCACGGTGCGGGCCGTCAGCGGCTTGGCCAGGAACTCGGTGATCCCCGCCATGCGCGCCTCGTTCAAGGTGCGCTGGGTCGCGTGGCCGGTCATCATGATGATCGGGACATAGGGGTTGGGGCTGGCGGTCGAGGTGCGCGCCCATTTGACGAACGCCAAGCCATCGACCGGCTGCATCACCAGATCCGTGAAGATGATGTCGATCTCGTGGGACTGGAAGATTCGCAGGGCGCTCAGGCCGTCGTCGGCCTCGTGGATCTTGCGGACCCCCGCCGCCTTCAGGATGGCGGTGATGACCTTGCGCATGTTGGCGTTGTCGTCGACGAGCAGAACGGACAGCGCACGAAGATCTGTTGTCTCCACAGCGCGCCTCCCTTCGCCTCCGTGAATTCGCATCGCCGATGTCTGTAGCGATAAGAATCCAATGATCGCTCAAGCTCGGTTTATGGAGTGTTGAGGATGCGACATTCTGTCCGTCCCAGGATGGTCAATTTTGAATTCACAGTAAACGCGCCAGGGTGACTTGGGGTGTGGCGGTCGCCGTGGGCGCGAAATAAGAAAAGCCGCCCGCCTTGCGGCGGACGGCTCGTCGAATTCTTGAATTGGGACGCCTGTTAGCGGCGGTCGCCTGGGCGTTGGCCCGGAGCCTGGTCGTCCTGCGGAAGCATGCCGCCACGGCCGACGTTGCCCAGCAACTGCTCGAGGATGGTCATCTCGCGGCCACGGGTCGGGGTTTCGCGACCGTTGTAGGCGATCACCTTGCCGTCCTTCAGCGTGTAGGTGTTCACCGAGGCGACCTTTTCGTCGGCCTGATTGAACTTGATGGCGACCACATCGCGCTTGATCACCCGCGGCATGTAGAAGGCCACCCGGTCGGTCGTCTGCGAGATGTAGTACCAGGTGTTGGGATCGAACGTCGAAACGGCCGACGGCGAGCCCAGCTTTTCCATCAGGGTCGACTTGCTGTCCTCGCCGACCTTCATGTCGGCGGGCTTGGCTTCGATGGCCTGGAAGCCCGAATAGCTCGTCAACGGCGTACAGGCCGAGGTGGCGGAGGCCAGGGCCAGAACGGCGGCGGCGAAAACGGCGGGGCGAGACATCAAGGCTCCGAACCGGAAAAATGCAGACTTTGACCTATCGCCCGCGGGAGCTTAGTTCAATGCCCGCGTGAAAGCGGACCCCGCGCATAGCGGGATGTCGCGGCGAAATCGAGGCGTTTCAATGTTTCTGGATCGATGGCTGAAGCCCAGGCCCGCCAAGGCGGCGGGCGCCAAGCTGTACGCCTCGGCGGTCGCGCAGGCGCGCGCGCCGGTCTTTTATCGCGATTTCGGCGTCCGCGACTCGATGGAGGGCCGCTTCGAGCTGTTCAGCCTGCACGTGATCTTCCTGATCGAACGGTTGAAGGGCCACGGCGAGGCGGCGGGCGAGGTGTCCCAGGCCGTGTTCGATTCCTATGTGAAGGGCCTGGACGACGCCTTCCGCGAAATCGGCGTGGCCGACACCTCGGTCGGCAAGAAGATGAAGAAGCTGGCCGGCGCCTTCTATGGCCGCCTGAAGGCCTATGACGAGGCGGTGGCGAGCCCGCCGGACACGACGGCGGTCGTCGACTTCCTGGCGCGCACCGCGTTCGAAGAAAGGGGCGAGGGCGACGTGGCGGCTCTGAGCGCCTATGTGATCAAGACCCGAAAGGCGCTCGCGGATCAGTCGCTGGAGGCCTTGCTGCAAGGAGATGTGACTTGGCCGAACCCGTGACCGCGCCCTGGCCGTGCGAGATCCCGCTGGCCCAGGTTGACCGTGGCGCCGTCAAGCTGCGTCTCGAGCCCACCGCCGAACAGCGCAAGGCCATCGCCAAGCAACTTGGCCTCGTCAGCCTGGAGGCGCTGAGCGCCGAAGTGTTCCTGACCTCCTGGTTGGACGGCGCCGAGGTCTCCGGCGTGCTGCGCGCCCGGGTGGTCCAGGTCTGCAGCGCGACGGCCGACGACTTCGAAACCCCGATCGACGCCCGCTTCGACCTGCGGGTTCTGCCGGCCAACAGCCAGAACGCTCCGCAGGAGGAGTTCGGCGACCTGGGCGCGGATCCGGATGGCGACGATCCGCCCGACGTCTTGGAAGGCGAGACGATCGACGTATCCGGTTACGTGGTCGAGCATCTGGCGCTGGAGCTGGATCCCTTTCCGCGCAAGCCGGGCGCGGTCTTCGTTCAGCCCCCCGAACCGGTCGAACTTTCCCCTTTTTCGGCGCTCAAGAGCCTAAAAACCAAGGACGACGAGGGGTAGAGCCCCCGACTCGACCGCTTGCGTGATATTCACGCGGATGTATCGTCCGCCGCCTTGAGG
>NZ_DATFAV010000327.1:0-2186 GCF_035254145.1 Caulobacter sp. | reverse complement strand
AGGCATCGAGGATCGCCTTCAGGATAGCCTCGGATCGACGTTGTCCATAGCCGTAGCCGTAGGCGCTGGAGGTAATGGCGACGACGAGATGGCGAGCCGGGACCACGTAGATCTTGTTGCCGCCGTTGCCCGACGCGAACGAGACCGTCACCGGCTTGCCCTGGACCTGGCGGGTCTTAGCGTACCAGAAGTAGCCGTAGCCATCGGCATAGGGATCGCTGTCGCCGATCGCGACCTTCGGTGCCAGGGCCTCGCGCAGCCAGGCCGCGCTGACGACCCGGCGACCGTGGTACAGCCCGCCACTGCGCACCATCTCCCCGATCTTGGCCAGATCGCGGGTCGTCAGCGACAGATTGCCCTGACCCTTCGTGTAGCCGGCCGCGTCGGCCGCCCAGATCCAGCGGGTGACGCCGAGGGGCTTAAACAGCGCGACGCGCGCGAAGTGCTCAAGCGTTCCACCGGTGGCCTTCGCCACCACCACGCCGGCGACATAGGCGGTGACCGAGTTGTAGCGATAGCGCGTTCCCGGCGGATCGTCCCGGGGGAGTGAGAGCACGAAGGCCGGCGGGCTGGCGGCCTCGTCCATGTGGTCCTCCTGGCCCGGCGAGGCCGGATCGTCGTCGAACGCCGCCAGGCCCGAGCGCATGGTGAGCACATCGCGCAAGGCCGCGTCTCCGATCGCGCTGCCCTTGGCTTCGGGCCAGTAGCGCGCGACGGGGTCCTCAACGCTGCGGATCTGGCCCCGGTCGATCGCTACGCCCATCAGCAGCGCAGTGATGCTCTTGCCGGCCGAGCGGATGTCGTGAAGCGTCTCGGCCGTTTCGCCATTGTAATAGCGCTCGCCAACGACCCGCCCGTCGCGCAGCACCACGACGCCTTTCAGGTCGGTATGTTCGTCGTTGTTGAAGCGCGTCAGCACCGCCTGGATCGCCGGATCGCTCCGCGCCATCGCCGGCGCCCCCAAGCCGAGCAGCGCCAAAGCGCCGAGCAGTATCTTCATCATCGCCTCCGTATCGCTTCTGCGCGTCCGAACCTTCTCAGGATTGCGCCCGTATGGCTAAGTCATCCAGCAGGCGCTGGGAGAGCGTCGAAAGCCAGCCGCAGCCTCCGAGGAGGCAACTGTGCCGCTGGGTGACAGGCTCACTGAGACTCTCTAGCCGCATCGTCCGTTAGATAACCGGATTGCGCGATATAGGCGCGCACGGCGTTGTCGTCGGCGTAGCGCAGCTGGATCATCAAACGGAGGGCGGCGCGCTTGTCGATCGCGCGATCGTAGAAGTCCCGTGCGATCTCATAGCCCACGAAATAGCCCATGTCGGACACGCCGAAGACGTTGTCGTTGCTGTTGTAGAGCCAATCACGCCAGTCGGTCTTGGCCATGTCGGTGCGGAACTGGTCGCGCACCGTGACGCGGTGGGCCGGGCCATAGACGTAGAGCTTCAAAGGAGGGCGGCGGCCCGTCACCCGTTCGGCGACGAACTCCGCCACCCCCTCATAGGCCACGCGGGCGGCGAGGCTGTCGCTCGAATCCTCCTGCTGAGTGTGGACGTATTCGTGGATGTTGTTCTGAGCGTTGTTGGTGAAGGGCGCGGTCGCGAAGAACGCGCCAAGCCGGGTGCGCATCGGCTCGGGCAATTCGGACACGTCGACGCTCGCGTCGGCCAGGGCGATCTCGGCGCCGATCAGCACCATGCCGCCCTGGGTCGTGCCGCCGGTCCGCAGCACGCCGATCGCATAGGTGATGCTGGCGGGCCTCATCTCGGGATAGATCGCCCGGAAGGCGGCGAGGTCTTTAGCGAGCGGCCCGGCCGCTTCCCGGGCGCGGCCGGTCAAGGGTCGGATCGAGTCCCAGAATTTGGGCCAGCGTTCGATCGCGTCGACATATTGCTCGAGCGTGTAGCGCCGCGCCGCCATCAACGTGCGCAGGCCCGGGGTCGCGGGATCGAGATAGAGCTTCTGGAACAGAGCAAGTCTGGTCGGGCGATCCTTCGCCGCTCGCACCGCGTCATAGGCGATCCAGAACCGCCCGATGTCGTCGGTCTGAATGACGGCCTGACCGGCCGGCGCGGCAACCGCCGCCGCCGGGGCTTTGGTCCAGGCCATCGCTGGGCAAGCCACCAACAGCGCCGCGGCCCAGCACCCAAACCGGAGGGCCAAGGGTCGTCCTGACATGGGGTCTATCTCCG
>NZ_DATFAV010000326.1:0-13471 GCF_035254145.1 Caulobacter sp. | reverse complement strand
CCCCTCCGTCGTCTCTTCGAGCCGACACCTCCCCCGCCGGGGGGAGGATTTTGCGCTACGGGATCCGCGCGTTAGGCTGACCCCATGCGCGCCAAGCCGCCCAATCCCAAGGAACAGGCCAAGCGGGCCGCGCTGAACGCCCTCAAGCGCGCTCGTCGCGCCGCCGACAAGGCCGGCGTCGAGCTCTCCGAATGGGAGGGCGAGTTCCTGACCAGCGTCGCCCAGCGCGTCGAGACCTACGGCCGGGCCTTCGCCGATCCCGAGAAGGGCGCGCGCGGCCAGGCCCTGTCGGGCAACCAGGCCATCAAGCTGAAAGAGATCGCCGCCAAGGCCAAGGGCGAGAACAGCCGCGGCCCCATGCGGCGCGGGAAGGGCTTTGGCCGCTCCGCAAGGCCCGACAAGCGGGCCGATGACGACGCCGAGGACTGACGGTTTCCGCTATGGCGCCCGCATGGGGCGAGCCGCCGGGGCGCCCTCGACCCTGGACCCGGTAGGCGGGTGAAATTTTATTGCCTCGACTTGGGATTTTGTCTCAAAGGCTTACCAAAAACTGTCGTTCGCTGGCGCCCGTTAAGGCGCTGGTAATCATACGCGCGGAAAATCTGAACAATTGTAACAAGTTAATATCCTAACTGACGTGGGGTTCGGGTCGTCCGCTCACAGCGACCCGCGTTCGATGCGCGCAGCGCGCCGGGCGAGCCTCGCCATTCTGCGGACTAGGGACGATGGCGACCACCTATCAACTGCTGCTGCGCCGCAAGACGGAGCTGGAAAACCGCATGATCGAGGCTCAGCGGCGCGCCCAGGCGCCGTTCGAGAGCGAGCTGCGCGCGATCGTGCTGGCCCTCGACGCCTTGAAGCAGGCGGGCATGTCCGAACGGCTTACGTCGGGCGAGTCGGCCGCCTTCGCCCCGCCCACGCCGGGCCGCCGCGGCCGTCGTGGGCGCACCACCCGCGACATGATCCTGATGGCTCTGGGCCAGGCGCCGGGCCTCAACGAAGCCGAGATCGCCCGCCAGCTGGATCACCGTTGGAGCCGTCCCGTGACGCCGTCGACCGTCGGCCGCGAGCTGGAGGCGATGGAGATGGAAGGCCTGACGCGCCGCTCGGGCCCGGGCTGGATCCGCCTGGACGCGCCGAACGCCGAAGCGCCCAGCGCCGAAGCCCAGGACGAAGAGCGCCTGAGCGTGGCGGCGGGGCACTAGTTAGCCAACGACCGAAGATCATCGATCTCGTCATCCCGGGCGGCGAAGCCGACCCAGGGGCGGAGCGCAGTGCGGCGGCCCTGGGTCCCGGCTCTCCGCTTCGCTACGGCCGGGATGACGAGGGTCTTGAGATGGGCTTCGAACTAAGTACCCGAGCCTACCGCCGCGGCAGCTTACCGACCGGGCGAACCGGCTTCAGCAGCGTCTTCAGGCGCTGTTCTCGCGAGACCGGGCGGAAGATCATCAGCGGCGTCGGGACGACGCGGCCGTCCGGCGCGTGTTCGGTGTCGGTGTTCGCCATGGTTCAGCCGGCCTCTTTCATGTCGACTTCGATGCCCTGCTCGCGGACCTTGCGGTAGAGGGTCGAGCGGCCGATGCCGAGGCGGCGGGCCACCTCGCTCATGTGGCCGGCATAGACGTCGATCGCGTGCTGGATCAGGTCGCGCTCGATCTCCTCCAGGGTCCGCAGGTGGCCGCGGTCGTCGAGGATGCGCACCGGCGCCTCGGCGGCCGGAGCGGCCATGGCGGCGTGAGCGGCCTGCAGCATGGCGGCCGGAGAGGGCGGCGGAGCGGCGGCCTCGATCGGCGCGGCCAGGCCCGAGATGGCCGGGAAATCGTAGGGCTGCAGATAGGGCGCGTCGGCCAGGACGATGGCGCGATAGACCGCGTTCTCCAGCTGGCGCACGTTGCCCGGCCAGTCGAAGGCGCTCAGCAGTTGCAGCGTTTCGGGGGCGGCGCCGATGACGCGCTTGCCTTCCTCGACGTTGAAACGGCGGATGAAGGCCTCCACGAGCGCCGGGATGTCCTCGCGGCGTTCGCGCAGGGACGGAGCCTCGATCGGGAAGACGTTCAGGCGGTAATAGAGATCCTCGCGGAAGCGGCCGGCCGCGACCGCCTGCTGCAGGTCGCGATTGGTGGCCGAGATGATCCGGACGTCGACCTTCAGCGAGCGTTTGGAGCCGATCGGGTCGATCTCGCCCTCTTGCAGGGCGCGCAGCAGCTTGACCTGGATGTCCAGCGGCAGCTCGCCAACCTCGTCGAGGAACAGGGCGCCGCCGTCGGCTTCCTTGAACTTGCCCAGGTGCTTGTCGGTGGCGCCGGTGAAGCTGCCCTTCTCGTGGCCGAACAGGATCGACTCCACGAGATTCTCGGGGATCGCGCCGCAGTTGACGGCCACGAAGGGCTTGCCGGCGCGATCGGAGCTGCCGTGCACGGCGCGGGCGATCAGCTCCTTGCCGACGCCGCTTTCGCCGGTGATCAGAACGGGGATGGCGCTCTTGGCGGCGCGCTCGCCGATGCGCTTGACCAGGCTCATGGCCGGAGAGGCGCCGATCAGATCGCTGAAGGTGGTCTTGCCGACCGCGCGCTTGGTCAGGCGCTCGACCTCGCCCTTCAGGTCGCCCATCGACAGGACGTTGCGGATCGAGACGGTGATCCGTTCGGGGCTGGCCGGCTTGATGAAGAAGTCGCTGGCGCCGGCCTGCATGGCCTTGACCACGGTGTCGACGCCGCCGGTGGCGGTCAGCACGATGACGGGCTGCGAAAAGCCGCGCGCGCGCATTTCCTTCAGCGCGTCCAGGCCCGACAGGCCGGGCATGACCAGGTCCAGCAGGATCACGTCGGCCGGCGCGCCCGAGGTCAGGTAGCCGATCGCCGCGTCGCCGCTCTCGGCGTGCGAGACCGCGAAGCCTTCGCGCTCGAGCACGGCCTGGATCAACCGACGTTGGGTCGGGTCGTCATCGACGACGAGCACCGTCTTGGTCATTGGGCACATCCACCAGAACCGGCCACGCCCACGTGGAGCGGGGCTCTTGTTGGTTCAGAGTGATACACTCGCGGGGTAAACACCGGCTTTCGCAGAGGTGTCTCGAACCTTAAGGTTTAGGCTTAACAAGCTCTTACGGGGAGGACGGGCTGATTGACATGGAGGCCGCGGCCAAGCTGGCCCTGGCGCTGCCCGAGGTCACCGGCGGCGCGAACGAGACCGGACAGGTCGGCTTCGAGGTTGGCGGCAAGGGTCTGGCCTGGGGCTACCTGGCCCGTCCCGCGCCCAAGGCCAAGCGCGTCCTGGTTCCCGGCGTTCTCGCCATCCGCTGTACGAGGGAGACGAAGGAGATGCTGCTGGAGGCCGCGCCCGACCGGTTCTTCACCGACGATCACTACCGGAACTACCCCGCCGTGCTGGTGCGGTTGGCGGCGATCGAGGCGGACGAGCTGGCGGGCCTTCTGCGCGGCGCGTGGAAGACCGTCGCGCCGACGGCCATCAAGAAACGCCATCCGGACGTGTGACGCATTGCGCGCGTGTGGGGCGCAGGCCTATCTGCTGAACCATGAACGCGCCCTTCAAGCCCGACGCCCCACCCGAATGGAATCTCGCCGACCTCTATGTCGGTCGCGACGACCCCCGGATCGAGACCGACCTCGCAGCCGCCAAGGCCGCCAATGACGAGCTGGCCTCGCTGGAAGGGATGTTCCTGGAGGCCCGCAAGGAGCCCCAGCGCCTGGGCGTGCTGCTGGATCGCGGGATCACCCTCTACGAGCAGGCCACCAACGGCCTGTGGAGCGTCGGCGCCTATGCGGGGCTCGCCGCCTCGGTGGCGCGCGACGATCCGGCCTGGGCCAAGTTCGAGGCCGACCTTCGCGCCCGCTCCTCGCAGATCGCCGCCGAGAGCCTGTTCTTCACGCTGGAGCTGAACCAGCTCGAGGACGGCGAGATCGCCAAGGCGCTCGAAGCTTTTCCGCCGAGCGCCCGCTGGGCGCCTTGGCTGCGCCGCGTGCGTCTGTCGCGGCCGCACGAGCTGTCGCCGGAGCTGGAGCGCTTCATCGTCGACAAGGCCCCGGCCGTCGCCAACTGGGTCCGCCTGTGGGACGAGACCCTGGCCAAGCTCACCGTTCAGGTGGGGCCCGAGAGCCTGACCCTCGCCGAGGCGCTGAACCGCCTCTCCGACCCCGACGTCGCGCGCCGCAAGGCCGCCGCCGAGGGCTTGGCCAGGGCGCTGGACGAGCGCGCCTCGAACCAGGCCCTGGTGCTCAACACCCTGGCCTTCGAGAAGCAGGTCGAGGACCGCTGGCGGCGTTACGAGACGCCCGCCCAGTCGCGCCACCTGGCCAACGAGGTCGACGCCGACGCCGTCGACGCCCTGGAGCAGGCGGTGGTCGAGGCCTATCCGCGCCTGTCGCACCGCTATTACGCGCTCAAGGCCAAGGTCATGGGCCGCGACAGCCTGGACTACTGGGACCGCAACGCGCCGCTGACCGCCGCCGCCCCCCGCGCCTACGCCTGGGACGAGGCCAAGGGCATGGTGTTGGAGAGCTTCCAGGACCTGGCGCCCAAGTTCGCCGACACGGCCCGGACCTTCTTTATCCAGCCCTGGATCGACGCCCGCCCGCGTCCGGGCAAGCAGTCGGGCGCCTTCGCCCATCCGGTCACCGCCGACCGCCATCCCTTCGTGTTCATGAACTACATGGGCGAGCGGCGTGACGTACTGACCCTGGCCCATGAGCTGGGCCACGCCGTGCACCAGACCCTGTGCCAGCCGCTGGGCACCCTGCTGGCCGACACGCCCCTGACCCTGGCCGAGACGGCCTCGATCTTCGGCGAAGGGCTGGTGTTCGACCGCCTGCTGGCCGAGGCGACGCCGGAGGACCGCAAGGGGCTTCTCGCGGGGAAGATCGAGGACGGGCTCAACACCGTGGTCCGCCAGATCGCCTTCCACCGCTTCGAGCGCCGGTTCCACGAGGCCCGGCTGGAGGGCGAGCTGTCGCCCGACCAGATCGGCGGCCTGTGGCTGGAAGTGATGGGCGAAAGTCTCGGTCCGGCCGTGAAGCTCAATGAGGGCTACGAGCATTATTGGGCCTATGTCAGCCACTTCTGCCACGCGCCGTTCTACGTCTACGCCTATGCGTTCGGGGACCTTCTGGTGCGCGGCCTGATGGAGAAGCGCCGCGAGGATCCGGTCAAGTTCGCGCCGCTCTATGAGCAGTTGCTGGCCGCCGGCGGGACCAAGACCTATGTCGAGGCCTTGGCGCCGTTCGGCCTGAACCCGCGCGAGAAGGCGTTCTGGGCCGCCGGCTGCGCGCAGCTGGAACGGCTGGTGGACGAGTTCGAGGCGCTGGTGTGACGCCGTCACGGTCGCAAATCCTCCCCCCAGCGGGGGAGGTGGCGCGGAGCGCCGGAGGGGGCAGTTGTCCTGGCCCGGCCTCCTCCCCCTCCGTCGGCTGCGCCGACACCTCCTCCGCTGGGGGGAGGATTTAAGATGGCCGACGACCGTAACGACCCCGAACGCGACCGCCTCTCCGGCCGGCTCTCCCGCTTCGCCAAGGTCGGCGCCGGGCTTTCCGGGGCGGCCGTCTCCTACGGCGCCAACCGCGTCTTCGCCGGCGACGACGCCAACGCCCGCAACGCCAAGGCGCTGAAGGCGGCGTTGGGCGGCCTCAAGGGGCCGCTGATGAAGGCGGCGCAGATGTTCGCCACGGTGCCGGACCTGCTGCCGCCCGAGTTCGCAAAGGAGCTGGCCGAGCTGCAGACCAACGCCCCGGCCATGGGCTGGCCGTTCGTGCGCCGACGCATGGCCGCCGAGCTGGGGCCGGACTGGGTGTCGAAGTTCGCCAGTTTCGAGCACGAGGCCGCGGCCGCCGCCTCGCTGGGCCAGGTGCACCGGGCCACCGCCCACGACGGCCGCGCCTTGGCGGTGAAGCTGCAATACCCGGACATGCAGAGCGCGGTCGAAAGCGACCTTGGCCAGCTGCGCGCCCTGATCAACCTCTTCAAGCGCATGGATGGCTCCATCGACCCGTCCGAGATGATCGTCGAGATCGGCGACCGCCTGCGCGAGGAGCTGGACTACGGGCGCGAGGCCAGGCTGATGGCCCTCTATGGGACCTTCTTCGCCAGCCGCGAGGACATCCGCACGCCGACGCCGGTCCCGGAGCTGTCCACGGGGCGCCTGCTGTCGATGACCTGGCTGGACGGGCAGGGACTGCTGGCCTTCAAGAGCGCCCCGCAGGAGGTCCGCGACCGTATCGCCGCCCTGCTGTTCGAGGCCTGGTGGAGCCCGATGACCCATCTGGGCATCATCCACGGCGACCCGCACCTGGGGAACTACACCTTCGGGGGAGAGGGCGCGGCGCACCTGAATCTGCTGGACTTCGGCTGCATCCGGATCTTCCCGCCGAAGTTCGTGGCCGGGGTCGTGCGGCTCTATCGCGCCCTGTCCAACGACGACCGCGCCGAGCAGATGGAGGCCTATCGCACCTGGGGCTTCCAAGGGCTGACCGACGAGTTGGTCGACACCCTGAACGTCTGGGCCCGCTTCATCTACGGCCCCCTGCTGGACGACCGCGAGCGCACCGTCGCCGATGACGTCCCGCCTGGCGAATACGGCCGCCGCGAGGCCTTCAAGGTGCGCCAGGCCCTGAAGGCGGTCGGCGGCGTCACCATCCCGCGCGAGTTCGTGTTCATGGACCGCGCCGCTATCGGCCTGGGCGCGGCGTTCCTGCACCTGGGCGCGCGGCACAATTGGAAGCGGCTGTTCGAGGCCTCGCTGGAGGGGTTCTCGGAAGAGGCGGTGGCCGAGCGGCAGCGGGCGGCGCTGGCGGCGGTGGGGCTCTAACTTCAACCGTCATCCCGCGCTTCATGCGCGGGATGACGGCGGTATTGGGGAGGAGTGGGATTACCCCTCATACTCCCTAAGCAGTTCCTCGAGCCGCCGTTGCTCGGGCTTCATCACCCAATAGTAGCGGGCCGTGTTCCAGCCCAGGCTGGCGGCCACCGCGACGGCGCAGACCGCTAGGGCCAGCCAGCCGGCCGCGGTGTTGATCCGTCCCTCGTCGTGCAGGCGCTGGAGCACCATGCCCATCGGCAGGAAGAACACCGGCGTCATCAGCCAGAAGGTGTGGAAGTGCCGGCGCTCCAAGCGGTTCTGGTCCAGCCGCCTGGCCACCACGTCGCGCAGCGGGCGGTCGACCTCGCGCGGCCGGGCGCGAAAGCCGAACCAGCCCACCAGGATCATCACGATCCAGCAGAAACCTAGAACGCCCATGCCCGGCCAACCGCGAAAGGCGTCTCCTGCCCGCAGCACGGCCACGACGGCCACCACGGTGAAGAGGCTCATGGTCGCAAGTGGGATCAGGGCCAGGAGGCCTTCGGTCCGCTCGCGGGTCTTTAGCGATGTCATCAGTTCCTCCGTCAGTCGGGCCTGAAGCTTGTCGGAAGGGCGGTTGGCCTCCGACCGCCAGACCTGTTCGAGGCGCTCAAAGTCCATCGGCGTCCTCCTTCACCTGAGTGGCGAGCCGTTGGCGCAGGCGGGTCAGCCGCGCGCCGACATTGGCTTGCGAAAGGCCGTGCAGGCGGGCGATCTCGTCATAGGGGACGCCGTCCAGCGACAGCAGGATCAGCGACCGCTCCACGGGAGACAGGCGGCGGATCGCCGCGTAGAGCCGCTCCAGCAACGGGCCTTGGGGATCGGTTCCGGCGTCGCGGACCAGCAGTTCGGCCTCGACCGCCACGCCCCGTAGCCGCCGGCGGCCTTCGCCGCGCCGCCACGTCAGGGCGGCGTTGTGGGCCACGCGGTGGAGAAAGGTCGCGGCCGCGCTCTCGTCGCGGAACCGGGGACGCGCCTTCCACAGGGCCAGCGTCAGCTCCTGCAACAGGTCGTGCTGGTCCGCCGGCTCCGCGAAGGCGCGCGCCGTGCGGTGCAGCATCGGCAGATGCGGCGCCAGCCAGGCGGCGAAGTCGTCGTGGTCTCGGCCCATCCGCTCCCCGGCCCTTTTGGCCAGCCCTTTGTCCGTTTCGAAAGGTTAGACACCGGCCGCGGGCGCGTCCTTACGGAAGGCTTTCCTTTTTTCAAACGCTCGTTAGCCTGACCCCATGTCCGACGACCTGACAGACGCCCAGACCGCCGCCATTCCCGAAGGTTTCTCGCAACTCAACTGGTCGCGTGGCTTCGGCCGCCAGATCGGGCCCCTGTTCGAGCAGCGCGAGGGCCCCGGCGAGGCGCGCCTGGCGTTCAGGGTCGAGGAGCACCACACCAACGGCCTGGGCAATTGCCACGGCGGCATGCTGATGAGCTTCGCCGACATGGCCTGGGGCCGGATCATCTCGCTGCAGAAGTCCTACAGCTGGGTCACGGTGCGGCTGATGTGCGACTTCCTGTCGGGCGCCAAGCTGGGCGACTGGGTGGAGGGCGAGGGCGAGCTGATCGGCGAGGAGGATCTGCTGTTCACCGTGCGCGGCCGCATCTGGGCCGGCGACCGGACCCTGATCACCGGCACCGGCGTCTTCAAGGCGCTCAGCCCGCGCAAGCCCCGCCCCGGCGAGCTGGCCTACAAGGACGAGGCTTGAGCATGGCCGACGATCAGGCCGCCCCGGCCTCTCTTCTCGCGCCGTTCAAGGGCCAGGCCCCGCCCGCGCCAGCCTGGTTCGACGGGGCCATCGCCCAGGCGCCCGAGCGCTCGACGATCGCGGTCGAGGGCGCGAACATCGAGCTCCTGACCTGGGGCGAGGTCGGCAAGCCGGGCCTGCTGTTCCTGCACGGCAACGGCGCCCACGCCGATTGGTGGAGCTTCATCGCGCCGTTCTTCGCCCAAGACTGGCGGGTGGCGGCCATTTCCTGGTCGGGCATGGGCGGCAGCGACTGGCGCGAGGCCTACAGCGCCGAGCTGTTCGCGGCGGAGATCTTTTCGGCCGTCGAGGCCGCCGACCTCGAGGCGGGCGGGGTCAAGCCGATCGTCGTCGGACATTCGTTCGGCGGCTTTCCCACCCTCTACTGCGCCGCCCGTCATCCCGAACGGCTGCGCGGGGCGATCCTGGTCGACAGCAGCATCCAGCCGCCCGAGAAGCGCTGGAAGGGCCCGCCGCCGCGCTCGGGCCTGGGCATGCGCGTCTACCCGACCCTGGAGGAGGCCCTGGCGCGCTTTCGCCTGGCGCCGCCGCAACCGTGCGAGAATCTCTACATCGCCGACTTCATCGCCCGCCGCTCGCTGAAGGACGTCGACGGCGGCTGGACCTGGAAGTTCGATCCCGATCTCTGGCACAATTTCCGCATGCCGGACCTGGGGATGCTGCTGCCGGAGATCGCCTGTCCCGCCGCCCTGATGTGGGGGGAACGATCGAACCTGATGCACGCCGAGACCTTGGACTACATGATCGAGCAAATGCCCAAGGACGTGCTGCTGCTGCCTCTGCCCGACGCGGATCACCACGTGATGATCGACCAGCCCCTGGCCTTCGTCGCGGGGCTGCGGGGACTGCTGGCGGGGTGGGGTTAAAGATCCCTCTCTCTGAGAGAGAGGGAGGGGCCCACCGCCTGCGGCGGTGGGAGGGTGAGTGGTTTCGCCATTGGCCGGAAAACCTCAGTCCTCCCGTGCGGCCAAGCTTTCGCCATGGCCTGATCGTTGGTACGCCGAGCCAGGTTCTGAGAAGGTTTACCCTCTCACCCTCCCACCGCTTCGCGGCGGGTCCCTCCCTCTCTCCATGAGAGAGGGGTTTCCGCGATGGAGACCCATTCCCCTTGAGCACCGCCCCCGGCCCCGTCCTCGTCTACACGCCCGATCGCGGGATCGGCGACCTGATGTGGCATCTGCCGACCATCCGGGCGATCGCGGCGACGACGCCGGAGGGGCAGGTGGTGCTGGTGGCTCGGCCGGCCAGCCGCGCGGCCGAGGTGCTGGCCGCCGAGCCGACCGTCGCGCGGGTGCTGCACGCCCCGAACCACAAGGGCAGGCTCAAGGGCGTGCGTGAAGTCATCGACTTCTATCGCCTCTGCCGGGCGCAGAAGCCGCGCGCGGTCTGGATCCTGGAGAAGATCGACCGCCCCGCCATCGCCGCCTTCCTGGCCGGCGTGCCTGAGCGCCGGGGCTTTGGCCTGGGGCACGGTCAGGAGACCTTCCTGACCACGGGGCCGTATCTCCCGAAGTCCATGCGTCCCGCCCACCGGATCGACAAGCTGGAGGCCTTCGAGAAGGCCCATGGCCTGACGGTGGTCAGCCGCGAGCCGGCGCTGAAGCTGGATCCCAAGGCGGTCGCGGCGGTGAAGGCCAAGTACGCCGACAAGCCCGGCCCCTGGCTCAGCCTCGGGATCGGCGCCAGCGAGCCGGCGCGCACCTGGCCGGCCGAGCGGTTCGCGCAAGCCGCCGAGCGTCTCTCCGACCTGTTCGGCACGGTGTTCTGGATCGGCGGTCCGCACGAGGCGCAAGGCGCGCGGGACGCGATCGGGAGCTTGCCGAACAATGTCGTGGCCTGCGACCTGACCCTGGACCAGTCGGCGGCGCTGATCTCGCTGTCGGCGGGGTTCCTGGGCAACGATTCCGGCGCGCTGAACGTCGCCGCCGCCGTGGGCGCGCCGTGCGTGGGCCTGATGGGCACGGCGCCCGTGCCGGCCTATTCGCGCTGGCTCTCGCGCCTGGACGGCGGGGAGGGGCGAATCGCCGACATCACGGTCGACCAGGCCGTCGAGGCCGTGCGCGCGCGGTTCGCATCGGAGGGGTGGGGCGATACGCACCCTTGAGCCTTCGCGCCCCTCGTTGTATCGGGCGAACTCGATCTATTCCCGTTTTTACCAAGGACGACACATGGCCGGCGACTATCACCGCGGTGAGATGGACATCCACGAGCAAGCCTCGACCTACGCCGCGTTCGGCAAGATGACCAAGTGGGGCTCGCTGAGCGCCGCGGTCCTGCTGCTGTTCATCACCCTGCTGTTCTGCACCCCGACCGGCTTCCTTGGTAGCGCTATCGCCGCCGTCGTGCTGCTGGCCCTGGGCGTTGTTCTGCTGCGCGAAAAGCCCGTCTCGGCCCACTGACACCGGTGGACATCGGCATAATCTTTCCCTGACGCGCACGTCATGCCTCGACAAGAGGCAAGACTATCCCCTACAGAGCGCCTCATCCTGATGAGGAAACAGCGCCCTGGGGAGGGGTATGCCGATGGCCGTCATCGCCGTCACGAAAGAAACCCGCGCCAACGAGACGCGGGTCGCCGCTACGCCTGAAACCGTCAAGAAGCTCGGCGCGGCCGGCTTCTCGGTGGTGGTGCAGGCGGGGGCGGGGACGGCTGCGTCCTATCTCGACGCCGACTACGAAGCCGCTGGCGCCAAGATCGCCAAGACGGCCAAGGACGCCCTGAAGGACGCCGACGTCCTGTTCAAGGTGCGCGCACCCGAGGCCGCCGAGATCGCGGCCCTGAAGAGCGGGGCCATCGTCGCCGCCGCCCTCAATCCCTACCAGGACAAGGAGACGCTGGACGCCCTGGCCAAGGCCGGCGCGACGGCGATCGCCATGGAGTTCATCCCGCGCATCACCCGCGCCCAGGTGATGGACATGCTGTCCAGCCAAGCCAACCTCGCCGGCTATCGCGCCGTGATCGAGGGCGCCGAGGCCTATGGCAAGGCCCTGCCGATGATGATGACCGCCGCCGGCACCGTGGCCGCGGCCAAGGTGTTCATCATGGGCGTCGGGGTCGCCGGCCTGCAGGCTATCGCCACGGCCCGCCGCCTGGGCGCGGTGGTCACCGCCACCGACGTGCGTCCGGCCACCAAGGAGCAGGTCGAGTCGCTGGGCGCCAAGTTCCTGGCCGTCGAGGATGAGGAGTTCAAGAACGCCCAGACCGCCGGCGGCTACGCCAAGGAGATGTCCAAGGAATACCAGGCCAAGCAGGCCGAACTGGTTTCCAGCCACATCGCCAAGCAGGACATCGTCATCACCACGGCCCTGATCCCGGGGCGTCCGGCCCCGAAGCTGGTCAGCGCCGCCCAGGTCGCCTCGATGCGTCCGGGCTCGATCCTGGTCGACTTGGCCATCGAGCAAGGCGGCAATGTCGAGGGCGCCAGGCTGAACGAGACCGTGGTCACCGCCAACGGCGTCAAGATCCTGGGCCACGCCAACCTGCCCGGCCGCATCGCCGCCGACGCCAGCGCGCTCTATTCGCGCAACCTGATGGCGCTGGCGACCCTGTTCACGACGAAGGAGGGCGCCTTCGCCCCCAACTTCGAGGACGAGATCCTGCAGGCCGCCGTCGTCACCCGCGGCGGCGCGATCGTCCATCCGAATTTGAAGGGCTGAACCGCAGCCGGTTTTTGATGTCATCCCGGAAGCGGCGCAGCCGCTGTCCGGGACCGCAACAGGCGCCAGAGCCCGCCGCGATCCCGGATCGCCGCGAGCGGCGTCCGGGATGACAGGAGGAAAAAGAATGGAAGCCGTCGACCCCACCGTGTTCCGTCTGGCGATCTTCGTGCTCGCCATCTTCGTCGGCTACTACGTCGTCTGGAGCGTGACGCCCGCGCTGCATACGCCGCTGATGGCCGTGACCAACGCCATTTCGTCGGTGATCATCGTCGGCGCTCTCCTCGCGGCCGCCGCGCATGGCGCGTCGGGCGAGGCCGTCACCGGCTCGACCTGGATCTCCAAGGGGGCCGGCGCGATCGCCGCGGCCTTCGCGGCGGTCAATATCTTCGGGGGCTTCCTTGTCACCCAGCGCATGCTGGCGATGTACAAGAAGAAGTCGAAGTAAGCGGCGCGAGGGGGAGCAAAGATCATGAACGCCAATCTCGCCGCCATTCTCTACATCGTCTCGGGGGTGCTGTTCATCCTCGCCCTGCGTGGCCTGTCCAGCCCCGTGACCAGCCAGGCGGGCAACCGTAATGGCATGATCGGCATGGCCATCGCCGTCGGCACCACCCTGGCCACCCTGTGGAGCCAGGGCGCGCTGGACGTCGTGACCCTGGGCCTGATCCTGGGCGGCGTCGCCGTCGGGGGCGCGGTCGGAGCGGTCATCGCCCGCAAGGTCGCCATGACCTCGATGCCGCAGCTGGTCGCCGCCTTCCACAGTCTGGTCGGCATGGCCGCCTGCCTGGTGGCCGTGGCCGCCATCTACACGCCCGCCGCCTACGGCATCGTGGGCGAGAACGGCCATATCCACCTCAACAGCCTGATCGAGCTGTCCCTGGGTCTGGCGATCGGCGCCATCACCTTCACCGGCTCGGTCATCGCCTTCGCCAAGCTGAACGGCAACATGGGCGGCGCGCCGATCCTGCTGCCGGCCCGCCACCTGCTGAACATCCTGATCGCGGCCGCCATCGTGGCCCTGGTCGTGGTGCTGGTGGTCAGCGGCGGTTCGGCCATCTGGGCCTTCTGGGGCATCTTCGCCCTGAGCCTCTTGATCGGCGTCACCCTGATCATCCCGATCGGCGGCGCGGACATGCCCGTCGTGGTGTCGATGCTGAACAGCTATTCCGGCTGGGCGGCGGCGGCCCTGGGCTTCACGCTGGAA